>CANQVU010000006.1 GCA_947627415.1 uncultured Clostridia bacterium | reverse complement strand
AGTCTATATAGACATTATATAAAAAGATTCAAAATAAAAAAATATATAATGAACTATATGTTCATTATACGAGGAGGAAAAATGAAAGATAAAGAAAAAAACAAAAATAAATTATATTATACAATACTTTGTATAGTAGCAGTAATTTGTATTAGTGCAGTAATAGGTGTAATACTATTTATAAATAATAAAGATGAAAACAAAGAAGAGGCAGAACTTGCATATACTGAGCTAATTAAAAAAATTGATAACAAAGAAGTAGAAAAAATAGAGATGTCAGTTGGAAGTACAACAGCTAAAGTAAAACTAAAAAATGTGGAGAAAGAGAAAACTACAATAGTTCCAAGTACACAAGCTTTTATAGAATTAATACAAGAACAAGTAAAAAATGGGAATGAAATAGAATTAATTCAAAATCCAACAAATGTACTATTAAAAATATCTGAAACACTTTTATCTTTACTTCCAACAATCATGATTGTAATACTATTTGTTCTTATCTTTAAAATGCAAGGATTAGGCGATAAAGGGAAAGTATATGACGCAGATAAAAGTGAAAATACACATATAACTTTTAAAGATGTTGCAGGTTTAGATGAAGAAAAAAATGAGTTAATTGAAATAGTAGATTTCTTAAAAGAACCAAAGAAATTTCATGATATGGGTGCAAAAATTCCAAGAGGAATTTTACTTTGCGGAAAGCCAGGTACAGGTAAAACATTAATTGCAAAAGCAATAGCAGGAGAAGCTGGAGTTCCATTTATATCAATGAGTGGATCAGAATTTATAGAAATGTTTGCAGGACTTGGAGCATCAAGAGTAAGAAAGCTATTTGAAAAAGCAAAAAAGATATCTCCTTGTATAATATTTATAGATGAAATAGATGCAATAGGAGCAAGAAGAACAAGTGCATCTGGGGCGGAGAGTGAAAATAATCAGACATTAAACCAATTACTAGTAGAGATGGATGGATTTGATACAAATGAAACTGTAATAGTACTTGCTGCAACAAATAGACCAGAAATGCTAGACAAGGCACTTTTAAGACCAGGTAGATTTGATAGACAAATAACAGTTGCATCACCTGATGCAAAAGGAAGAGAAGCAATACTTAAAATACATGGAAAAGATAAGAAATTTGCAAAAGATATAGATTTTGAGTCTATTGCAAATGATACTGCAGGATTTACTGGGGCAGAGCTTGCAAATGTGCTTAATGAAGCGGCAATAATAGCTACAATAAAAAAACATAAAAAAATACAAATGCAAGACATAGATGACGCAGTTAAAAAAGTAACAGTTGGACTTGAAAAACACAGTAGGGTTATTTCAGATAAAGATAAAAGACTTACAGCATATCATGAAGCAGGTCATGCAATAGTAAGCAGATTTTTAGAGACGCAGTTTGATGTAAAAGAGGTATCTATAATACCAAGAGGACTTGCAGGTGGATACACAATGTATAAAACAAACGAAGATAAATATTATGTATCTAGAACAGAGATGGAAGAGAAACTAGTAGCATTACTTGGTGGTAGAGCAGCAGAGAAAATTGCTTTAAATGATATTTCAACAGGAGCAAGTAATGATATAGAAGTAGCAACAAATATAGCAAGAGATATGGTAACAGTATACGGAATGAGTGATGACATAGGACCAATATATTTAAAACAAAAGGATCCATATGAAAGACAAATATTCGGAGAAAATATAGATGATGCAGTAGGAGCTGAGGTAAAAACATTAATAGATGTAGCATATAGAAGAGCACAAGAGATAATATTAGCACACATGGATAAACTTCAAGCAGTTGCTGAAATACTATTAGAAAAAGAAATAATTTCAGCAGAAGAATTTGAAACATTTTTTGAAGAATAACTAATATATTAAAGAAAAAAACAGCTTTGTCAAATTGGTTGACAAAGCTGTTTTTATATAATAAAATAATAATGAGAGGAAGTAAAAAATGGAAAAAGAAGAATTTATAAAGAAATTAAAACAAAGCAATAGAATAAAAGATGCACAAGAGGCATTTAAAGAATTTCCTGCTGAGGAAGAATGGCATAAAGGTGATGAAAAAAGCTTTTTAAAAGAAGAAACAGAAATTTATGGAGAATACAATAAGGGAGATATAGTTTTTGTAAAAGAATATAAATATAAGAATGGTAATAAAGGGGCAAGACATTTATTTGTAATTGTAGAAAAAGATAATTATGCTGTTCCGATTGAGTATTTTGCTATGTTAATATCATCTCATTTAGAGAAATTAAAATTCGATACTAATAAATTATTATTAAAGGATGAATTAAATAAATTGCATAGAGATAGTATTGTTAAAACAGATGTAATATATAAAATTGAGAACGAAAATATTATGTTTAGAGTAGGAAGGGTAGAAGAAGAAGTTGTAAATGAATATATGAAAAACTTAGAAAAATTATTTTAATTTTATTTCTTTCTCATTTAAATATTCTAATATTCCGCCGTCTGTTTTAAAATTAAACTTAATTTTATAGCTACATAGTTCTTGAGTTTTTTTATTAAATTTTCTATTTATATTATTTAGCCCATATTTTCCGGTCACCTATTATTGGAAATCCTATATGTGCAAGATGTGCACGTATTTGATGGGTTTTTCCTGTATGAAGAGTAACATCTAAAATAGAAGTATTATTTTCTAAGTTTTCAGATAACACCTTATATGATGTGATTATTTTTTGATAACCTTTTTTTGCTTCATCAGATATGTACACTAAAGATTTTTTTCTGTCCTTAAATAGATAAGCTACTAAAGTATCTTTTTTTATATTAGGAATACCATAAACTGTGCATTTATAATGCTTTTCAACTTCCATATTTTTAAATTTATCAAGCAAAATTTCTAAAGCTTTTTTATTTTTTGCGAAAACTACTAAGCCATATGTATTTCTATCTAATCTATGGCAAGGATAAGGGAAACTTTTAGAGCTAAAATTTTCTTGAAGAATTTTAGTAAGAGTTATTTCATCTTCATTGCTTGACACAACTTCAATTTCTGTAGGTTTATTAACAACTATAATATTATCATCTTCGTATACAATATTTAAATCAAATGTTTTATATAATAAATCATCTGTAATGAATAAAGTTATTTCATCGCCAGTATTAATAATGCAATTTTCGTTAATTTTTACGTCATTAATTCTAATGTCCTTTTTTCGTAGCGCTTTATAAATTGTATTTAAAGTTAGCCCATTAAAATTATCTAATAAAAAAGTATTTAATTTTTTTCCATCATATTTTTTATCAACTATTATCTTTTTCATAAAAACATTATACACAAAAAGGATAAAATTATCAAACAAATTGTAATTTGTATGAGGGGAATTCTAGGGACTGTCCCTAAAAATCACCAATTTTGGGGATTTTTGGGACTGTCCTGAATTTTCCCTCTGGGTAAACCACAGAATTAAATTAATTGCAAACACTGTAGGGGTCGCCGCCTTCGGCGACCCACAGAATAAAATTAATTGCAAATGTTGTAGGGGTCGCCGCCCTCGGCGACCCACAGAATAAAATTAATTGCAGACGTTGTAGGGGTCGCCGCCCTCGGCGACCCGCAGAATTAAATTAATTGCAAATGTTGTAGGGGTGGGCCTTGTGTCCACCCGATAAAAAACAAATAAATACGGACGGACACAAGGCCCGCCCCTACAGATTTGAAAATCAATTCTATTCTACAAACAACAATTTATTTAGTAAAAATGATAAAATTTAAAGAGACTGCAAAATAATCTTGCAATTTAAATTTGATTATGCTAAAATATATTAGTCAAATTAATTCGGAGGTAAATCAAAGTGAATATATTAAAAAATATTGTAACAGTAGTTTATGTAATAAATTGTTTAGTATTAATAGTAATATGCTTAATGCAATCAAAAGATGATGAGGGAGCATCAGGAGCAATAGTAGGAGGAAGTTCATCAAGCTTTTATGAGAAAAATAAAGGAAGAACAAAAGAAGGAAAACTAAAAAGATGGACTATAATACTTGGAATAGTATTTGTAATACTTACAATTGTTTTAGGATTATTATATATGTTGTAAAATAAAAAATTGGCTTTCATAAAAGCCAATTTTTTCACATTCATTTTTCACTATTTGTTAAGATTTAAACGCCTCTTATCAATATCATCAAGTTAGGCAGTATTAGAGCCAGTGTGGCAACAACAATTACGGTGATTCCACCAACTTTATTGTTATCTTTTAATTCGTAAATTCCATAACTTACAGTTTTTATAAATATTATTATTGATAATATAATGACTAAAATTCTCATAAACTCCTCCATTTAATCAATTTATAATTTGGTATATAACTGACTACTTTGTATAGAAGTATTAACATTTACTGAAAAAAATGCATTTTCATAATTATATAACCAATCAGATTCTATCCAATTATCCCAATTAGAATAATTACTAATTACATGTCTTCCAAAATTTCCAATGTCAGATTTAAATTCTTTGGATGTTTTATATAAATAAGATGATATATTTTGCTCCATATAGGAGTTAGCATAATCTTCTATGATTTTTAAAGTATTTTCATCTGAATAATTTAAATCTTCATCTAAAGATAGTATACTTCCTGTAAGGCTAATATTACACTCAATATATGGAGTACCATTTATAAGTTTAGCAGAAGTTTTAGGTTTTTTAGCATAAGTTATATATAGACTTATTACAGAATTTGTATCATAAGGATTAGGAATGCTAATCATTGCACTTTCAAATTTATTAACTACTAGTAAATGACATAATGATTCCATGCCAGTTAATTCACCAACTAATTTATCACTTTTAAATACAGCTATACCCATGTTTTCAAGTCCAGTTTCACTTTTTATTGGCGTCTCATCCGCCTTATATGAACCTTCAGTATCATATGATGGTAGATCCGAGTGAGTCTCATGTGTTGCATCTGTATTAATTCCTCCTAATATTGCATGCGCTTGACTTGTACTACTAAGCATATCGGAATAAAAGTTTGATAATTGAACATTCTCAGTAAATCCAGTATATTCACTAGAATTTAATGTAAATTCATAGTATCTTGCAGATACACTTTCAAGAGTTGGTTGAGAATTTTCTAAATAATCAGAAGCTTTACACCTACTAATTATAATATTACAATTAGGTCTAAGCTCTAAATTGTTAACTAATGTATATATATATTCTGAAATACCCTCATAGGCCAGTTCTTCAGATATAACAATAGCTTTACAATGGGAAAGGTTAACTTTTTTACTTATATAGCTATTTACCAAAGCAATACCAGAATCAATAGATGCGCAGTCAACAGTAGTAACAGTAGATTCTTGTGATTGACTACTGCTTCCACCACTGCCACCAGAACTATTACTAAGTATAGCAAATTGAAGACTAATTCTTATTTGATCACTTTCACCTTTATCTATACCAATTGCAACAGCATAAGCTAATGCCTCTAAACCTTCAGCATCATAGCAACCGCTTAAGGTAAATAAACAAAATATTATAATTAGTAAAATAGCTATTATTTTTGTTTTCATAAAAACCTCTTTCATAGTACTTTTTTTCTTTTATTCTTTAAATTTGCTAATATTAAAATTATTAAACTTATTACAAAAACAACTAAAATAACAATATATTTTAATAATACATTTTGCACATATTTCATGTCTGATATACCATTAAATATAAGAGCAATACTAAAAATTATACTACATATGCTAAAACTCATTTCTTTATGATTTTTTATTTTAGTTAATTTTTTAAAAATTCTAGATATAAATTCTGCAGTTATACTTAAAAAAGAAAAAGTTGATAATATCCAAATAAAAATAAAAATAGCGTCAATTCTTTGAAAAAATTTTCCAAATTCAATTAATCTTGTAAGTAAATATATAGAAAGCATTTCATCCGAAAAAGCAACAAATGGGAATAGCATAAGTAAGCATATAACACTTAGAAACAGGTATATTGCAGAAACTATAGTAGAAGTGATTGCTATTTTTTTAAAATCTTCTGGATTTTTAAGAATAGGTATTAAAAAATAAAGATATCCAAAACAAGCAAATGTAAAAATATTATTTAATCCAATTAAAAATGTTTTATCTATTCCAAAACCAAATATAGGTAAAATCCTTTCTGGAACAAAATCTTTAACTGTTGAAAAAAGTATTATAATCATGCTTAATAAAACTATGGGTGTAAGTATAAGATTAACTTGTGATGTTGGTTTAATTCCTAATTTGACTGCAAAAGCTACTGGAATTAGAAATAATATCAATAAAAAAACAATAGGTGTTTTTTCAAAATATATAAGTTTTAAACTACTTGATAGATATCTTAAGAAAATACTTGCTATAAAAATAAAAAATAATATATATAATATTCCAACAATTAATTTTAATATTTTACCACCTAAATATTCAGAAACATCTACAATATCTTGAGTAGGAAAGTTTTTAAACAATTTACAAATTAGTAAACAAAACAAGATAGCAATTATGCTAACAAAAATTACATTAAGCCAAGCAGAAGATCCTGTATTCATAATAATTGTATTTGGGAGATTAAAAATTATTTGATTAATTGTAATCATAATAATTAATGCGATTGCCTCAAATTTTCCTATTTTTTGCAATGAATTCATATATTATTTATTTCCTTTCCAAAATTTCCATTTCATACTTATTTTCCCTTGAGATTTAGGTTGCTTTGTATTTAAAAAATCTGCTCTTTTTTTCCTATTCCACATAGGAGGAACAAAGTAAGATGCATCAGTATTTAAATTTGTAACTGGTAAGTATGGAGCTAAATATGCAACACCAAAAGATTTACTATTTGCAAGTATAGCAAGTTGTACAAATATTCCAATAGCAATTCCTAAGAATCCAGCAATATATCCTAATATAATATATAGAAATCTAAGAATTCTTAAAGTGAATCCAAGAGAAAAGTCAGGAATTGCAAATGAACAAATTGCAGTAATTGCTACTATAATTATTAAAATTGGGCTTACTAAATTTGCACTTACCGATGCCTCCCCGAAGTATTAATGCACCTACAATTCCGAATAGTTGGACCTATAGGGGTAGGAACTCTAAGACCTGCCTCTCGAATTAACTCAAAAGAGAACTCCATTAAAAGTATTTCAAATATAACAGGAAAAGGAACCGTATTCCTAGCGGCGGCTATTGTAAATAAAAGCTCTGTGGGCAGTAGCTCAGTATGATAATTAGTAATAGCGACGTAAATGCCAGGTAGAAACAAGGTTATAATAAATGCAAAAATTCTAATTATTTTTAATAGATTTGCATATTGAAATCTTAAATTAACATCTTCTGGAGATGATAAAAAATCTATAAATACACCAGGCATTATAAGACAGTATGGAGTTCCATCGACAATAACTACAACTCTTCCTTCTAACATATGATTTGCAGCTTTATCAGGTCTCTCAGTTGCAATTATTTGAGGGAATATAAGTGAACTATTATCTTGAATTAACTGTTCTAATTGACCAGAAGAAATAATATTATCCACATCGAGATTGTTTATTCTATATTTAACCTCAGCAACTAAATCACTATTAGCTATAGTTTTAATGTAACAAATAGCAACTTTTGTTTTACTTACTTTACCAACAGAAGTACTTTCAATTATTAAATTTTCATTACTTATTAATCTTCTAATCATAGAAGTATTAGTTCTTAGTTTCTCTACAAACGATTCTTGAGAACCTCTTACTACAACCTCATTTTTAGGTTCTGAAATACTTCTAGCTTCAAAACCTTTAACATCAATAACAAATGCTAAAGAAAGGGTATCTATAAATAAAGCACAATCTCCCATATTAACACTAGAAAAAGCTTCTTCAAAATCATACACTTTTTTTATTGTATTTTGAGGTACTAATGAATTATATATATAGTCCTCTAGATTAAATTTTTTTACTCTTCTAACAGTAATATTATTTGTAACAACAGAGGGATTTTGTTTTACAGAATTATTATCTTTTGACATAAGAGGTCTTAATATAAAATTATTTATACTTTCAGAATCTATCATCCCATCAATAAATAAAAGTAGAGAATTGTATTCTTTACCCTTAATATTTAATTTAAATTCTCTAAGTTTAATGTCACTATTTATAAGAGTATTATATTTAACCTTAATATAATCTAAATTTACATTTAGGCTATTATAAATATTTTGCTTAGCTTGGCTACTGCTTGGTTGTACATTATTTATATTTTCATTAGACTTATTTTCATCACCATTTTCAGGAAGAGAGAACTCATAAGTATCTCCGAGGTTCTTTATACAAAAATATATTAGTAAGCAAATTTTTTAAATTTTTCATAAAACCCCCAATTTAGATTTTGTTTTAAGTAAATTTTATGTTCGGGGAATTCAGGACAGTCCCAAAAATCCCCAAAATTGGTGATTTTTAGGGACAGTCCCTAGAATTCCCCTCACACAAACAAATTACAATTTATTTAATCTTTAATAAGTTTTTCCAAAATTAATAAAAATATGTACAAAATAGAAATTCAAGAATATTAATCAAAATTTTATTAAACAAATATAGGGGATAAGAGATAGAATCAGTATAAAAAATTAAGAAAAAAAGAGATATACAAAGAAAACAATATAAAAACAAGCAATAAAACAAGAATTAGTTTTATAAATAAAGTAAATATGATTTGAGAAGTTATAAAAAGATGATATAATATTAATAGTCAAAGAAAGTCAAAGTCAAAAAAAGAGGTGAGCATGATATATGAAAATAACAGATATAATAGAAGAATTCATAAAAGACTTATTTGATGATGAACAAGAGTATATAGAAATACAAAGGAACGAACTTGCAGAAAAGTTTAATTGTGTACCATCTCAAATCAATTACGTAATATCTACAAGGTTTAGACCATCGCAAGGATACTATGTAGAAAGTAGACGTGGAGGTCGGAGGACATATAAGAATAAAGAAAATAAATATAACAAAAAGCAATTATTTAATGCATATAATATCAAATATGGGGGATAAAATAACATCAAATGAAGTAGATATATTTATAAGCAATTTCCTATCATACAACATTATAAGTGAAATAGAAGCAAAACTTTTAAAAGTGGCAACAAGTGATAATGTACTTACAGTACCACAAGAAATGAAAGACACTTTAAGAGCAAGTATATTCAAAAACATGATTTTGAATTTGGTAGATTAGGAACAGTCCCCATGCGACATTTGTCTCAAAAGGGATAGACCCTAGATATTAATTTTAAGGAGGTAATTAATATGCTATGTCAAAAATGCAATAAAAATGAAGCTAATGTAAAGTATACAGAAATTATAAATGGAGAGAAGAAAGAAATGATGTTATGCGAGGAATGTAGTCATAAATTGGGATTAGATAATATTAACTTTAATATGCCTATTGATTTTTCTAGCTTTTTTGGTGGATTATTAGAAGATGAGGACTATAATTCACCTGAATTTATGCCACTATTTCAAAGCGTAAAAGAGTTAAAATGCGATAATTGCAATATGACTTATGATGAATTTATAAATCAAGGAAAATTTGGTTGTCCAGACTGTTATGATGTGTTTTCTAGTAAAATAGATAGTATTTTAAGAAGATTACACGGAAGTAATAAACATTTAGGAAGAAAAGCATTAAATAGTTCATTAAATGAAAAAAATATGTCTGTAGAGGTCGATGCCCACAGTAACCCAAAAAATGAAAAAACAACAAATGAAGGTAGCAAAATTGACGACTTACAAAGAGACTTGAAAAAAGCAATAGCAGATGAGAGATATGAAGATGCAGCAAAAATTAGAGATCAAATTAAAAAGTTAGATGATAAATAATATAAAAATTAGTAAAATAGTTTAAATATAATTTTTGAGATAGAAGCTTGGAATTCAAAATTATTATGAAATGATAATTTTTGTGAGAAAGGATGTCTTAAAAAAATTATATCAAACTATTTTACATAGATATTTAAAACAAAGTACTATTTATAAATAGGAGGTATTATAAATGTTAAATTGGTATTTACAGTCAGGTAATGTCGGAGATGTAGTTTGTAGTACAAGAATAAGACTTGCAAGAAATATAAAGGGATATCCATTTGTTAATAGGTATACAAAAAAGGATGCTATTAAAATAATAGAAGTAATGGAGAGTGCAATCTCTAATTTAGGATATGGGTTAAAATTAATTAGGCTTAAAGATTTAGATGATATCACAAAGATAACATTAGTTGAAAAACATCTAATAAGTCCAGAATTTGCATATAATAAAGGTGAAATAGGAGCAATTGCTATTAATGATGACGAAAACATATGTATAATGATAAATGAGGAAGATCATTTAAGAATTCAAGTTCTATCAGCTGGTTTAGAATTGGAAAATTCTTTAAATTTAGCAGTTGAAATAGACAAGAAATTAGAAGAATTAATTCCATATTCATATCATGATAAATACGGATTTTTAACAAGTTGTCCTACAAATGTTGGTACTGGACTTAGAGCATCTATTATGGTACATCTACCAGCTTTGAGTAAAACAAGAAATGTAAGAAAAGTACTAGAAGCGGTAAATAGTTTTGATATGAATATTAGAGGAGTTTATGGAGAAGGAACTTCAGTGGCACGGAGATATTTATCAAATATCTAATAAACAATCTCTTGGAATTTCTGAAGAAGAAATAATAAAGAATTTAAAAATAATAACAGACAAAGTTATAGAACAAGAAAAGTTAGCAAGAAAGATACTTACTAAAAAAGAAATTGAATTAGAGGATAGAGTATATAGATCATATGGAATACTTGTAAATAGCAGAAAGCTCTCATCAGAAGAATGCAATAATTTGTTGTCAGATGTAAAACTTGGAACAGATATGGGTATAATTAAAGAGATGAATGATTTAAAAGTAAAAAAACTTCAAGTATATACAAAACCAGCTAATCTTCAAAAATATTTAGGACAAACATTAGATAGCTATGACAGAGATATAAAAAGAGCAGAAGTTATAAAACAGATTATTAGTGAATGATAAATTGTAATTTGTATCATGTTCGGTGAATTCAGGACAGTCCCGAATTTTCCCTCTGGGTAAACCACAGATTAAATTAATTGCAAACACTGTAGGGGTGGGCCTTGTGTCCACCCGATAAAAAACAAATAAATACGGGGCCCGCTCCTACAGATTTAAAAATCAATTCTATTCTACAAACAACAATTTATATACATATAAATAAAAGGAGGTATAATAATATGACATATAAATTTACAGCGAGGGCTGAAAAAGCTCTTGAAATTTCAAATGAAATAGCAATAGAACTTGGACATAATTATATAGGAACAGAGCATTTATTATATGGGTTAGTAAAAGAAGGCTCAGGTATTGCAAATAAAGTTTTAGAAAATCAAAATGTTACATCAGAAGCAGTTCTTGAAAAAATAGAAGAACTAATTGGAACCGGAGAAACAAGAAGTAATCAAACTATAGGTTTTACCCCTAGAACCAAAAGAGTAATTGAAAATGCTTTCATGGAAGCACGTAAATTAGGTTCAGATTTTATTGGAACAGAACATTTATTAATAGGTATTATGAGAGAAGCAGATAGTATTGCTGTAAGAATAATGCTTGATTTAAATGTTAATCCTCAAAAGTTATACAATGAAATTGTAAAAGTTATAAATGAAGATACTAATGATGAGAGTTCTAAACCTAAAGGAAAACCTAATAGTTACAATTCAACACCAACACTTAATCAATTTGGAAGTGATCTAACTAAAGTAGCAAAAGAAGGAAAGTTAGATCCAGTAATAGGAAGAAAAAATGAAATTGAAAGAATTATACAAATACTATCAAGAAGGACTAAAAATAATCCATGTCTAATTGGAGAACCAGGTGTACGGAAAAACTGCTGTTGTTGAAGGACTAGCACAAAAAATAGTAGAAGGAAATGTGCCAGAAACATTAAAAGACAAACGAGTTGTAACAGTTGATATTTCTGGAATGGTAGCTGGTGCAAAGTATAGAGGAGATTTCGAAGAAAGAATAAAAAAAGCTCTAAAGGAAGTAAAGAAGGCAGGAGATGTTATTCTATTTATAGATGAAATTCATACAATTGTTGGGGCAGGTGCAGCAGAAGGGGCAATAGATGCAGCGAACATATTAAAACCATTACTTGCAAGAGGTGAAGTCCAAATAGTAGGTGCAACTACATTAAATGAATATAGAAAATATATTGAAAAAGATAGTGCATTAGAAAGAAGATTTCAACCAGTTACAGTTGATGAGCCAAGTATTGGGGATAGTATAGAGATATTAAAAGGTTTAAGAGATAAATATGAAGCACATCATAATGTTAAAATTACAGATGAAGCAATTGAATCTGCAGTAAAATTATCTAGTAGATATATTAATGATAGATTTTTACCAGATAAAGCAATAGATTTAATTGATGAGGCATCATCTAAAGTAAGATTGAAAACTTATACGGAACCGGATAAAATTAAAAAATTAGAACAAAAAATTGAAAAATTAGAAAAGGAAAAAGAAGAAGCAATTGCAGTACAAGATTTTGAAAAAGCGGCAGAATTAAGAGATAAAGAACATAACGAAAAAGATAGATTAGAAAAAGAAAAAAGTACATGGAAAGACAAAAATATTAAAGATATTAGAAATATAACATCAGAGGATATTGCAGAGGTAATTAGCTCAAGCACAGGAATACCTGCACAAAAAATTAATCAAAATGAAAATGAAAAATTAAAAAATTTAGAAAAGACTTTGCATGAAAGAGTAATTGGCCAAGATGAAGCAGTATCTGCAGTAGCAAAGGCTATAAAAAGAGGAAGAGTAGGACTAAAAGATCCAAATAGACCTATAGGTTCATTTATGTTTTTAGGTCCAACTGGTGTTGGGAAAACAGAATTATCTAAAGCACTTGCAGAAAATCTATTCGGTGATGAAAATTCTATTATTAGAGTAGATATGTCTGAATATATGGAAAGCCATTCTACATCAAAAATGATAGGTTCACCTCCAGGGTATGTAGGATTTGATGAAGGAGGAGGATTAACTGAAAAGATAAGGAGAAAACCATATTCAGTTATTCTATTTGATGAAATAGAAAAGGCTCATCCAGATGTTTTAAATATGTTACTTCAAATATTAGATGATGGAAGACTTACAGACTCACATGGTAGAACAGTAAACTTTAAAAATTGCGTAATTATTATGACATCTAATATTGGAGCAAGATTAATTACTGACAAAAAAACTTTGGGATTTTCTTCTGGTAAAGATAATAATCAAAGTCAAAAAGAATATGAAAATACAAAAAAAGAAGTAATGGCAGAGTTAAAAAAAGGATTTAGACCAGAATTTATAAATCGTATTGATGAAATAATAGTTTTCCATAAATTAACTGAAAACGAATTAAGTCAAATAGTTGATATTATGTTTGAACAAATAAAAAATAGAATTAGTGAAAGAAATATTAAGTTAGAAATAGATACTAAAGCAAAAGAGTTAATTATAAAAAAAGGAACAGATGCGAATTATGGTGCAAGACCTTTAAGACGTGCAATACAAAATATGATAGAAGACAAACTTGCAGAAGAAATTTTAGATGGAAACCTAAAACCTGGGGATACTGCAAAAATAACAGCTAAAGATGATGAAATACAAATAAAAGAAAAGATAAAAAAATAAATATTAATAAAATACCAAATAAAAAAATAATATTAAATTTGGTATTTTATTTGCATTTTTATGTAAATAATAGTATAATATATTTTATAAAGCATTGCTTTATAATTATTTTATTTGGAGGTTTTCTTAAATGGCAAATCGGAAAGAAATTATAGAACAAGCTCAATTTATTGTTGATACAAAATCAACAATAAGAAGTGCTGCAAAGGTATTTGGTATATCTAGAACGAATCTTCATGTTCATGTAACTAAGGAATTAGAGAAAATAGATCTTATGTTATATGAAGATGTACGAAAAGTTTTAGATGAAAACAAAGCACAGCGGCACGTAAGAGGTGGCCAAGCCACAAAAGAAAAATACCGTAAATTAAAAGAAAACTAACAATAAAGAGTAGTAATATATAAATAATATTACTACTCTTTTCTTTAAAATTATAACGGATTAACATGTATAATAGCATCAGAAACATTATCTAGTCCTTTTATATCTCGCTCTAAAGTATCGGCTAAATTATGGCTATCAAATGTTGACATGTTACCATCTACGCATATTGTTAATATAATGATATATTTATATCCAGCTGGTGTAGAGTATAGGTTTTCTACAGATATAATTTCTTCATAGTTATGTACTAAATCTAATATAATATCTTTTGTATGCTCATCAATTGATATATCCATAAGTACATTATAACTTTCAATAAATATTTTGATACCAGTAAAACATATCCAAACGGCAATTCCAAGACCAACTAATCCATCTATCCAATAAATTCCCTGAGAAGCAAATAAAATAGATATCAATGTAAATGAAGTTACAATACAGTCATTAAAGTGATCTTTTGAGTTCGCTTTTAGAAGTATATTATTATATTTCTTATTTAATCTATTAGTATATAAGAATAAAAATATTTTTATTACTATTGTAATTATGCAAACAATTATTAAGTAAATAGAATATTGTAGCGCATTATTAAAAATAAGAGAAGTTATAGCATCTATTAATAATTTTACAGATATTGCTACCATAGATATACTAATAAGAAGCGAGAAAATATATTCAGACTTACCGATGCCCAAAATTGTGATCAGAGTCACCCGGCTTACTCGCTATTTTATTTCCTATGAAAGTCATAAGTGAAGCAAATATATCACTTGCACTATTAACGCTATCTGCAATCATTGCTTGGCTATTACTTATAAAACCAACAAATGCTTTTATAACTAGTAAAAATACATTACCAATAATTCCAAGAATACCTGCTATCTTGGTACTTTTGTATCTATCCATGAAGAACCCTCCAAAAATTATATAAATTGCAATTTGTTGGGTTAAATTTGTTTTCAAATCCGTAGGGGTCGCACCCCTGGGCGACCCGCGATTGTAATTTATTTGATAACCTTTTACGCGATTTAGGGCAATTCCTTCGATGTATTCGGGTCGCCGAGGGCGGCGACCCCTACAACATTTGCAACAGATTTAATCGTCTGGAAATTCAGGACAGTCCCCTTTTTTTCCTTTTGGAAAAAAAGAGGGACAGTCCCTAGAATTTCCTCTCACAAACAACAATTTACTAAATTAATAACGAAACTTATTATAGCACAACAAGAAATTTAATACCACAAAATTTGCAAAGAATGGTATAATATGGTATAATAATTTTATACTTATGAAAAAGAAGGTGCTAAAAATGATATTACTAATATTAATATATGTATTAATAATATTAATATTTGCATTAGTTTTATTTGCGATTGCACAAATTAAAGTGGCAGGAATAAAAGTAAAAGATTTTTGGGGTTTCATAGAAGCTAACCAAATTTTAGATAAATTATATAGATTCGCAAAGAAATATGATAGATTAACACCACAAGAACAATTGATATTTTTATCAGAAGCGGAGAAAGTATTTAGCGCTTTTGATAAAGTACCAAATATGTTGTGGGAAGAAGAATATCAAAAATATATGGATGTATTAGATAAGTATAAAAACATAAAAGTAGTAAGATGGACACAAAATTAAGAAGCTTTTATAAGCTTCTTAATTTTATTTTATAATATCATCTTTTTTTTGCTTTCTGCAAAGAAATATGATACATATATATTTAAATTTTCAGATATATTACTTTTCATTTCGTCTATTAATTTTTAAACTTTTTTCTTAATAGCTCTTAAGCAAAATCATTATGTTGATTTTACCACAATATTTATTGCAAATACGAATATGTAAACACATAAAAAACAATTTATTATATTTATAGGTATAAAATATAGTAAAAGCTAATAAAATAATTTGTAAAAGGAGATAAAATGAATAAAATTAGATATTTTGATCATGCAGCAACAACTGCAGTTGATGAAGAGGTTTTAAAAGAAATGATACCTTTTTTTAGCATTGAATATGGCAATCCTTCATCTTTATATACTATAGGTAGAAATGCAAAGAAGGCTATAGAAGAAGCAAGAAGAAGGGTATCATTTGCAATTAATTGTGATCCAAAAGAAATATATTTTACTGGATGTGGAAGTGAAAGCGATAATCTTGCCTTAAAAGGTGTAGCACATGCAAATAAAAATAAAGGAAATCATATAATAACAACAAAAATAGAACATCCGGCAATATTAAATACTTGTAAGACTTTAGAAGAAGAAGGATTTAATGTTACGTATTTAGATGTTGACGAAGATGGACTAATAGATATTCAAGATTTGAAAGACAAAATTACAGATGAAACAATATTAATAAGCATAATGTTTGCAAACAATGAGATAGGTACAATTCAGCCAATAGAAGAAATAGGAAAAATAGCGAGAGAAAAAAATATATTATTTCATACAGATAGTGTTCAAGCAGTTGGCAATGTTAAAATAGATGTTAAAAAAATGAATATAGATTTATTATCAATGTCAGCACATAAATTTTATGGACCAAAAGGAGTAGGAGCAATATATATAAGAAGTGGGGTTAAATGTAATAAGCTCCAAGATGGAGGACATCAAGAAAAAGATAAAAGGGCAGGAACAGAAAATGTTGCAGGAATAGTGGGGCTTGGCAAGGCAATACAAATTGCGTATGAAAATTTAGAAACTTATAATACTAGTATAAGTAATTTAAGAGATTATTATGAAATGCAAGTAGAGAAAAACATACCATATGTAAAAGTTAATGGACATAGAATAAAAAGACTGCCTGGGAATAGTAATATATCATTTAAATTTGTTGATGGAGAGGCTTTATTATTAAATTTAGATATGAATGGAATATGCGCGTCAACAGGTTCCGCATGTAGTAGTGGATCTACAAATCCTTCGCATGTACTATTAGCAATAGGACTTCCTGAAAATATTGCAAAAGGTTCTTTAAGAATAACATTTGGTAAAGAAAATACAAAAGAGGATGTTGATTATTTAATTAATAATTTAGTAGAAATAGCTCAAAGGCTTAGAAGTATTTCACCAGAATATTTGGAATTTATAAGAACGGAAAAATCTTAAATAGAATAAAGAGACTAAGATACTATACTCTTAGTCTCTTTATTGTTTTTATTTCATCAAATAAATTATCAATAATTTCTTTTCTCTTTAAATAAGCAGTTCTATATTCTTCTAGAATATATTTATAATTTCTGAAATCTTCACCTTTTTCAAACATTGATTGCATACAAGCAGTAAAATATTCTTTTTTCTTTTCTTTTTTGGAAGTTTCTCTTTTTATGTTGTATTCACTTATTTTTTCTAATCTTTTTATTTGTGTATCTAAATACTTCGTGTATTCAAATATACAGCTTATTTCATAGTTAATATCATCTATTACTACTTTAAATAATGGTTTGACTATTTTTGGATTTAGTTTACCAATTTTTGTATTTTCCTCTATACTTTTTAATGCAACTGATTTAGGTATAGTAGGTTTAGCTTCTTCTATTAAGAGTTTTAATGTATCTGTAATTCCAATATGAGTTTTATATTGTCTTTTACTAACAATTGCATCAAATTCATCTGCGACTCTAATAATTTGTCCTTCTAAAGGAATGTCCTTTTTAGTTAATCCTTTAGGATATCCAGTTCCATTTAATGCCTCATGATGATAAATTGTACCGGCACTGTACGGACGAAGTTTAGGATCATCCATACACATTTTATAACCTAATGTAGTGTGCGTTTTCATAACTTCATATTCTTCATCAGTTAAAGGTCCATTTTTTTGTAAAACTTTTGAAGGAATGAAAAGCTTACCAATATCATGAAGATATGCACATATGGTGCAATATATAGTAAAATCTTTATTCATATGCATGTATTCACAGAGACGACAAGTTATATTTGCTACATTTTCACAATGCAGACGTGTATAAGGATCCAAGGTATCTAGCATACTTAATTGATATCTCATTGTTTCATCTAAGTTGTAAGATTTTAGATTGGTTTTACTATAAAAATCTAACTCTTCTTTCATTTGTATCTCCTAAGGCAATATATTCTATAAATTAATTCTATAGCTAATATCGAATAACGTCAAGTAAAAAATAAGAAATTTTCTTGTATGTGAGAAATATAAAAGTTAATTTTTAATATATAATAAAAAAGCGAAATATATGTTATATTTTTCAACACATATTTCACTTTTTGTTGTAAATTTTATTAGATTTCCATTTGACTGCTTAAAAAACCAGCAGCTGATTGAACAACTTTCAATTCCATATCTCCCATTTTTGTATTTTGCTCTTTAGATAATAAAATTACACTTCCAATTACATCTCCATCAGATATTATAGGATATATTACTTGAGAGTTATATCTTCTTTCTTTATTATCATTTTGAGTTATTGGGACAGCTAATTCATTATTTTCTTTACTTGTATATATTTCCTTGTTTTCCATTATTTTTTCTAATTCAGGACTTAGAGATTGTTCTAGAAATTCTTTTTTTGATCCACCGGATACAGCAATTACAGAATCTTTATCAGTAATACATGCGATATGTCCTGTTGTCTTAGAAAGAGTTTCTGCATATCCAGTAGCAAATTCAGAAAGTTCACCAATTGGAGAATATTTTTTTAAGATAACTTCTCCTTCTTTATCGGTAAAAATTTCTAGAGGATCACCTTCTTTTATACGAAGTGTTCTTCTTATTTCTTTAGGAATAACAATTCTACCCAAATCATCTATTCTTCTTACTACTCCTGTTGCTTTCAAAATTTTCCCTCCTTTGTTTTATTTTGAATTTAAGATTATTATTTGTTTTCAATTCAAATTTATGCATAATTTTGACAAAAAAATTGAAAATAGATTAAAAATGATTTTGTAAATTGTGATTTGTGTGAGGAAATTCTAGGAACTGTTCTGAATTTTCAGACAATTAAATCTATCGGCAAAAAAGGGTCTGTCCCCTTTTTTGCCATAAGCAACAATTTATCCAAATAAAATGCTAAAATTACTTGTAAATATAATAAAAAGTTTGTATAATAGTACAGTAAAATGTTTAAGGAGGAATGCATGAATAATATAGATTTAAAAGATGCATATTTAAAATTTTTTGAAAGTAAGGGGCATAAAATAATACCAAGTGCACCAATAATACCTGAAAATGATCCTACTTGTTTGTTTAATACAGCAGGTATGCAACCTTTAGTTCCATACCTAAAAGGAGAGCCACATCCAGAAGGAAAAAGGCTTGCAGATGTTCAAAAATGCTTTAGAACAAATGACTTAGATTCAATAGGAGATACTACACATCATACATTTTTTGAAATGTTAGGAAATTGGTCTTTGGGAGATTATTTTAAGAAAGAATCGATTGTTTGGAGCTTTGAATTTTTAACTAAACATTTAAATATACCAGTAGAAAGATTGGCAGTAACTGTATTTAAAGGAAATAAAATTG
Organism: uncultured Clostridia bacterium; assembly: GCA_947627415.1. GTDB lineage: Bacteria > Bacillota > Clostridia > TANB77 > CAG-508 > CAG-452. Next base: position 21,247 of record CANQVU010000006.1, on the reverse strand, counting down.
TACCTGCAGATGCAGAGTCAGCAGACATTTGGAAATATTTAGGAATAAATGAAGATAGAATAGCATTTTTAGGAGAAGAACACAATTGGTGGCCTAATATGGAATTACTTGGACCATGTGGACCAGATACAGAAATATTTTATTGGAGAAGTGAAAGTGAAATTCCAAAAAAATTTGATCCCGAAAATGAAAATTGGGTTGAAATATGGAACAATGTTTTTATGCAATATAATCACGAAGAAGGAGATAAATTTACTCCATTAAAAAACAAAAATGTTGATACAGGATTAGGCGTTGAAAGAGTAACAGCAATATTAGAAGGATATACAGACAATTATAAATCATCTGTATGGAGAGATGTTATAGAAAAAATAGAAGAAATATCAAGTTTATCTTATGATGATGAGCAATATACTAAAAGTATGAGAATTATTGCAGATCATATAAGAGCAATTGTAATGATATCAGGTGATGAAGCTGGAATAAAACCATCTAATACTGACCAAGGATATATATTAAGAAGATTAATTAGAAGAATGATAAGATATGCTAAAAAGTTAAATATAGATATTGATTCTAATTGGGAACAAGATTTAGCAATTTTAATTATAAATAAGTATTCGAAATATTATAATGAACTTGAAAGAAATAAAAATGAAATATTAGACACATTGAAAAATGAAAAAGTCAAGTTTAATAGAACTCTAGAAAAAGGACTAAAAGAATTTGAAAAAGTAGTTAATAATCTTGATGGAAATTTAATTAATAAAGATACAGCTTTTAGACTATATGACACTTTTGGATTTCCAATAGAACTTACGGAAGAATTAGCAGAAGAGTTGAATTTAAAAGTTGATACAGAAGGCTTTAAACAAAGATTTAAAGAACATCAAGAAAAATCAAGAGAAGGAGCAATAGGTAAATTCAAAGGTGGACTTGCTTCAACTGGAGAAATGGAGACTAAATACCATACTGCAACACATCTTTTAAATGCTGCATTAAAAAAAGTTTTAGGACCTCATGTTCATCAAAAAGGAAGCAATATAACTGCAGAAAGAATGAGATTTGATTTTTCACATCCTGAAAAAATGACTGATGAACAAAAGCAAAAAACAGAAGAATTAGTAAATCAATACATAAAGCAAGCAATACCAGTGGAAAAACTCGAAATGAAAAAAGAAGAAGCACTTTCTTTAGGTGCAGAAGCTATGTTTATTGATAAATATGGAGATATTGTTACAGTGTATAAAATAGGTGATGTATCTCTAGAACTATGTGGAGGGCCTCATGTTGATAATACTAGTAAATTAGGACATTTTAAAATTAAAAAAGAAGAATCTTCATCAGCAGGAGTACGTAGAATAAAGGCAATATTAGAGTAATATATAAAAATTGTAATTTGTATAATTGTTTTTAAATTAATTTGATTAGTAAAATAGTTTAAATATAATTTTTGAAATAGGAGCTTCGAATCCAAAATTATTATGAAATAATAATTTTTGTGAAGAAGGACGTCTTGAAAAAATTATATTAAACTATTTTACAGTAATAAATAAAACAAACAACAATTTGTATTTATAATATAAAGAAAGAAGGAAAATAAAAATGGAAGATTGTATATTTTGTAAAATTATAAATAGAGAGATACCATCTAGTATAGTTTATGAAGATGGTGATATAATAGCATTTAGAGATGTTAATCCACAAGCACCAGTTCATATACTAGTAATTCCTAAAAAACATATTTCATCTTTAATAGATTTAAAAGAAGAAGATGAATTTCTAATAGGAAAGATTTTTACAGTTATAAATAAAATTGCAAAACAAGAGGGAATAAATAAAAAAGGTTTTAGAGTAATAGTAAACTGTGGAGAAGATGGAGGACAAGAAGTAAAACATTTACACTTTCACATATTAGGTGGAAAGAAACTTGGAGTAAAAATTTGCGGCTAAAATATATGAAAAAGCATAATTATGTGTTATAATATAAATATAAGGCATAATGGAGGTGTTGGTTATGACAGCAAATAAATATGGGAATGTTTTAACAGCAATTTTAATAGTACTAATAATATCTATCTTAGTAGGTGTAGGCTTTTTAGTATATAACTATGTGATAAAACCAAGATTAGAAGGAAACAGAGCAATAGAAGCAATAGCAGAATTTGATAAAAATGTAGAAGAAAATAATGCTGAAGAAGGAGAACAAACTAGTATAAACCCAGAAAATGAATCTTCAACATCAGACTATACAAAATCAAAAACGTATTATAAAGAATTTGTAATGCTTGGTTATATAACTATACCAAAAACAAATGTTAAACAGCCTATATTGGATGTAGTTACACCTGAGTCATTAAATACTGCAGTAGCAGTTTTATATCCAAGCAATCCACAATTAAATCAACCAGGAAATGTAGTAATTGTTGGACATAATTATAGAAATGGGCAATTTTTCTCAGATAATAAAAAATTATCTGTAGGAGATAAAATTATGATAAAAGATAATTCTGGAACGGAATTAACTTATACTATTTATCAAAAGTTCGAAACTTCAGAACAGGATACTAGCTTTTATACAAGAAATACAAATGGAGTAGCAGAAATTACTTTATCAACTTGTACTGATGATACAAAAGCAAGAATTATAATTTTAGCAAGAGCAGATGGATAAAATAAAAAAATGTATCATAACTGAGTTTTCATTTTATGAGTTCTTATTGTTCAGACTAGAAATCAAATAAAGTAGAGCAAATGTAGGGACGACCATTGGTCGTCCGCTATTTTGAAGATATTACTTTATATTTTTTTACAAAAAGCATTGACAAAGAAGTAAAAATTATTTAAAATAAAATACGTACTTTTTAATGGTGGATGTAGCTCAGTTGGTTAGAGCGCTGGTTTGTGGCACCAGAGGCCGTGGGTTCGAGTCCCATCTTCCACCCCACAGAGTCACAACTAGCAAATATATTGGGGTGTAGCCAAGCGGTAAGGCACCAGACTTTGACTCTGGCATGCGGCGGTTCGAATCCTCCCACCCCAGCCAGTTAAAACAAGACTTTCAAGAATTGAGAGCCTTGTTTTTTTATTAAAAAATTGGCTTACTTATCCCTATTAATAAAATAATATAGTAAAAAATAAGAATAAGATTTAACTTGTTCTACCGCAAAGTTTTATATTGAATAAGCTTACAGTTGATTTTGTAATATAAAATAATAGGAAATCTTTACCTTAAAATTTTATAACTGATATAGACTTTTTTATTAAAATAGATTAAAATATATATTGATAAAAGAGCAGGAGGTAACGGATATGAATATATGGCGTGATATGAAACAAGAAAGAATAAAACCAAATGAATTTATTGCAGTTATAGAAATAACAAAAGGTGGAAAAAATAAATATGAATTAGATAAAGAAACAGGCATGTTAAGATTAGATAGAGTATTATATACGGCAACACATTATCCTGCTAATTATGGCTTTATTCCAAGAACATATGCTGATGATAATGATCCGCTAGATGTTTTAGTGTTGTGCCAAGAAAACATAGATCCAATGACACTTGTAGAATGTTATCCAATAGGTGTAATAAATATGATAGATTCAGAACAAAATGATGAAAAAATAATTGCTATTGCAAAAAAAGATCCATTTTTAAATATGTATAAAGATATTGAAGAACTTCCAAATCATATTTCATCAGAAATAATGCATTTTTTTGAAGTATATAAACAATTAGAAGATAAGCAAACAGTTGTAGAAAGAGTGCTAGGAAGAGAAGAAGCAGAAAAAATTATACGAAAGGCAATAGATAATTATAATTCAAAATTTATAGATTAAGGAGAATATTAATGATTGGGAAAATAATATTTAGTTTAGTAGCCTTTTTACTTTTTACATATATATTTATATTTAAACTTATAAAAAAGAATGATACTACATATCTAGTAATTATTATAAGCCAGGCAATAGGGATATTGCTTAATCTAGTACAAATATTATTTAATGTATTAAATGGGTGGTTTTTCACTATAATTGCTTATATTTTATGTATAATAATTCCAAGTGTGGTATTAATTTTAGAAATTAAAGGTATTAATTCTAGTGAATTAGTAAGTATATGTATAAGTAAAGTTTATATACTTTTAGGGAATAGAAGAAAAGCTAAAGAAATTTTAATGAATCTAGTTGTAAAATATGATAAAAGTTATAATGGACACAAAATGCTCGCAGAGATATATCAAGAAGAAGGTGGAATGAGAAAGGCAATTGATGAGTATGTGAAGGTTCTAGATATAAAAAGCAATGACTATAAATCATACTTTAAAATATCAAAATTATTAAATGAATTAGGTAAAAAAGATGAAGCAATAGAAATGCTAACTATATTATCAAAAAAGAAACCAGAATTATATGAGTGTAGTACAATGTTGGGAGATTTACTAATTGAGAAGGAGAAATTTAAAGAAGCAATAAATATTTATATTCAGGCAATTAAACATAATCCAGAAAATACTGAATTATATTATAATTTAGGAATAGCATATGCAAGAACAAATGAGTTTTCACTTTCAAAAGATTGCTTTTTAAAGGCGATTGAATTAGATAATAATTTACATAGTGGATACTATAGATTAGGACAAATTTCTTTACTATATAGAGATATAGATGAGGCAGAGCAGTATTTCCTTCAAAGTATGTATGGTGAAACTGAAATTAAATCATTTTATCAATTAGCTAAGATATATATGATAAAAAATCAAAAATCAAAAGCTATAATGTTTTTGAATAAAGCAACAGAAGTTAGCAATAAATTTTATGAAATGGCATCAGAAGAACCAATATTTTTCTCTATAAAAAATCAAATAGTTAAATCAAAAAGCGATGTAGAATATATAGAATCTAAAAAAGAGAAGGATATTTCAGATTATTTAGATAATACATATAGCCTTACAAAAATTTTAGATGCGAAGAAGAACAATGGAAATGAAAAAAGAAAATTTAACGAATAAAGGTTATAAAAATACAATTCTTAAATAATATCTAATATATGATATAAAAGAAAGTAAGTGATTTTTTGAATAGTAATATAGGTATATTAGGTGGAGATTTAAGAATTATATTTTTAGCTAAAATCCTCGCTAAAGATGGTTATAATGTTTATACATATGGAATAGAAAAAGATGATTTTATTAATTACAATATAATAAAATGTAAAAAAATAGAAGAGCTATATAAATTATGTGATAATATAATAAGTGGTATACCATTTTCTAAAGATGGAATATATATAAATGCTCCATTTATTGATAAAAAGATATATGTAAGTTCTACTTTGAAAGAGTTAAGTAATAGGACATTAATAGCAGGAGCTATAAAACAAGATATAAAAGAAGAAGCATATAGAAATAAAGTAAATATAATAGATTTGATGGAAGATGAGAGCCTTACAATTATGAATGTAATTCCAACAGTAGAGGGAGCTATTCAAATAGCAATGGAAAATACCGCATTTACTATTAATAATAGCAAATGTCTAGTATTAGGATTTGGGAGAATAGGTAAGTTATTATCTAGACAATTAAAAAATTTAGGGGCAAATGTTAGTTGTACTGCTAGAAAAGAAAAAGATTTAGCTTGGATTAGAGCATATGGTTATAAAGAAATTCATATAAATAATTTAAATGAAAATTTGAATGAATATGATATAATTTTTAATACTATACCATCATTAATATTGAATAATGAGAGATTAAAAATATTAAAAAATAAAAATACAGATGTTACAATAATAGATTTGGCTTCTAATCCTGGAGGAATAGATTTTGTACGAGCAAAGGAATATAATATAAAAGCAATTCAAAGTTTAGGATTACCAGGAAAAGTTGCACCAATTACTGCTGCAAAATATATAAAAGAAACATTAGAAAAAATATTAAATTAGAAAAGAGGTAAGCTTAAATGACAATAATGCAATCAATTATATTAGGAATAGTTCAAGGACTAACAGAACTTTTACCAATATCAAGTTCTGCACATTTATTTCTCATACCATGGATTTTTAATTGGGAAATTCCAGAATCATTTGATGTAGCTTTGCATTTTGGAACGTTACTTGCAATAGGAATATTCTTTTTCAAGGATTGGATAGAGCTAATAATAGGACGGATATAATTTAGCTGTAAAAAAAGAAAAAACAACAGAAGGAAGAATGTTTTGGTACATAGTAGTCGCTACATTACCAGGTGGAATTATAGGTTTTATATTAGATAAGTATGCAGAAGAGTTATTAACAAAACCTCTTATAATAGCAATAGCACTAATAATTATGGGTGTAATATTATATTTAATTGATAAGAATGCAAAAAAACAAACTGATTATAAAGATATGACATTTAAACAAACATTTATAATAGGATTATCACAAGCCTTAGCTTTTATACCAGGAGTATCAAGATCTGGAATTACAATGACTACAGGAAGAGCATTAGGAGTAAAAAGAGAAGCGGTTGCAAAATATTCATTTATGTTATCTGCACCAATAGTTTTAGCAGCAACAGTATTTAAATTGAAAGATTTTATAGAATATTTTTTAGTAGCTGATATGACAGGAATGATAGCTTTTGCAATGGGTGTAATAATGAGCTTTATTGTAGGAATGATAGTAATAAAGTTCTTATTAGATTACTTAAAAAAAGGAAGCTTCAAAGTTTTTGCAATTTATAGGATAATAGTAGGAATAGTTGTAATTGGAATTTATTTTATGAGATAAACGATTTTTTTGATACTAGAAAAGTTGCTATTTTCTTTCCTAAAAGTGATAAAATAAATATAAACCCATGATTGGGTTAATAAAATTGAAGCCCCAGCTATTTATAGCTGGGGTTATTTATAATTTATGCCAATATTTTTCTTCCTATTTCTGTAACTGTACCTGCACCTACAGTAAGAACAATATCATTAGGACAAGCTCTTTCACGTATAAATTTTGCTATGTCATCAAAAGATGATATATAAATAGCAGTTTTCCCTAACGAATGAATTTTATCTACTAAATCTTGTGAAGATATGTTATATGTATTCTTTTCTCTTGCGGCATATATATCTGTTACTATAACGTTATCAAAATTTGTTAATACTTTTGCAAAATCATCAAGAAGATTTTGTGTTCTACTATATGTATGAGGTTGGAATATAATCCAAGATTGGCGATATTTTTTATTCTTTAATGCATTATAAGTTGCAAGTATCTCACTAGGATGATGCGCATAATCATCATAAATATCAATATTTTGATATGAGCCAACTAATTCAAATCTACGATTAGCTCCAGTAAATTTTAAGAGCGCAGACTTAATATCATATTTATTAATTCCATATTCAAAGCAAAGTGCAATACATGAAAGAGCATTTAATACATTGTGTTTTCCAGGAACAGATAATTTAATTTCAGAAAAATAACTGTTGTTATGATAAACATCAAATTTTGCAAATCCTCTATCATCAAATACTATATTTCGTGCGATAAAATTTGCCTTATCGTTTTCAATAGCAAATGTTACAACTCTGCTATCCGCAGAAGAACGAAGTTCCATGCAGTTTGGGTCATCCGCATTTATTACTAATAATCCATCATAGGGAAGAAGAGCAACATATTTTGCAAATGCTTTCTTTATATTATCTAAATTTTTAAAATAATCCAAATGATCATTATCTATGTTTAAAACTATTGTAGATTTCGGACTAAATTTTAAGAAACTTTCTACATATTCACACGATTCTAATATAAAATAATCACTATTTCCAACTCTATTATTCCCATTTATTTGTTTTAATATTGCACCTACTTGTATTGTGGGATCAAGGCCTGCTTCCAAAAAACATAAAGAAACCATTGAAGTTGTTGTCGTTTTCCCATGTGTGCCTGCTATACCAATAGTATCTTTATATATTCTGGTTATATATCCAACAAAATCAGCTCTTTCAACAGTAGTAATATTGTTATTTCTTGCTTCAATAAGTTCAGGATCATCTTGCTTTATGGCTGCTGAATAAACAACTAGGTCAGCTTTTTTTACTAAATTAGTTTCATGACCTATTGAAACAAATATTCCATGACTAGATAATCTATCTGTTATTTTGCTTCTAGTAGCATCAGATCCAGTAACAAATATTCCGAAAATTACGAAGAATTTCTGCTATACCACTCATACTTATTCCGCCAATCCCAATCATGTGTATATGTTTATACTTTTTCAAATTTTCTATATTAGTATTAAAGTTAATCATTATAGTTACTACCGCCTTTCATTTCCGAAAGAAATTATATATGTAAAATAAAAAAAATTCAATATTTTTAAGTAAAAATAATAAATTGAAAAAAATTTGGCATAATACTAGTAGATAAATTGTTGTTTGCTTTATTTATTACTGTAAAATAGTTTAATATAATTTTTTCAAGACGTCCTTCTTCACAAAAATTATTATTTCATAATAATTTTGGATTCGAAGCTCCTATTTCAAAAATTATATTTAAACTATTTTACTAATCAAATTAATTTAAAAACAATTATACAAATTACAATTTTTATAATATATGCAATATAAATAAAAATGTGAATGATAAAATAATATTGTAAAATAAAGAAGGAAAAAAACATTTTTTGGCGAATATATAATATGTACATAGTAAAACATGTATAATATATAAAACATTGGAAGGCGGTGCACATTAATGCAAATAACAGATGTACGTTTAAGAAAAGTAAATTCAGAAAACAGAATGAAAGCTGTTGCTTCTGTAACATTCGATAATGAATTCGTAATTCATGATATCAAAGTTATCGAAAGTCAAAATGGATTATTTATAGCTATGCCAAGCAGAAAAACTCCAAACGGAGAATTTAAAGATATAGCTCATCCAATCAATGCTGAAACTAGAGAAAAAATCCAATCAGCTATATTAGAAGCTTATGAAGCTCCTGAAGCTGAAGAAGTTAATGAAGAATCAGCAGAATAAGAATAATAAAGATAGATAAAAGCATCTTTTAAAGATGCTTTTTTTCTTTAATATAGTCAATTGCACCAATGGATTATGTAATTAATTGACACAATAGCAAAAAAGAGATATAATAAAAATAATCCACAATGTGGAATTATATATTATTTATTTGGGGGTCTCTTTAATGACTAAAGGAGAAAAAAAAATTTACGCTTGGAAACAGGCAACACGGGCAGCTATTCAAAAGATGAAACCAGCAGGTTTTGTTGAATTGCCAGGCAACAAATTTCATGTCATGTTTGACAGGGAATTAAATCAAGATGAAACTGAAATGGCGTTAAATGTTTTGAAACTTAAATTAGAGCAAAAAGCGTATGCATATACCTATAATCCTAATTCGAGTAATAAAAATATGATTCTTATGTTTGATGCTAATGTAATTGGATTATATAATAATATTATTGTATATGACATCGCAGTAAACGAGAAAATGCTCTTAGGCATAAAGGATCTTCAATTTAAATATAAAACGAACCTTTATTTATATTCTGTTGAATATAAAGGTTAAATGTTTTACAACCACAGCTAATGTGGTTGTTTTTTTATAAAAAATTAATATCTTTTAAATAATTTCCTTGATATTTTTTTAATAATATTGTATGATATTGTAAGTAGAAAAAGGAAATGAAGTAATGGAGGAAAAATAAGAATGAAGAAAATATTTTTAGTAAGTATGTTATTAGCTATATTATTAGTATCCGTAGGAACAATAGTGTTAGCGGTAGAAGAAAAAAATACATTAGAAACAAATACGGCAAGTGAATTAATAAATATAAAAAATGAGGCTAAAACAGAAAAGGATGAATATACTAGAAAGTATGGATCTGAAAGCTACGGAATGACAGCATTCATATTAAATAAAGTTAGATTATACAGTATACCATTTTGCTTTATAGGTATAGCAGTAGGAGCATTATATCAATATGTGTTAGGAACTAGAAGATTAGATATGAGGCAAAAAGGATTCGCATTAATAGTAGCATTTATTACAATACTTGTTATATGCCAAGTATTACCATTAATATTTGCAATAGTAGTAAGAGGTTGGAGGGGTTAAAAAGCATGAAAGTTTTATTTGCAGTAAATAATGATGATATTTCTAATGCAATTTTAAAGAAATATCAAAAAAATTATAAAGAAATATTATCTTATAAAAATGTATATTACTTTAATGCAATTTTAAAAGAATTACAAAAGGATAAAACCTATGATAGAGTAGTAATAAGTGAAGATTTGGAACCATTTGCTAATAATAATTATGATACAATTGATAAATTTTTATTTGAAAAATTAGACAACATAAGTGATGAAGCAATAAATGAGGATGGCGAAGATACTGATATTATATTTATTTGTAGCGATAGGAGAAACAAATCAGATGAGATGCTATCTAAATTATTTGGGTTAGGAATATATAACGCAATAATAGGACAAGACAGAAGTACAGATGAGGTATGTAGGTTAATAAATAAACCTAGAACTAAAAAAGAGGCTAAACAGTATTATAAAATAGAAGTAGACAATTTTAATTATCAAGCTGAAAGTGAAAATAGTGTTAGTGAAGCAGAAGTACAAAATATATTAGCTCATTATAAAAGGCTTGGAAGAAATGAGGATAAATATGTAGATAGCTTTAATAATATAGTTTCTCAATATAATGATGCACAACTTAAAATTATAATAAGATATCTTCCTATTTCTGTAAAAGCAGTATTGGAGGAGAAATCTCCTAAATATCAACAATTAGCATCTTTTAGTCCAGTTAGTAAAAATACAGCTAGAGTTAATCAAATAAATAAAAATGATAATTATAAAAAAGAGAGAAAAATTCAAATTGAAATGCTTGAAAACGAATCAGATAAATCAAAAATAAGTAAACCAATTGTAATACCATCAAACGTAAATAAAAGTCAAGTAAAAAGACTTATTAAGCAAGTAGAGCCAAATGAATATACAGAACCAAAAATGCAAAATAAAGAAGATATTGATATAGATAATGAAAATGCCTTTGAAGATTTAGACAAAATAATAGATAATCCACAACCTAAAAGAGGAAGGGGTAGACCTAGAAAGGTTATACCTGAAGGAGAACAAAAAGAAAATTTACCTAAAAGGGGAAGAGGAAGACCTAGAAAAAATCCAGAACCTAATGAAGTTGAAAAAAATCAAGAAGATGACGACTCACTAATTGATTTATTTAATATGGATGTGAATAGCCAAGAACAATCAGAACAATCATCACCTATTGCTGAAGATGATACAATTGATTTATTTAGTCTTGGAGAAGAGAATACAGTAGCAGAAGATACTAATCAAGAAGAAATTGATCTATTTGATTTAGCACCAGATGAAGAAAAAAATGAGAACAACGAAGACTTTAAAAATTTTGAAGAAAACAAACATGACGAAGAAACTCAAAAATCTGATATAACAGAAACACAGTATAGACCAATTCAAACATCTAATTTTGCTACTACACTTACTAAAGATAAAAAAATAGTAAGTTTTGTAGGAACAACAAAAAATGGAACATCATTCATAGTAAATAATGCAGCACATTTATTAGCTTCAATGGGAATTTCAACAGCAATATTGGATATGACAAAAACTAAAAATGCATATTATATATATACAAATAGTGAAGAACAGTTAATGCAAACGGCTAAAGACAGTATAAGTAAATTGAGAAGTGGAATTGCTGAAGGTGTTAGAGTAAACAAAAATTTAACAGTTTATACCTCACTTCCAGAAGATGAAACTGAGTATACAGATGTAGATAATATATTGTCTACGCTAGTAAAAAATTATTCAGTAGTTTTAATTGATTGCGATTTTGATACTCCAATGGAATATTTTGGGGCAGCTCAAGAAATATATCTTGTGCAAAGCATGGATGTGCTTACTATTCAGCCACTCACAGCATTCTTAAGAAACATGCAATCTAGAGGAGTACTTAGACAAGAAAAGCTAAAAATAGTTATTAATAAAAGTGTAAATATAAGAAGTGTACCAATTAAAACATTGATAGGAGGAATATCAAAATATAATGATCCTTCCATGACATACATGAAAGATTTATTTGACAAAGATAGTGTTCCATATTGTGTAATACCATTTGAGATGCAGAATTATATTAAATATTTAGATGCTGTAATAACATGCACTATATCATTAAATGGATATAGTAAATCATTTATGGTAGCATTAAAACAATTGTGTAATATGATATATCCTTTGATAAATAAACAAACATATTCACCAAGGGGAAATAAATATAGAAATGATTTTTCAAGTGAAATGAATGATACACTAAATAAAATGAAGAGAAAATATCAATAAAAGGCATAAAATGAGAGGTGATAACTTGGATCCATTTTTAATAATAATATTAATACTGGTTTGTATTATAGTTGGACTAATATTATACAACTTAAATATATATAAAAAGATTAAATATTTTAGTAATATAAATGATAGATTATCTAATTTAAACGTTTTGCAAGATTTTTTAGATACAATTGGTAAAGATTCATCTGTAGATAACAAACTCGAAATTATAAACAATATATTAATTGATAGATTTTCAATTAAGTATTCTACAATCGTAGTATTTAATGGAGCAGAATATGATATAAGAGCTACAAATGTAGATGAAAAACACTGGGATACTATGAAAAATTTACATACAGAAGAAATGTTTAAAGATAGTATAACTACGGCAACACCAAAGTATGTTACAGTTAACGGACCAGAAGAAAGGTTAAATTATCAGAAATCAGAAATGGGGAGAGCAAAATCGGCAATGTTTTTCCCATTGTATATTGATAATATATATATAGGTTATTGGATTATAGAAAGTAGTAGTCCACATGCATTTGATAATATGGATACAAGTGTATTAGGAGTAGTAAAAGACAATATAGTTGCGGTATTAAAAACAGTTTCTTATCAAAATACTATAGAAAATATATATAGGGTGGACAAGAATACAGGTTTAAATTCTGCTGAATATTTATACGGAAAAGGGAAAAGAATAATAGATAAATATCCTGAAAGTTGTATTTGTATGTTTAAAATTATTAATATAGAAGAAATTAATGAAAAATTTGGAAGAAATATTGGTACAGATATAATTGTAAATGTAAGCAATTTAATAAAAAGAAATATTGCTTCGCAATATATATTTGTAAGATATATGGGACCTAAATTTGCTATAGCTTTCTCAGGTGTAGATATGTCTGGAGTGGAAGAATTTATAAAGAATATAAAAGAGGAGTTAGAAGATATAAAAGTATCTATTAAATCAAACAATAAAACCACTACAAAGAAGAAACAAAAAGATATATTTGCTTCTCCAATAACTAACTTTGTAATTGCAAATTACTATAAAGGTACAGGATTAGAATCTGTAACTAAAAAGTTAGAAGAGTATTTAGATGATTGTGATAAAAAAGAAAGTAATATTAATTGTATATAGGAGGTAGTATTATGATAAGTGATAAAACAATGAATTTTAAGGTAGAAAGAGATAAAAATATAAAAGCAAAAGAAATACTAAAAGAAGTGTATGAAGCATTGACTGAAAAAGGATATAATCCAATAAATCAAATAGTAGGATACATTTTGTCAGGTGATCCAACATATATAACAAGCCATAACAATGCTAGAAATTTAATAAGAATGATAGAAAGAGATGAACTTTTAGAAAAAATGGTTAAAAATTATATAGGATTAGAAGAATAATATGAGGGTATTAGGAATTGATTATGGACAAGCGAGAGTAGGCATTGCAATAACAGATGAATTAAAAATAACAGCGCAAGGACTAAAAACTATCAATCATAATGGAAATGATAAAATATTATTAGCTAAATTAGATGAAATAATTAAAGAGTATGATATAGATACAATTGTTATTGGCATGCCACTACATATGAATGGAGATAAAAGTAAAAGAGCAGAAATAACAGAAAAATTTGTTCATAAATTAAAGTGCAAATACAATAAGATGAAAATAGTTACTCAAGATGAAAGATTAACAACCGTGCAAGCTCATAGAACGATGAATGATTTAGATATTAATAAAAAGAGAAAAAAAGAATTAGTGGATACTATATCAGCAGTATATATTTTAGAAACATATATAAATAAGATTTAAAATATTGCAAAAAATAAAACTATATGATATAAGAAAAATAAGATTTTAATATTGTATTACACAAATATAAATAATAAATTTGAAAGGAGACAAAAGATAATGGATTTTGAAAACAATGAAATGGATGAAGAATTAGAAAATATCATAGTTCTAAATGATGAGGAAGGAAAAGAAGTAAAATTTGAATTCTTAGATTTAATAGAATATGAAGATGAAGAATATGTTGTTCTATTACCAATAGAAGAAGAAACAGAAGATGACGAAGCAGGAGAGGTAGTAATATTAAAAGTTGAAGATACAGATTCAGAGGATGAAGAATCTTATGTAAGTGTTGATGATCAGGAGACTCTTAATAAAGTATTTGAAATGTTCAAAGAAAAATTTAAAGATGAATTTAACTTTATAGATGAAGACTAATATAATAAAATAAATAGAAAAAAATCATTTTGAAATTTAGTTCAAAATGATTTTTTTAATTATAATTTTATTTACATGTTACATACTTAAATTGCTTCCAAATCTTTTTATCTTTTTAGTAGTAGTTTTTTCAAGAGGTTTATCTACAATTTTAAAGTTTTTAATATGCTTATAATTAGGAAGTTTTTTATTAACGTCTGAAATTATTTTTTTAATTTCTTTATTTATTTCAGAGTCTGAAACTTCTACTTTTTCTAAAAATTCTTTAAAAGCATCTTTATTTGGAAGAATTTTAGCACTTACGTATGTTTCATCATCGTTTTCATAATTTGCTCCAACAACTATACATTCTTCAATAAGTGGATTTTCATTTAAATAGTATTCTATTTCTTCAGGGTATATATTTTTACCATTCTTAGTTACAATAACACTTTTGCATCTACCAGTTAAGTATAAAAATCCATCTTCATCTATACGTCCTAAATCACCTGTGTAGAACCAACCTTTTTTAAATACTGCATCCGTGCTTTCAGGGTCGTTATAATATCCAAGCATTACATTAGGACCTTTAACAATTATTTCGCCATTTCCTTCGGCATCTGGATTATTAATTTTGAATTCTACATCAGGTATTGGAAGACCTACAGAATCAGCTTTATAGAAAATATCATTATTTCCAGCAACTAAAGGTGAACATTCTGTTAAGCCATAACCTTGAAGTGCTTTGACACCTATTTTATAAAATGATTCTATTATATCTGGATTAATTGCAGCAGCCCCTACTATAAAGCTTCTCATATTTCCTCCAAGAGATTTTTTAATTTTGCTTTTAACTATAAGCCTTAAAGGTAATGGCATATTATCTAAGAAATGTTTATCATTATTAAAGTATTTCTTAGGTAAAGATTTCTTTAAAGTATTTATAATTTTTTTATGAATATTTTCCAATAACAAAGGAACACATACTACAGATGTAGGCTTATATTCAAGTATATTTTTGCTAATATATCTTAATCCATCACAATAAGTAATTACACCGCCACCATATATTTGCAAAAGATGTCCTATTGTACATTCATAAGTATGATGTATTGGAAGAATTGATAAGACTACAGTCCTTTTATCAACTTTTACTATTTTTGCAATAGACATTATATTTGAACATATATTTCTGTGAGATAAACAAATTCCTTTTGCATTTCCTGTCGTACCAGAAGTAAATAGCAAAACATGCATGTCGTTAGGATTAATTTGAATATCACTAAAAGAAGTATCTCCAGATTCTACCTTATTTTTACCTTTTTTAATTAATTCTTCTAATTTTATTATATTACTGTTAACATCAGTATTATCAATATTTACAAGAATAATATCGCTGCTTTTTAATTTATCCTTGTTTTCTAGAATTAATTTAATATGTTTCTCGTCACCAATAACAGCTTTAGTTTCAGAAATATTTAGGAAATTTATTATATCATCCACATGTAATTCCTTATCAATTGGAACTGCTGTACCTACTATTGTAGCAGCTAAATAAGCTGTTATCCATGAATAACTATTTTGCCCTATAACTGCAATAGACTTATTCAATAATTTAGAATCAATTAAGGAAGTTCCAAGGGCTTCTACATCGTTTTTAAAATTTATAAATGATATTCCATAAATTTTTCCATTTTTATCCTTTAATCTAAATGCATCATTGTTCTTAAACATTTTAGCAGATTTATATAGCATGTCTTTTAAGTCTGTAACATTATGTACTTTAAAATATTTCTTCTTTAAAATATCTTCTTTCCTTTCCATATTTTACCTCCTATAATTAAGTATAATATACATTATAAAGAAAAAATAATCAAGTATAATTAAAAAAAATTCCATATTTTACCTTTAATATGTAAATATAATAAATTATCTGAAACGACAATAATTTTAGTTAAACACAAAAATTAAGATTAGTTTTGCAAAATCGGTTCGAAAAATGTAATATATATGTAAGTAATTTTTTAAAAAATTAGTTGATATTTTTATATCTTTAATATAAAATAAGTTATAAAAGTGGAGGTGTTGCATGTTAACATTAGAGGATATAAAGAAGAATCCTGAAGTTCAGGAGCTTGTAATAGGAGCACAAAAGCAATTAGATGCTTTAGGATATACAGAACATTCTGTAAGACATGTAAGTATAGTTTCAAATAGAGCAGGTAAAATATTAGAAACTTTAGGCTATGACAAAGATAGAGTAGAACTTGCAAAAATTGCAGGTTATCTTCATGATATAGGAAATGCAGTAAATAGAGTAGATCATGCCCATACAGGAGCAATACTTGCATATAATATTTTGAAAGATATGGGAATGGATATAAAAGATAGAACAGAAATAATGTCAGCAATAGGAAATCATGATGAACAAACTGGCACAGCTGTTAGTGATATATCAGCCGCACTAATACTTGCGGACAAGTCTGATGTCCATAGAGATAGAGTAGTAAACAAAAATTTAACAAGATTTGAAATACATGATAGAGTTAATTATGCTGTTACACATGCAGATTTAATTATAAACAGTAAAGAGAAAAAAATAATTTTAGATTTGACAATTGACAATCATATTTGCCCAGTATTAGATTACTTTGAAATATTTATGGATAGAACAATGATGAGTAAATATGCAGCAAAATATTTGAAAGTATGGTTTGAATTAATTATAAATGATACAAAATTATTATAGGAGGAATAAAAAGTGAAAGCACAAAAAGTAATAACAATAGTTGCAGTAACATTATTAGTGACAATAATAACTATAGCATCTTGTTTAGGTATATATAAAAGGGAGGAATATAAAGTTGTAGATGTAGTACCAGATTATATACTAGGAATGGAATTTACAAATAGTAGGGTAGTTGATTTTGAAGTCGATAAAACAGTAGAGTCTACTACTATATATGATAAAGATGGAAATGAAATTACAGAGAAAAAAGATGGAATAGAATACACAGAAGAAAATGGATATACAACTGTAGAAAATAAAGTAAATAATGATGAAGTATTAACTAAAGATAATTATAAATTATCTAAAAAAATATTAAAGAATAGATTAAATAATTTAGGGGTAGAACAATACAACATAAAACAAGATATTAACAATGGGAATATACAAGTAGAAATGACAGAAGATGATAATACGGAGAGCATAATATCTAATTTAACACAAAAAGGGGTATTTGAATTAACAGATAGTGAAACAAATGACGTACTATTAGATAATAGTTATATAGAAAGTAGTAAAGTAGTGTATGGCCAAACAAATAGTGGGAATTCAGTATATTTACAAATAAAATTTAATAAAAATGGCAGAAAAAAGCTTGAAGAAATAAGTAAAATATATGTGTCAACAACAACCCAAGTGACAAATAATGAAGGGGAATTGGAAGATAACACTGAAACTAAAGAAGTAGCAATTGTATTTGATGGAGAGACATATAAGACTACATATTTTGGAGATACAATAACAGATGGAACATTGAATATATTAATAGGAACAGGAAATGATTCAGCTACGCTTCAGCAATATGCAAATGTTGCTAACCAAATGACAGCTGTTTTAAATTCAGGAGTGTTACCTATAACTTATAATATATCAGAATACACAGTATCAGCTTCTGTTACAGAAGCACAAATTAATTTTCTAATATATCTTACAATTGCTGTATTATTAGTAATATCTGTTTATTTAATAACAAAACTAAAACTAAAAGTTGTATTTGCTTTTATATTAGAAATGGGCTATATAGCATTACTAATATTAGCATTAAGATATACTAATATAAAAATAACTTTAGAAGGAATAGTAGGTATAATAATATCAGTAATTTTGAATTATATGTATATATATACAGCATTTAGAAATTTAGAAAATAATTTTGTAAAGAATACAACAGCTAAATTTGCATTAAAGATATTTCCAATTTATATAATAGCAATAGTTTTTACATTTAATAGTATTGCTAATATATCAAGCTTAGGAATGGTTCTAGTTTGGGGAATTATAACAATGTATGTATACAATCTAACAATAACACAATTAACAGTAAGAACAATTAAAGAGTAAATAATGTAGAGTCAGTATTAGTACGAAATGCTTACAAGTAATTTCTAATAAACTTAAGCATACAAAATTCGAAAGTCGAATTTTGGAGGAGGAACAAATTATGTTAAAAAATAAGAAAATATTATCTTTACTAGTAATAGTATTAATTGTAATAATAGTTGGAATAGTAATTATATTTACAAAAGGTATGAATTATGGATTATTGTATGATAATAATAAAACTATAGAATTGTATTTAGAAGCAGGAATTGAAAGTACAGATATTAATAGTATAATAAAAGAAGTATTTGGGGATAAAATAAAGATAAGACAAGTAAATAATTTGCAATACGATATTTTAATAACAACAAAATCTGCATCTGATGAACAATTAAACAATTTAGTTTTTAAAGTTAATGAAAAATATGGATTAGATATTGATGTAGAAGATTTAATAGTAACAGATAATGCAAAAATAAGTGGAATAGATTTAGTGTCACCATATCTCTTACCGGTATCTATATCTACAATACTAATACTTATATATTTCATAGTAAGATATAAAAAGTTAAAAATATTTAAGGTTTCATTAATTACAATTACTACAATTATATTTATACAATTACTATTATTAAGCATATATGCAATTATAAGGTTACCAATTAATGAATATACAATGCCTATTTCAATGATATTATACCTAATATCTGTAATAGTACTTACAGAAAAATTTGAAAATGATTTAGAAAAATTAAAGAAAGAACAAAATTAGACATAAAAACATATAATATACTAAGAAAAACTCCATTATAGGTTTCAAATGGAGTTTTTTGTAATTATATGTAGGTGATTATATGAATATAAAAAGAATATTAGAAAGATTTACAAGATATAGTAATAATGAAAATATAACTATAGAAGAGCTAATAAATATTGTGAAAATGAATGAGGACTCTATTATACTAGATGTAAGAAGTCCTCAAGAATACAATGAAGGGCATTTAAATCGGAGCAATTAATATACCACTATATGAGTTAGAAAAATGTTGTGATTGTAAATTAAAAGACAAAGAAAAAACTATAATAGTATATTGCCAAAGTGGAATGAGAAGTATAAAGGCAATTAAAATTCTAAAAAAAGCTGGATTTACAACCTTATACAATTTAGCAAATGGATTGGATGGAATATAAAAGGATGTGGAACAATAAACCACATCCTTTTGTATAATTAATCTATAAATTAATATCTAAATTAGATATTTGATTATTTGCAATATACCTATTTAAATTATTAATATTTACGCCACTAAAAATAGAAAGATCTTGTATAGAATTAAAATTGCTATTCTCATCTAAAATAGAGTTTAATTTTGCTATATCCATTTTATCTCTTGTTTGACAGTTACAGCAAACATCAGTATCTGACATAAAAAAACATCCACAACGCATACATTTTTTGAATTCCATAATAAATCCTCCTAAAACTTTCTTTAGTATATTAGATATTTTATCATAAAAAAAAGAAAAATCAAATAAAAATTAGAATTTTTTAGAAAAATATATTGTAATTTGTAGGGATAAATTTGTTTTCAAATCCGTAGGGGTCGCCAATGGCTGCGACCCCTACAACGTTTTTGCAATAGATTTAATCGTCTGAAAATTTAGGACAGTGCCTAGGATTTCCTCTCACAAACAATAATTTATGAACATAAATTAACAAAAATAGAGAAAATTACATATTATATATAAAAATACATATGGAGGTAAAATTATGAATACATTATTAATATTTTTTGCATTACCAATTGCTGTAATAATAATATCAGCTATTTTACAAAAGCTATTAAACAGCCCAATTGCTGTTGCAGCACTGATATTTGCAATATTTTTAGTAGTAACTTTTTCTGCATTTGATGAGACATTTTTAATAGCAACACTTGCATATACAATACTTGCTTTTATAACAGCTTCTTTAGTAAGACTATTTTGCAGATCGAGTGAAAATAATTGCTTATGTGAAGCTTTATCAAATTTAATAAACAACAACCAAGGAAATAATGATAATAATATTACTACTATAAATAATACATTAAATGAAATTTTAAATAGTATTAATAATACAAACAATACAAATTCAAATAACAGTAATAACAATAATACATGTGGCTGTAGATATGCTAGATATAGAAGATTTTAGCAAATTGTAATTTGTATGAGGGGAATTCTAGGGACTGTCCCTAAAAATCACCAATTTTGGGGATTTTTGGGACTGTCCTGAATTTTCCCTCTGGGTAAACCACAGAATTAAATTAATTGCAAACACTGTAGGGGTCGCCGCCTTCGGCGACCCACAGAATAAAATTAATTGCAAATGTTGTAGGGGTCGCCGCCCTCGGCGACCCACAGAATAAAATTAATTGCAGACGTTGTAGGGGTCGCCGCCCTCGGCGACCCGCAGAATTAAATTAATTGCAAATGTTGTAGGGGTGGGCCTTGTGTCCACCCGATAAAAAACAAATAA
>CANQVU010000005.1 GCA_947627415.1 uncultured Clostridia bacterium | reverse complement strand
CCAATGAGAGATAAAGAAGATGCACAAGATTATAGATATTTTCCAGATCCAGATTTAGTTACAATTAGAATATCAGAGGAAATGAAAGAAAATATCAGAAAGAGCCTTCCAGAAATGCCTGAAAGCAGAAAGAAAAGATATATGGAGGAATTTAATCTTCCTGAATATGATAGTAATATATTAATATCATCAAAATATTTTTCTGATCTATTTGAGGGGGCAACTAAAGTATGTAACAATCCTAAAGCAATTAGTAACTGGATAATGACAGATATAATAAAAGAATTAAACGAAAAAGAATTAGAGCCATCAGACATACCATTTACATCAGAACAATTAGGAAATCTAGTAATTTTAATTGACAAAGGAACTATTAGTTCAAGTATTGCAAAAAAAGTATTACAAGAAATGTTTGAAAATCCAAGAGAACCACAAAAAATAATAGAAGAAAAAGGATGGGTTCAAATATCTGATGAAGGAGCTATAAAAGAAGTAGTATTGAAAATATTAGAAGCAAACCCACAATCAATTGCAGACTTCAAAGCAGGAAAAGATAAGGCAGTAGGATTTTTAGTAGGACAAGCAATGAAAGAAACAAGAGGAAAAGCAAATCCTCAAATGCTAAATAAAATGTTTTTGGAAGAATTGAATAAATAAAAACATAAAAAATATAGGGGCAATCCCCTATATTTTTATAATTTAAAATGTAATATTTAACGTATTTAGTGTATTTGCTAGATTAATAATGCTATAAATTCCATAAACAATACTAATAATACCAATTATAAGACCTGCTATAGCTAGCCCTTTGCCTTTACCTTTGGTTTTTACTTGTGACAATCCAACTCCAGAAAGAATAGTTCCTACTAATCCTACAATACCACCAAAATTAATAATTAATGAACATAGTGAAACTACAAAACCAGCAATTGCAAAACCATTTGTTGACGCTTGATTATTGTTATTCAAGTTTTCATTTTCGTTTTCTTCCATATCTAATCTCCTTTTGTTAAAATTTATAGTATTATAATAACAATAAATTAAATAATTGTCAAAGAATTTTAATAAAAGCTTTTATACAAGTTGTTTTTTAATATTATCTATTGCAAAGGCACATACAAAAAACATTACACCAAAAGTTAATCCGGTCTTAAATAATATGATACCTGAGTCATATATTATATGGGATATGGGATTAAGTATGTACAAAAATGATATTATACAAGATATAATACAAACTGTAAAAGAAAATTTAAATCCTATAAACATTATTTTCAATATATCTTTTTCTATATTTTTGACACTATTTATAAATTTTTTTATCATTTAAACAACCTCCAATAATTTAATCTCTATATATTTATGTTAACACATAAAAAATAGTAAATCAAATGAAATTATTGGAATAACAAAAAAACAAATCATAAAGATTTGTTTTCTAAGATTAATTTATGCTAGTGTATTTAATTTCTTTGCTAAATTAGATTTTTTTCTAGATGCAGTATTCTTTTTAATAACTCCCTTTGAACAAGCACCATCAATTTTTTTAACAGCTTCTTTGAAAAGCTTTTCAGCATTTTCTTTATTTCCTTCGCTAACAGCAACTTCAAATTTTTTTGCAGCTGTTTTATATTCAGATTTAATCATATTATTTCTTAATGTCTTCTTTTCAATAACATCAACTCTTTTTATTGCAGATTTGATATTTGGCATATGTTTTGCACCTCCTTAAAGTCAAAATAAATTTTCACTTTTTCTATTTTAACATGTAAATATAAAAATTGCAAGTGTTTTATTTACAACAAGTAGAAATTTTAATATAATATTAGATAATGAGGTGAACTATGGATATTTTAGAGAAAGCAAAAGAAAATATGTTATCAAGTGAGAGCCTTTTATCTGAATTTGCTTGTAAATCTAGAAACGGTATTTTATTGGAAGAAGATAAAGAAGATATAAGACCAATATTTTTTAGAGATATAGATAGAATTATTCATTCACTTGGATATACAAGGTATATAGATAAAACTCAGGTTTTTTCATTTACTAAGAATGATCATATTACACATAGGGTTCTTCATGTTCAATTAGTTTCTAAAATTGCAAGAACTATTGGAAGAAGTTTAAAATTAAACGAAGATTTAATTGAGGCAATAGCTCTTGGACATGATATAGGACATAGCCCATTTGGTCATAAAGGAGAAAAATATTTAAATGATATATGCATAAAAGAAAATATAGGGTACTTTTGCCACAATGCGCAAAGTGTAAGAGTATTAAAAAATTTAGAAAGATTAAATATAAGTTTACAAACATTGGATGGAATACTTGCACATAATGGAGAAATACTTATAAATAAATACAAATACGATAAAGATAAGACTAAAGAAGATTTTAATAGAGATTTAAAAGGTGCATTTCAAGAAGAAGATTATAGTAAAAAAATAATCCCTATGACTTTGGAAGCTTCTGTAGTTAGATTATCAGATGTCATAGCATATATAGGTAGAGATATTGAAGATTCAATAAAAATAGGTATTATAAAAAGAAAGGATTTACCAAAGCATATTACAAATATAATAGGAGACAATAATTCAAAGATAGTTGATACATTAATTAAAAATATAATAATCAATAGCTTTGAAAAGCCATATCTAATGTTTTCAGATGAAGTGTTTAATGCTCTTATAAAATTAAAAGATTGGAACTATCAACATATATATGCATCTGATGAAGCAAATAAATATCAAGATATGATAAAAAATCTTTTTTATGAATTATTTTATTGCTACTTAAATAAAGTACAAAAATTTAGTACTGAAAAAAATAAACTTTCCCAATCTGAAAAAAATTTATATGATTTCATAAAACAGAAAGATACAGATACAGATATAAAAAGGACTATAGTTGACTATATTGCAGGTCAAACAGACCAATATTTTTTAAATGAATGTGCGGAGAATTTAAAAGAATTAAATATTAGGAAATTATATAAATAAATATTATATGATTACATAATTATTCTTAAAATGGAATATACTACAAATATAAAATTATACAGGGAGAAGAATACTTATGCAATATCGTATAAAAGAAAAAAATGTAAAAAATGAAATAGAGCTTTTTAAGTCAATTTTAGATACAAAGAGAGAATTGGTTACAGCTAATAGAAACTTTGAATCAGCAGAAGCAGAATTAGTTGATTATTATTCGTATCAAATAAAAGCAAATAAAGCAAAGTTAGATTATTTAATAAAACAAGTGAAAGAAAAAGGAATAGAACTAGATATGATTAATAATTTACAAATAGGAATAGAACAAACAAAAGCAATTTAATTGGTAATATTAAAACAATACAAGCATAATTATAGTATTAGTAGGGCGGAGGGATAAGCTTATGGAAAGTACTAATACTATAATTATTTTTTTAGGATGTATAATGGCAATAATACTATTTGGTAAAATATTCATTTTACCGATCAAAATGATAATAAAATTAATTATAAATTCAATATTAGGGGGATTGATAATAATATGCATAAATTGGATAGGAGCAGCATTTAATCTTCATATTGGATTAAACATATTAACATCAATATTTGTACGGAATACTTGGAATTCCAGGAGCCATACTACTTACAATATTTAAATTTATTTTGATATGACTATTTTAATAGGTTGAAAAAAAGTAATATAAATAGTATAATATATAAAGTAATAAAATATAAAAAGGAGATACACATGGACAATATAAAAGTATTAATTGACGAAGAAAAATTACAAGCAAGAGTTACTGAAATAGCAGATAGCATACAAGAAGAGTATGGAGAAAAAGAACTTATTTTAATATGCATATTAAAAGGTTCAATATTCTTTACAGTTGATTTAGCTAAAAAAATAAAAGGAGATGTCAAACTAGAATTTATAAGAGTATCTAGTTATAATGATGGAACAGAGAGTTCTGGAGAAATAAAAATGAAATTAGATTTAAAAGATAGTATTCAAGGAAAAGATGTAATAGTTGTAGAAGATATAATAGATACAGGAAGAACACTTTCATATCTAATAGAATATTTAAAAATGAAAAAACCAAATTCATTAAAACTATGCGCATTATTAGACAAGCCAGAAAGAAGAGTTCAAAAAGTAAATGTAGACTACATAGGTTTCCAAATACCAGATAAATTTGTTGTAGGTTATGGATTAGACATGGATGAAAAATATAGAAATCTTCCATATATAGGATATTTAGAATAAAAATAGGGAAAAAGGGGTCTGACCCCTTTTTCCCTAAAAGAGGGTAATATGTTTAATATAAAAGAAGAATTAAAAAAACTTCCAGAAAAACCTGGAGTTTATATAATGAGAGATAAAAATAATAATATTTTATATGTGGGTAAAGCAGTAATATTGAAAAACAGAGTAAAACAGTATTTTAATAAGACTAATAAAACTGCTAGAATTGAAAAAATGGTTTCACTAGTAGATCATTTTGAATATATTGTCACAGATAATGAGGCTGAAGCTTTGATATTAGAGTGTAACCTCATAAAAAAGAATATGCCTAAATTCAATGTACTTTTAAAAGATGATAAAACATATCCATATATTAAAATAGATATAAAATCGGATTATCCAAACATATTTATAACAAGAAGACTTCAAGATGATGGAGCAAAATATTTTGGACCATATGCAAGTCCTGGTAGTGCCAAAGAAATGATTAATTTTATAAAAGAACGTTTTCAAATAAGACAGTGTAGGAACTTTAAAAGCAATCAAAGAGCATGCTTAAATTATCATATAAAAAAATGTTTGGCACCATGTGTGGGGTATGTTAGTAAAGAGGAGTATAGAAAACAAATAGATCAAATCATAATGCTTTTAGAAGGAAAAACTAGAGAGATAATAAAACAAATTAATGAAGAAATTATAGAATTATCAAATAGACAAGAATATGAGAAAGCAGCTATTTTAAGGGATAAAAAATTAGCAATTGAGAGGATTTCTCAGAAACAAAAAGTATCTAATATAAATGAAAAAGCTATAGATGTAATAGGAATTGCTAAAAATGAATTATCAATTTGCATAGAAATATTTTTTGTAAGGAACAGCAAGATGATAGGAAGAGAACATTACTTTTTTGAAAATTCAAATGAGTTAACAGAACATGAAACCTTATCAGAATTTATAAAGCAATATTATATAAATAAAATTGACTTACCTAATAAAATAATGATTCCAAAAGGAATAGAAGATATAGAATTAATAGAAAAATTATTATCTAATAAAGTGAATAGAAAAATAGAATTTAAAATTCCTAAAAAGGGCGAAAAATTAAGATTTATTGAGATGGCAAATAGCAATGCTAAAATTACGTTAGATAATAGAACAAAGGAAAAAGAAGATATAGTATTAAAACTAAAAGAAGTACTGAGACTTGATAGATTACCAAGAAAAATTGAGTGTTTTGATATATCTAACATAGCAGGAGAATATATGGTGGCTGGAATGTGTGTTGCAAAAGATCGGAGTTATAAATAAGAATTTAGCAAGAAGATTTAAAATAAAAACAGTATTTAATCAGGACGATCCAAAATGTATGGAAGAGGTTGTAACAAGAAGAATTAAGCATTCAGTAGAAAATCCAAAAGGAGCATTTGGAAATTTGCCAGATGTAATTTTTGCAGATGGAGGTATTACTCAAATAAGAGCTATTAAAAGAGCAATTAATAAATATAACGTTAGTATACCAGTATTTGGTATGGTAAAAGATGAAAAACATAATACAAAGAAACTGATAGACAGTGATAAAAAAGAAATTGAGTTAACTGATAATTTAATGAACTTTATAACTAATATGCAGAACGAGGTTCATAGAATAGCAATTGAGTATAATAGGAAATTAAGAAATAAAGATACTACTAAATCTAAACTAGACAATATAAAAGGTATAGGAGAGAAAAAGAAGCAAGAGTTATTAAAAGAATTTGGAAGCATTGAAAGTATAAAAAAGGCTGATATTTTAGAAATATCAAAAGTAAAAGGAATAAACTACGAATTAGCAAGAAAAATAAAGAAAGAACTCCTATGAAACTTGTAATATTTATTAAACTCCTTGAATATAATGTACAATAAATAAGGACAAGGAGTGAATAAAATATGATTGATATTACAAAAGATGAGTTTTGGGAAAGCAGATATGATGAAGTATCTAAAGCGAAAAAGAAAAATAACAAAATAAAAGAATTTATTATTAAACACAGGATAATAACAGCACTTTTAATTAGTTTAAGTTTACTAATGGTAGCAAATACATTTTTAATATGCAATTTTTTTAGAATATTAAGTAAATTGTAATTTGTATAATTGTTTTTAAATTAATTTGATTAGTAAAATAGTTTAAATATAATTTTTGAAATAGGAGCTTCGAATCCAAAATTATTATGAAATAATAATTTTTGTGAAGAAGGACGTCTTGAAAAAATTATATTAAACTATTTTACAGTAATAAATAAAACAAACAACAATTTATCTAATAAAATATTTGTAGAAAGGTAACGAAATAATGAACATAGCAAAAGATTGGAAGGATTATGAAATAATAGATATGGCAAATGGAGAGAAGCTAGAAAGATGGGGAAGTATAAAATTAGTAAGACCAGATCCACAAATAATATGGAATGATAAATCATTTCCTAAAGAATGGGATAAATCAAATGCTGTATATAAAAGAAGCAAGAAAGGTGGAGGAGGCTGGAACTATAAAGTAAAGCTTCCAGAAAGTTGGCAAGTAAAATATAAAGAACTTACATTTAATATAAAACCAATGGGATTTAAACACACAGGACTTTTTCCAGAGCAAGCTGTAAATTGGGATTGGATGATAAAAAAAATAAAAGATGCAAAAAGACCAATTAAGGTACTAAATCTTTTTGCATACACAGGAGGTGCATCAGTTGCATGTTTATATGCAGGAGCATCTGTTTGTCATGTAGATAGTTCTAAAGGAATGGTATCATGGGCAAAAGAAAATGTTATATCTTCAAAGCTTCAAGATAAACCAATTAGATACATAGTAGACGATGTAATAAAATTTGTTAACAGAGAAATAAGAAGAGAGAATAAATATGATGCAATAATAATGGATCCGCCATCATATGGTAGAGGAGCTTCTCGGAGAAGTATGGCAATTTGAAAATAATATCTCAGACTTAATAAGTCTTTGTACTAAAGTTTTAAGTGATAATCCATTATTCTTCTTAATAAATTCATATACTACTGGGATTTCAGCAGAAGTGTTAAGTAATTTATTAAAATTGAATTTAAAGAAATATAAAGGCAAAATTTCATCAGGAGAAATAGGATTACCTATGACTAATTCAGATTTAATACTTCCTGGTGGCATTTACGGAAGATGGGAAAATAAATAGACAATAAATAGAGTTATGTATATTTTATAAAAGTGAAAAAATCATATATGAAAATAAAAAATAAAAATTTTCATATATGATTTTTTTTATTTCATAAAAAAAAATAAAATGTTGGACAAATTAATAATAAAATCTCCTTAATAAAAAAAGAGGTGATTTTATTTGATAGAAAAGTTATGCGATAAACTAACAAAGAAAATTCAAAATAAAATGCCAGAAATTGATAATGAACGAGCAGAAGTTATAAATTATGGGCTTCAACTAGTAATGGGAGAAATTCCAAAAACATTTATACTTATTGCAATTGCATATGCATTTGGAGTCTTAAAACTTTCTATACTTGCGTTACTATTCATAATGCCATATAAAACTTTTTCAGGAGGAGTTCATCTAAAAACTCATATTGGGTGCATAGTTGTAACTAGCTTGTTTTATGTAGGAAATGCACTTTTGAGCAAAAATATTGTATTTAATCCAATACATATTAAATATATTGTAATTACTTTAACATGGATATTTAGTATGGTAATGATAAAACTTTATGCACCTGCAGATACAGAGGCTGTACCAATATTAAGAAAAAAGGAGAGAGTTTTAAAAAGAAATCTATCATATATTACAATGACTTTAACCTTACTTGTAGCAATATTTGTAACAAATGCTATAATATCAAATTTATTAATATTTGGAACCTTAATACAAACAATATCTATAACGAGATTTATTTATAAATTAACAAATAGTAAATATGGTTATGAGGAATATGTTAAAACTGAAAAAATTCAAATTTAGCTTAACTTAAAATTACATACAAAAATAAAGTAAAAAGGGGGGAAAAAGTTTATGTTAAAATTATTAGCAAAAGTTGCAGAAAAATATGCAAAATCTACAAATACAGCATGCTTTATATGGATAGCATTCCATCAACCAAAAATGCCAGCATCTTTAATAAAAAAAGACTAATTATAATAAAGTTATTCGAAAAAAGAGCTGTATTTATACAGCTCTTTTGCTAAATTTAAATATAAATTTCTAATTGCTGCTTAAATAATTTATTATTTTTAGTAGTAAATAAATTTAGATTAGTATTTTTCTTTAGAATTTTACGAACCTCCCAAAGTCCAAGACCATGATTTTTACCATCTTCTTCTGTTTTAGAAGTGTAGCCTTTTTCAAAAATCCTATCAGTATTTACATTTTTATTTGAATATGTATTTTCAATTATGAATAATTGCCTATTTACTTTATTGTCTTTACGAATTGTAATATTAATAATTTTTTCATCACATTTACTACTTGCTTCAATTGCATTATCTAAAAGTATTCCAAGAATTCTACTCAAGTCATATGTTTTTATTTTCAAAGTTTCTAAATCTAAAAACACTTCGAAATTCATTGTAATTCCAAGTTCAGTTGCTTTGTGATATTTAGATGTTAATAAACTATATACAGCTGGGTTATTAATTAATTCTGGATTTAGTATTGCTAAATTATTAACCTTTTGACAGTCAGCCATTAAATCTGAGTAATAATCTTTTAAACCATCCATATTATTTGTAGAAACATATCCACCTATTGCTTGAACAATATTATTAAAATCATGTTTAAAACCTCTAATGTTATCATAAAGTATAGTTAAAGTTTTATTATATAATCTCTCCTCTTCTAAATTTTTTGTAGTTGATTCTAATTTTGCAGTTCGAGATAAACTATATAATGAAGATATGAAATATACCAAAAATATGGATGTAGTAGCAAAAGTTAGATATAAAGGAATATAGTTACTATACAATGTCATGGTATATGATTGAATTGCAAATGCGATAAAACCTAAAGAAAAGTTTATTATTAAAGCACGGTTAGTATTTTTCTTTAATCTCTTATATAAAGAAATATTAATATTAAATTTTTTTAATAGCAGATAAATTATATATACAACAAAATACATAATTAATGAATAAGATATTTTATAAATAGGTATATTTAAAGTCATATTAGTTGATATATTAAATACAAGTAAATAAATTTTTAATAATAAATTTCCAATTATTACGAAAAAAACATATGGTATAAATTGTGAAACAATAGATTTTAAAAAATTTGTTTTAAACGTAAAATAGACTAATATTGGACAAGCAATAATATTTATAAAAGTATTATATGGTGTTGGTACAAAATACATCGATATTATAGCAATTACCGAAAATGATAAAATATAAATAATTTTTTGTTGTTTATTTGATTTTATATTTAGAATGCTTGTGAATAACAAAGTAGTAACAGTTGCTTCTAATATAGTCATAGGAATAGATAGTATATTAATTAAAGTTTGATTTTCCGTTGTTAAAGTTGTCCAAATTATTTGTAAAATTTCCATTTTTTAACACCTCCATTATTTCATTTTTATATTTTGAACCAATAGAACAAGATTCATTTGGGGCAAACAGTATTGTATTTTTATTAGAATTTATATCTGTAATATTTTTTAAATTTACCATATATGATTTGTGACATCTTACAAAATTTTCTGGCAGACAACTTTGTATTTTATTAAAAGAGCTATAAGTTTCATATGTACGTGTATCAGTACAAAAAACTAGTTTCATACCATCTTTTTTTATGTAGTTGATTTCATCTTGATTTATAATTGTTTTATTATTTAGTTTAATGAATTTAGATGGAGAAAATTTAATATCGTCCATTAGTCTTAGAATTGTTTCTTCAAGTCGTTCATCTACAACAGGTTTAGGTAAATAATCAAATGTTTTGTATTTATATGCTATTAAGGCATATTCTAAGTGACCTGTAGTAAAAATTATATAAACATCTTTATTTTTCTTCCTTACTATATCTGCTATATCACAGCCAGTTATTTCAGATTTTAAATTTATATCAAGAATTAAAACATCAACTTTATGAGTTTCGAGATAATTAATTACATCTGATGCACTTAATGCTTTCAAGCCAATTTCTGCATCAATGTCATTATTAATAAATATAGCTTCTAGCATTTTTGAAAGGCGATTTAATACAGCAAGGTTATCATCACATATAACAAAATTTAACATATATGCCACCTACCTGTAATATAATTAAATAGAAAATATGATATTAATCATTTTATAAAAATTATAAAAATAAAAAATTCCTTAAATTTCCAAAATTAACTTTAATATAATCTAAAAAGAAAATAATGTCAATATAAAAATAGAAAATTGAAACTCATAGGTATTTTTTAATATATTGGTCAAAAAATAGGAGGAGTTATATGAAAAGAAAAAAGCTGTTATATATACTATTAGGAGGAATTGTATTTATATTCACATTTAGCATTATGACATTAAATAACAAGTTAAATGAAAAAAGTGTAACAACCAGTTCTTCAAGTGTATTATCTAACAAAAAAATAGGGTGGGGAATAAAGAGAAATGATAACCATGAACAACCAGATTTAGGAAGTAATAATATAAAATTATTATATTCGTATGAAGGAATTGCCATGGGAAATAATGAAGATAAATTTGTGTATTTAACTTTTGATGAAGGCTATGAAGCAGGTTATACTTCTAAAATATTAGACATACTTAAAGAGAATAATGTTAAAGCAGCTTTTTTTATAACGGGACACTACTTAAACAGTCAGCCTGAATTAGTTAAAAGGATGATAGAGGAAGGACATATTGTAGGAAATCATACAGTAAATCATAAGAGTATGCCAGATTTAGATGATGAAAAAATAAAGGAAGAAATTATGAATTTACATACATCTGTATATGAAAAATTCAGTTATGAAATGAAATATATAAGGCCACCTATGGGTGAATTCAGTGAAAGAACTTTAAGTCTAATAAAAAATCTTGGATATACAACAACAATGTGGAGTTTAGCTTATGATGATTGGGATGAAAATAAGCAGGGAAGAGAATCATATGGAAAAGATAAAGTTATATCTAATATTCATAGTGGATCTATTATATTACTACATGCAAATTCAGTAGATAATTCGAATATATTGGATAGTTGTATAAAAGAAATAAAAAATATGGGGTATGAATTCAAAACGTTAGATGAATTTAAAAGGTAAATTGTAATTTGTTTCATGTTCGGAAAATTCAGGACGGTCCCAAAAATCCCCAAAATTGGTGATTTTTAGGGACAGTCCCTAGGATTTTCCTCTCACAAACAACAATTTATATTATATAGAAAGAGGATTTATAATGAAAAATAAAAGAAATAGTAAGATATCGGATAAAATAAATAAAGTTTTAGAGGTACCTAGAGAAATTTCTGGAGAAGAACCTAAAATAACAATTGTTGGATTTAACGAAATGTTAATAGAAAATTATAAAGGAATTTTGGAATATGAGGAATTTTACATTAAAGTAGCTACTGATATTGGAAATATTAATATAAATGGATTTAACTTAAGTTTAGAACAAGTTACTGAAGATGATATAGCGGTTAAAGGAATAATAGAAAGCTTTGACATAGATAGAATAATAGATGATAGTAATAAAGAATAAAACTATGAATGGAGGAAATGTACTTGTTTCTGAAGATTTGGTTAAATTATATAATGGGATATGTTAATATAAAAGTAGAAAGTTATTTTTTAGAAAGATTTATAAATATATGCATTAGTAAAAAAATTTTTCTATGGAACATTAAGAGAAAAAAATCTACAATATTATATGCTAATTTAAGTATTAAAGATTATAAAAGATTAAAAGAAGTTGCAAAGAAAACTAAATCAAAAATAAAAATAGAAAATAAGAAGGGATTACCATTTATATTTCATAAATATAGAAAAAGAAAAATTTTTTTGGCATTTTTTATGTTTATAATTATTGGCTTAATTGCAACATCTAATTTTATATGGAACATAGAAATAAGGGGAAACATTGAAATAAAAGAAGAGGAGATAATAGAGTTACTTAATCAAAATGGATTTAAAGTAGGTAGTAATAAGAATAAAATTGATACTAATTTAATTATAAATAAAATCAGATTACAAAGAGATGATATCGCATGGATGGGAATCAATATGAGGGGGACAAATGCAATTGTTGAAATAAAAGAGACAGATAAAGCCCCTGAAATTATAGATGAAAATGAATATTGTAATATTGTATCAAATAAAAATGCAAGTATAACAAAAATAAATGTTCAAAATGGAACTGCTGCTGTAAACGTTGGGGACATTGTAAAAAAAGGAGATATATTGGTTTTAGGATATATGGAAGGTAAATATACAGGCATTAGATATGTACATTCCTCAGCTGATATTGAAGCAAAAGTATGGTATTCAAAAAAAGAAAAATTTTATTTAAATCAAGAAATCCAAGTTCCCACAGGCGCTACGGAAAAAAAGTATACATTGAATTTTAATAATTTTAAAATAAATTTGTATAAAACCCTTTCAAAATTTAAAAATTATGATACAATAAATGAAAGTAAAAAATTAATGCTATTTTCAAACTTCTATTTACCAATTGAATTTATAAAAACAACAAATTATGAATATGAGAAACAACAAAAAACATATACGGAAGAAGAACTTACAGAGATTGCGACACAAAAGTTAGAACAGGAGTTAGAACAAGAAATAGACAATAAAGAAAATATTTTAAATAGGCAAGTTAATATATATCCAAATGATGGGTATATAGAAGTTGAAGTCATATATGAAGTGCTTGAGAATATAGGTATTAAAGAAAAAATAATATTTTAAGAAAAAGGGTGATATTATGGAACAAAGGAGCCTAAGGGTATTAGATACAAACAAAACATTTTTTTCAAAAATAACTAGCACTATTACAAAAATACTTATACCAACAAAAGTGGGTATAAATAGTATAATGATTTCAATTAAGAGAAACAATCTAATAAAGGCGTATTATAATTATACTACTGCTATAGACGAAGATGATGTTGAAAAGAAAGAAACTTTATTAAAAAAGTATGAAGATATTTATAGTTTATATCTTGAGGCTATAGACAAATATATAATAGATTCTGTTTATAAAAAAGTAAAAAATGGAACTGCATCTAATTTTGAGAAAGATGCATTAAGCAAATATTATTTAATTGTTAGTCTAAAGGAAAAACAATATTTAGAATATAAATATAAAAAACAAGAGTATCTATTAAAAGTAGATTATGAATCTGTAACTAGTTTAAAAAAAGAAACAACTATTAATAGATATAACAAATTTTATATATCAAAAATGGATTCATTATATAAAGGATTATTAAAAAACTATTCAATTCAATTGGCAGATACATTTACTAGTAAAGTAGAATCTATTGACAGTATATATGATAAGATATTTAATACATTGGAGGGATATATTTCTGAAATTTTACCAATAAAACTAAGGCTAGATGAGAAAGATGAATATAAAGCTATTGTAGATGATTATGAAAAATATGAGAGCCTATTAGTTGGAAAACTAGACGAAAGAGATAAAATCAAAAGAAAAATGATTTTGTTAGGTATTAGTAGATATTTATTTACTCATAGTTTGCCTTTAATTGCAGCAGAGCAATGTTATATAAAATTAATAAAAGATACTAGAAATTTACTTCTAAAACAAGATAGTAAAGCTAGAAAAGATAGAACATTTGAATTATTAATGGAATTAATCGAAGATTATAATATAAGATTATTATCAACAAAAGTATATTGGGACAAGCCAGAAGAAAGGGAAGAATATAAAAAGTTTTGGAATAAATATAATCAAATTAAAAAAATAGAAGATTGTGATGAACAAAAAAAGCAAAAACAAATTTTATTCCTAAAAAATGACTTAAAAAAATTAAGACAAAGCAAAAATAATTACTCACGCATTATAAAAGAAATAAAAAATAAGTTAGTGGAATTAGGTGCTATAAGGCAAATAAGGAACACTTACAAAACAACAGTAGGAAGCTATAAAAAAATAGCATAAGAGGGTATAATAATGGATGTAGCTGAAATAAATTTTTTAGACATAGAAGAAAATGAAGAGTACATTAATATTTTAGATAAGGTGTTAAAGAAATGCTTCAAAGAAGAGAAATTAGATAATAAAAATCTATATGTTAACATAGTCCTTACTAATCCAGCTAATATAAGAAAAATGAATAAGGAGTATAGAGATATAGATAAAGAAACAGATGTGCTATCTTTTCCAATGTTTGAAAAAGATGAATTAAAAAAGAGAAAAGATTTGAATCAAGATATTTTGGGTGATATTGTTATATCAATAGAAAGAGTTAGAGAACAAGCAAGCGAATATGGACATAGCTTTCAAAGAGAATTATCTTATATGGCAGTACATGGATTTTATCATTTAATGGGATATGACCATATAAATGAAAATGATAAAATTATTATGAGACAAAAAGAAGAAAATGTACTTAAAAAATTAAAAATATTAAAATAAAGAAAGGATGAAAAGATGGAAAACGGAAGAAGGTCAAAACAGACAAAAACTACAACACAAAAAAAGGGAGGCATAAAACTATTAATAATTATTCTAGTAGTATTAATAATAGTAGCAGGAATTTTATTAGCCTTAAAATTATTAAATAAGGGACAAGTTGAGCCTACATCAAATGAGCAGTTACCTGAGATTAGTGAACCACAAGTACAAATAGTCGATGTTAATTCTAAAACAAGACCATATGCAGTAATGATAAACAATAATCATGCAGCATGGCCACAATGCGGATTGCAAGATGCTTACTTGGTATATGAGATAATAGCAGAAGGCGGTATAACTAGGATGATGGCGTTATACAAAGATGTATATCCAACAAAAATAGGTTCAGTTAGAAGCGCAAGACATTATTTTATTGATTATGCAGAAGAAAATGATGCGATATATATACATTGGGGTGGAAGCCCACAAGCATATTCAAGATTAAATCAAGGTATTGATGACCTAGATGGAATTGCATTAGAAAATGTAGTGTTTTTTAGAGATAAAACTTTAAATAGAGATTATGAACATACAGGTTTTGTTGACTTAGAAAAGGTAAAAGACTATGCTGAAAGCAAGGGCTATACAAGAGATACTAATAAAGATTTATTGTTAAATTATAGTGCAGAAGAAATTGATTTAAGTACAAACGAAACAGCAAAAGTAGCAGATAGTTTAACTTTAAAATATTCATATTACCATACAACTAGTTACGAGTATGATGCAGAAAAAAAAGTTTACAAAAGAGCTATGTCTGGAAAAGCAAATGTAGATCTGGAAACAGGAGAGCAATATACTGCTAAAAATATAATAGTGTATAAAGTACAAAATTATACATTAAATGATGGAGAAAATAAAGGAAGACAAGATTTAAATAATATAGGAAGTGGAAGCGGATATTATATTTCAAATGGATATGCCGTCCCTATTACTTGGGAAAAAACTTCACATAGTGGACAAACTATATATAAATACGAAAACGGAGAGGAAATAACAGTAAATGATGGAAATACGTTTATACAAATATGTCCAACTGATACAGATATAGAAATAGGACAAAATGTAAAAACAGAATCTGAATAAATATTAAGGTTAGTACTTAATGGAAATAAAGTACTAACCATTTTATTTATTATATTGATTTTAAAAAATAAAAATATAAATTTATATATTGTTTTATTTATTTATATCTTATATAATTAAACAAATAAATATAAGAGGTGTTGGTTAAAAATGAATTTACCAAACAAACTAACTATTTTCAGAATAATATTAGTACCATTAATGGTAATAATACCATTTTTAGAAATTAAGAGTAATTTTTTTGGTATACCTATATCATATTTATTAATTAATTTAATATTTATAATAGCATCATATACTGATCATTTAGATGGAAAAATAGCAAGAAAGAACAAGCAAGTTACTACATTTGGAAAATTTGCAGATCCATTAGCAGATAAAATATTAGTACTAGCAGCAATGCTTATATTAGTAGAAGATGGAAATCTTCCAGCATGGATACCAATTATCGTAATATTCAGAGAATTTATAGTATCAGGCTATAGATTAGTAGCTATAGAAAAAGATGGAGAAGTAATTGCTGCAAGCATTTGGGGAAAAATAAAAACAGTTACCCAAATGATAGCAATAATTTTAATGTTTATTAATATAAATGGAACAAATATTTATGGATCATTTATAAATGGAAACTTATCAGGAATTGAATTAATTATAAATATTTTGGCAACATTACTAATGACAACTTCTGTTATTGCAACAATATTTTCAGGATGGGATTATATAAAAAATGGAAAAGAGCTATTAAAAGACTAGTGGCAAAAAAGGGGTCTGTCCCCTTTTTTGCCAAAATTCAATATAGGAGGATTTAATGGATAAGGATAAAGCTAAAAAACGTATTGATGAACTAAATAAATTGACTGCATATTATGCTGAAAAATATTATGATGATGATAACCCAGAAATATCTGATTTTGAATATGATATGCTTATGAATGAACTTAAAAATTTGGAAAGGGAATTTCCTGAGTTTATAAATGAAAATTCATTAACACAAAAAGTAGGTGGAACAGTAAAAGAAGGATTTAAAAAAGTAACTCATATTGTTCCTCTTCAGAGCCTTCAAGATGTATTTTCTTTTGATGAACTATATAGTTTTGATGAAAGAATGAAAAAATTTGATAACAATATAAAGTATGTTGTAGAAACAAAAATAGATGGCTTATCTGTTTCTTTAGAATATAAAAATGGAGAATTTGTTAGAGGAGCAACAAGAGGAAGTGGACAAGAAGGGGAAGATGTTACAGACAACTTAAATACTATAAAAACAATACCAAAAAAACTAAAAGAAAATATAGATATAATTGTAAGAGGAGAAGTATTTATATCTAAAAAGGATTTTGATAAATTAAATGAAAAGCAAGATGAAGAAAATAAATTTGCAAATGCCAGAAATTTAGCTGCGGGTTCGATTCGCCAATTAGATAGTTCAATAGCTAAGTCAAGACCATTAGACATATATATTTTTAATGTTCAAAAAAGTGATGATATAAAATTTACTTCTCACTATGAATCACTTGTTTATTTAGAAAAATTAGGATTTAATGTAAATCCTATAAAAGTGCTATGCAATAATATAGAAGAGGCAATAAAAGAGGTAGAAAACATAGGTAATACAAGAGAAGAAATTCCTTTTGGAATAGATGGTGCAGTTATAAAAGTTGATGACTTAGCTCTAAGAGAAGAAATCGGAACAACATTTAAAACACCTAAATGGGCAATAGCATATAAATATCCACCAGAGCAGAAAGAAACAATTTTAAAAGATATAATATGCAATGTTGGAAGAACGGGTGTAATTACACCAATGGCAATATTAGAACCAGTAATTGTTGCAGGCTCTAAAATATCTAAAACAACACTTCATAATGAAGATTTTATAAAAGAAAAAGATTTAAAAATAGGAGACCATATTCTAATACAGAAAGCAGGAGATGTTATACCAGAGGTTGTTAAAGTTATAAAAGAAAAAAGAACGGGGAAAGAGAAAAACTTTGAAATGCCAAGAACATGTCCAGTATGTGGAGCACCTGCAATAAGAGAAGAAGGAGAAGCTGCAATAAGATGTATTGGAATAGAATGTAAGGCAAGAAATTTAAGAAATATAATCCATTTTGCATCAAAAGAAGGAATGAATATAGAAGGATTAGGGGAGAAAATAGTAGAGCAACTATACAATAATGGATTAATAGAAACAATTGCAGATATATATTATTTAAAACAAAAAGATATAGAAAGTCTAAAAAAGGATGGAAAAAAATTTGCTCAAAACCTAATAGATGCAATCGAAGCAAGTAAAGATAATGACTTAGATAGACTAATTTGTGCAATAGGAATAAGACATATAGGAACAAAATTAGCAAAAATAATTGCAAAAAAATTCAAAAGTATAGATGCATTAATAAGCGCTTCTTTGGAAGATTTAGTGGAAACAGATGATGTAGGAGATATTACTGCACAAAGTATATATGAATTCTTTAAGCAAGAACAAACAATAGATTTAATTAATAAACTCAAAAATGTTAATGTTAATATGAAATTAAAAGAAACAAAAAAATCTGACAACAGATTTGAAGGAAAAACATTTGTATTAACAGGAACACTAGAAGAATATACACGTGATGAAGCAAGTAAAGTAATAGAAAACTATGGAGGAAAAACTTCTAGTTCAGTATCTAAAAAAACTGATTATGTGTTAGCTGGAGAAGAAGCAGGAAGCAAACTTACAAAGGCAGAAAACTTAGGCATAAAAGTAATATCAGAACAGGAATTTAAAGAAATGATTAAATAAATTGTAATTTGAGCGTCCGGACGAGAGGAAAAAATTTATTTCGCAGAAATGGAAATTTTTTCTCCGTCCTAGCGAATTGGTGTAGACAATGAATTCAATAGAAATAAAGAGGAGAAAATATGGATTATAAAGATTACAGTTTTGAACAATTATGGAAAGATTTAAGAGATGGATACCAAATGTATTATACTTATATGGACACAAGATATTTACTTAGCAAATTAAATAATAATTGTTACTCAAGAGAAATTGTTAACTTTGATGGAAAGGGCCCACATCCTAAAACTCAAATAATAACATTAAAAACAGTGAAAGAACTTTTTCCATTTATGGAAAATATTGAATATAAAATGGACAATAATATATAATTTTAAAATGGAGGAGTAACAAATGAAATTAGTTATCCAAAGAGTGTCTAAAGCAAAAGTAGAAGTAAATAATGAGACGGTGGGGAAAATAGGACAAGGTTTTTTAGTTTTATTTGGGGCTTGTCAAGGAGATACTACAGAACAAGCCGATTTTCTATCAGAAAAATTATGTAATTTAAGAGTTTTTAGTGATGGAAATGACAAAATGAATTTATCAATAAAAGATATTGATGGAGAATTATTAGTAGTTTCGCAATTTACATTGTACGCAGATTGCAGAAAAGGGAATAGGCCAAGTTTTATAAACGCTGCTAAACCAGATAAGGCAAATGAGTTGTATGAGTATTTTATAGATAAATGCAAAAGAACAATAAAAAATGTTCAAAAAGGTATATTTGGTGCAGATATGAAGGTGACCTTATTGAATGATGGACCAGTTACAATAATACTAGAAAAATGATATAAAAATGTTTCGAAAATATTGACATTAGTGGAGTTAGCTAATATAATAATGACAAAATCAGATTGATGCGGAGGCAAAAAAAGCGTATGCCAGAAAAAAAATTAGCTTTTTATACAAATGATGATTTAAATAATAAAACAGATAATGAATTAGTAGCTTCAGCAAAGAATGGCAATGAAGAGGCTTTAGAATGCCTATTTAATAAATATAAAGAGCTTGTAAATATTAAAGTAAGCAAATATTTTATAGTAGGAGCAGAAAAAGAGGATATAGTTCAAGAGGGAATGATAGGTTTATATAAGGCCATAAAAAATTATGAAACTGATAAGCAAAATTCTTTTAAATCATTTGCTAATTTATGTATAGAAAGGCAATTAATTACTGCAATAAAAACTTCAAATAGACAAAAACATATGCCACTAAATTCATCATTATCATTAAGTACCCCTGTATATGAAAATGATGATGACAATGTATCTTTGATGGAGCTATTCAATTCAAAAATAGCCGAAGACCCATTAGATACAATAACTAAAAAAGAATATTATAAACTAGTAGGAAATAAGATAGATGAGAATTTAAGTAATTTTGAAAAACAAGTGTTGACTAGATTTGCAGCCCGGAGATAGCTATGTAAAAATTGCAGAGAAATTAGATGCTCCAGTAAAATCTATTGACAATGCAATACAAAGAATAAGAAAAAAAGCAAATAAAAATATAATGAATGAAGACCAATAATAAAAAGAGGGACATACCTCAATCTATGAGAAATACATCGTACGCTGAGGTGTGTCCCTCAAACCTTGTAAAGACATACCTCAATCTATGAGAAATACATCGTACGCTGAGGTGTGTCCCTCAAACCTTGTAAAGACATACCTCAATCTATGAGAAATACATCGTATGCTGAGGTGTGTCCCTCAAATCTTGTAAAAGTTCAAATGCTTCTATAGCTCAGTTGGTAGAGCACTTGCGTGGTAAGCAAGAGGTCGCCGGTTCAATTCCGGCTGGAAGCTCCATATAGATATAATAAAAGAGCCACATGCGATTCAAAAATAATAGAATCGCATGGGCCCCAAATTGGGTTAGTTCATGCAATTATAATTTGGCAAGTTACCATTGGTAGTAACCTTTTGCGTGGCCTTGTTACAGAAAATATCACTTGAAATCCAATATGGAGTCAAATGAAATTCTGGTTGATCATAGTCCGGCATTGAACATCCCCCTTTCTAAAAAAGATCACATATATTATATCACATATTAACCATAAAATCAAACAAATAAAGAATATAAGAGGTATAGAATATGAAAATAGGAATAGTAGGACTTCCAAATGTAGGAAAAAGTACAATGTTTAATAGCATAACAAATGCAGGCGCAGAATGTGCAAATTATCCTTTTTGCACGATTGAACCAAATGTAGGAGTGGTTCCTGTCCCAGATGAAAGATTAGATGTTTTAACTAAAATGTATAAAGCTGAAAAAACTACACATGCAATTGTTGAATTCGTAGATATTGCAGGTTTAGTAAAAGGCGCAAGTAAAGGTGAAGGATTAGGAAATAAATTTTTAGCACATATAAGAGAAGTAGATGCGATTGCACAAGTTGTAAGATGCTTCGAAAATCCAAATATTGTTCATGTTGATGGAAATATAGATCCATTAAGAGATATAGAAACAATCAATCTAGAATTAATATTTGCAGATATAGAAACAGTAGACAAAAGATTAGATAAAGCAAAAAAAATGCTAAAGTCAGATAAAAAATATCAATCAGAAATTGATTGCTTAGAAAGAATAAAAAAACATTTAGAAGAAGAAAAACCGGTCAGAACAATGACATTTAACGAAGAAGAAAAAGAAATCATAAGGGAAATAATGTTCCTTACAGCAAAACCAGTTTTG
Organism: uncultured Clostridia bacterium; assembly: GCA_947627415.1. GTDB lineage: Bacteria > Bacillota > Clostridia > TANB77 > CAG-508 > CAG-452. Next base: position 20,910 of record CANQVU010000005.1, on the reverse strand, counting down.
TATATATGTAATGTTTCAGAAGAACAATTAGCAGATGTAGAAAAAGATGAAAACGTAAAAAAGGTAAAAGAATATGCAAAATCTGAAAATACAATAGCAATTCCATTATGTGCAAAAATTGAGGAAGAGTTAACAGGATTAGAAGAAGACGACAGAGCAGAAATGCTAGAAGCACTTGGACTTAAAGAATCTGGATTAGACAAAGTAATAAAAGAAAGTTATTCTTTATTGGGACTAATGTCATTTTTAACTGCAGGAGAGCCAGAAGTAAGGGCCTGGACAATAAAAAAAGGAACTAAAGCACCAGTTGCAGCAGGAAAAATTCATTCAGATATTCAAAGAGGATTTATAAAAGCAGAGATTGTATCTTATAACGATTTAATAAGAGAAGGTTCAATGGCTGCGGCGAGAGAAAAAGGATTGGTTAGATCAGAGGGTAAAGAATATATTATGCAAGAAGGAGACATTGCTTTATTTAAATTTAATGTATAATTTTAATTTTTTTTTAAAAAAGTATTGCAATATTTTGAAAAATGTTGTATAAATATAAGAGAATAATTTATAATAATATTATATTGTTAAAGAGGAGATAGATAAAATGTCAAAAACAAAAGAATTAATAATATGTATAATATCAATTATAGCATTAGTTTTAGCTATTACTACAAATGCATTTGCAACAGAAGCAGGTACACTTGATGAATTATTAGAAAATAGCAATACAGAAAATAATACTTTCGAAGAAATTACAGAAAATAATACTAATGTACAAAAAAATATTAGTGCTGTAACACAAAATAATATAACAAATAATGTTGCTAATAATACTAATACAAACGCAACTATACCATATACAGGAATAGATTATTCAGTAATAGTTATAATAGCAATTTGTGGAATATCAGCAGTTTATGCATACAAAAAAATAAGAGAATATAATGTATAATATAAATTAAATAGATAGAGACTATTATATAAATAGTCTCTATTCTTTTGCTTTAATAATTAATCTATTGTTATTAAAATTATTACATGTTACTAAAGTTATTTCTTTTTTTCCATTAGTATCTTGAGAAGTACAAGTTGTATCATTCTTAGTAATTTCAAATTTATCATAAATATAATAGATAGTTAATGAACTTGTTGAATCATATATATTAATTTTATCTCCAATTTTTAATTTAAATAAATTGCTAAAAAAACGATTATCATCGTAATTATGAGCAGCAATACACAAATTACCTTCTTTATTTGGATAAGGACCATAAAATCTGCATGGAGCAATTTTTAGTAGTTCATCGTTTGTATCTGAAAGTATAGGATAATTAATTCGTATAGATGGAATTTCTATACTACCAATTACAAAAAAATCTTGATCATTGTTTAATGTTACCACTGTATATTCATTTTCATCAGAATATAAACGCTTAATATTGAAATTATTCAGTAATGCAAAAGAAATATTTTCCTTTTTATTAGATATTACATAGCTATAAATATAATATGATAATAAAAAAATGATTATGATTAGTGAAAATAGCAATATTAATTTATAATTTTTAACATTTTTTTTATCATTTTTTAAATTATTATCATTGGTAAATAAAATTTGATTCATAATATATTATTGTATATAGATAAAAAATAAATATACATTATATAAAAATATAAGTTTTTAATGGAAAAAACTTGATTTTTTTAATAAATTAGTATATAATACAAAAGCAAATGAAAAAATAACTAGAAGGGTGGGAACAAATCCCACTCTTAAATTTTGAAAAGGAGAAATTCAGTTGGCTAATATCGAACAAAAAACTGAGAGATTGATATCTAAAACAATTAATAATTTAGGATATGAGTTATATGATATAGAATATGTAAAAGAAGGAAAAGATTACTTTTTAAGAATATATATTGATTCTAAAAAAGGAATAGATTTAGATGATTGCGAAAAAGTAAGCAACAGCATTACAGATATTCTAGACAAAGAAGACTATATCAAAGAACAATATTTTTTAGAAGTATCTTCTCCAGGAGTTGAAAGAATTTTAAAAAAGGATAAACATTTAAAAGATAATGTAGAGAATGAAGTTCAAATAAAATTATTTAAACCTATAGAAGGACAAAAGCAATATAAAGGAATATTGAAGGACTTTGATAATGACAGTATAACTATCTTAAATAAAAAAGAAATAAAAATAGATAGAAAAAACATATCACAAATAAAAACAGTATATAACTGGTAAAAGAAAGGATGAGAGAAATGAAATCAATTGAAACTAAAGAATTAATAACTGCAATTGAAGAATTAGAAAAAGAAAGAGGAATAAACAAAGAATATTTGTTAGAATCATTAGAAACAGCATTGGTAACAGCATATAAAAGAAATTTTGATTCTGCTGAAAATGTGAAAGTAACAATGAATAGTGAAACAGGCGACATAAAAGTTTATTCAGTAAAAGAAGTAGTAGAAAATGTAGAAGATGAAATGTTACAAATTAGTTTAGCAGAAGCTAAAAAAGAAAATAAAAAAGCAAAAGTTGGGGATACAGTAGAATTTGAAATTATTCCTAGAGATTTTGGTAGAATAGCAGCACAAACAGCAAAACAAGTAATTGTACAAAAAATTAGAGAAGCGGAAAGAAATATGGTATTTACTGAGTATAATGATAGAAAAGGAGAAATAGTTTCAGGAATTATACAAAAGGCAGATGGTGGAACAGTAGTATTAGATTTAGGAAGATTAGAGGGAATTATGCTTGTAAAAGATCAAATACCTACTGAAGAATATAGAGTAAATGACAAAATAAGAGCTTATGTAGTAAGTGTAGAAAAAGGAATAAAAGGTGCACCACAAGTATTAGTTTCAAGAAGTCATCCTGATTTTGTAAGAAAATTATTTGAATTTGAAATACCAGAAATATATGAAGGATTAATAGAAATAAAAAGTGTAGCAAGAGATGCAGGATCTAGAAGTAAAGTTGCAGTATATTCTACAAATGAAAATATTGATCCAGTTGGTTCATGTGTAGGACAAAAGGGAATAAGAATTCAAAATATAATTAATGAATTAAAGGGTGAAAAGATAGATGTTATAGAATGGAATGAAGACCCAGCGATATTTATTTCTGCAGCATTGCTACCAGCACAAGTAATGGCAGTAGATATAAGAGAAGAAGAAAGATTTGCACAAGTTATAGTTCCAGATGATCAACTATCATTAGCAATTGGAAAAGCAGGACAAAATGCGCGCTTAGCTGCAAAATTAACAAACTGGAAAATAGATATAAAGAGTGAGTCTCAATTTAGAGAATTACTAGAAAAACAAGAAACTGAAGATATAAAAGACGAAGAAAATGTAGAAGGAAATGAATAGTATGAAAAAAATTGTACAAAGAATGTGCATGGGATGCAATACTAAAAAAGATAAACGTAATCTTATTAGAATTGTCATGAATAAAGAAGGTAATATTTCAATAGACAAAACCGGAAAGTTATCTGGTAGAGGAGCATATATATGTGATAATATAGAATGCCTAGAAAAAGTTATAAAATCAAAAAGATTAGAAAAGATTTTTGATACAAAAATAGATGAAGAAATTTATAAAAATTTAAGGGGTGTAATTATTGATAAATAAAATAAAGAAAATACTTAAGGTAAAAGCAATTTGTGGGGGTGATATTATTGGGCAAAATTAAAATACATGAAATAGCAAAAAAAATAGGAGTAAACAGTAAAGAAGTTTTAGAAAAAGCTTTAGAATTAGGATTAGATGTAAAGTCACATATGAGTAGTGTAGATGAAACAGATGCTAAAAAAATAGAATCAAAATTTTCAGGCATAAAAAAAGAAATAAAAGAAACGACAGGGCCAGTAATTATAAGAAGAGCAGTAATTGTATCAGATGATGAAAATGAAAAAATAAAAGATGAAAAGAAATCTGAGAGAAGACAAAATAGAGATATAGGTTTTATAGAAAGAGAAAGAAAGACAGACTATAATATAGTGTATAGGAATAAACCTAATAAGCCTCTCACAGTAAGTGAATTATTTGGAAAGAAAACTACTAAAGAAGTGCCTAAAATTGAAAATAATAAAGAATCAATTTCACACGAAACAGTGAAAACAAATGGAGAAGAAACAAGTACATCACATGAAAAACCACAAACTCAAATTGATAAAAGAAATAATAATACTACCCAAACAAGACCATATAGTAATGTGAATAGACAATTTAACAAAGAAGGATATAATAATAGACAATATAACAATATGAATAGGACATTTAATAGAGATTCACAAGGTAATAGTAATACTAGGCCATTTAATAGAAATGCTCAAAACAGCAGAGGATATAACAATCAAAATTCAAACAGACCATTTAATAGAAATGGACAAGGACAATCTAATTTTGGTAGAAGACCTCTTGATGAAAGAGGAATAGAAAAGAACATTAAAAATATTATGTCAGCAGATATAGTTGAAAAAGAAAATGTAAGGGAATATTCAAATAAATCTATTGATAAACAAAAAAATAATAGATATGAAGAAAGAACAAATAAAAAATCTTCTAAATCAAGAAGAAATGGATACGAAGAAATAAGTAGTCATAAATTAAAAGATTTAAAACAAGAAAATAGATTATCAAATATGTTTGATGAAGGATCAATGCTTGATTATTATGATTTAACTACAACAAGAGGAAGAAGAAGTAAAAAGAAATTACAACAGAATGAAAACAGGGTAAAACAAAAAATATTTGATTTAACAGACATTACAATACCAGAGACAATTACAGTTAAAGATTTAAGTACAGAACTTAAAAAGACAAGTAGTGAAATTATAAAAAAATTATTAGGATATGGAATTTTGGCAACAATAAATAATGAAGTGGATTTTGATACAGCATTTTTAATTGCTGAAGAATTTGGCGTAACTGCACATAAAAAAGAAGTAGTTACAGATGAAGATATACTATTTGATGATAGTGAAGATAAAGAAGAAGAATTAAAAGCAAGACCACCAGTAATTGTTGTTATGGGACACGTAGACCATGGTAAAACATCACTTTTAGATGCAGTAAGAGAAACAAATGTAATAGAAGGAGAAGCGGGAGGAATCACACAACATATTGGTGCATACAAGGTTGATGTAAATGGAAGAGAAATCACATTTTTAGATACTCCAGGACATGAAGCATTTACTGCAATGAGGGCAAGAGGAGCACAAATAACAGATATAGCAATACTTGTAGTTGCAGCAAATGATGGGGTTATGCCTCAAACTATAGAAGCGATAAACCATGCTAAAGCTGCAGGTATACCAATAATTGTAGCAATTAATAAAATAGATGTAGAAGGTGCAAATCCAGATAAAGTAAAACAAGAACTTGCTGAATATGATTTGGTTTCTGAAGAATGGGGAGGAGACACAATATTTGTACCAATCTCAGCAAAGAAAAGAATAAATATAGATAATTTGTTAGAAATGGTATTATTAGTAGCTGACATGAAGGAATTAAAAGCAAATCCTAATAAACAAGCTAAAGGTGTAGTTATAGAAGCAAAATTAGACAAAGCGAAAGGACCAGTAGCTACAATGCTTGTACAACGTGGCACATTAGATGTTGGCGATACAATACTAGTTGGTTCTGTTATAGGTAGAATAAGAACAATGACTAATGATAAAGGTAAAAAAGTTAAAAAAGCAGGCCCATCAACACCAGTAGAAATAACAGGACTTGCAGAAGTTCCAGAAGCAGGAGAAACGTTCTATGAAGTTAAAGATGAAAAAACAGCTAAACACTTAATGGAAAGAAGAAAACGTCAAGCAAGGGATAAAGCTTTAAATGCAACTACGAAAGTTACATTAGATGACTTATTTAGTCAAATAGAAAAAGGAAATTTAAAGCAATTAAATATTATAGTTAAAGCAGATGTTCAAGGTTCTGTTGAAGCTGTAAAGCAATCATTAGAAAAATTATCTAATGATGAAGTAAAAGTTAAAGTAATACATGCAAATGTAGGTGCAATAACAGAAAGCGATGTTACACTTGCAAATGTTTCAAATGCTATAATAATTGGATTTAATGTAAGGCCTGAGCCAATAGCAAAAGACATGGCTGAAAAGGCAGAGGTAGAAATAAAAACATATTCTGTAATATACAATGCTATAGAAGATGTTGAAGCTGCAATGAAAGGAATGCTTGATCCAGTTTACAAAGAAGTAATAATCGGTAACGCAGAAGTAAGACAAACATTTAAAATTTCTGATGTTGGTACAATTGCAGGATGCTATGTAACAAATGGAAAAGTTGCAAGAAATGCAGGAGTAAGAGTACTAAGAGACAATGTTGTAATACATGATGGTAAATTAATATCTCTAAAAAGGATGAAAGATGATGCAAAAGAAGTAGCATCAGGATACGAGTGTGGAATTCAAATTGAAAACTATAATGATATTAAAGAAGGAGATATTATCGAGGCTTATATAATGGAACAAGTAAAACAATAAAGAGAAACTAATGAAAACTTCGTCTTGCGTTATTAAATTGAAGATAAAAAATCCTCAATGTGCAAACGCACACCTCCGGTTTTTTACTTCAATTTGCCTAGCAATACTCGCTTTTGATTAGTTTCTAAAGAAAAAGGAGCAATTACCTAATTTGCTTTATAAATAAGAAAAAAATGACATTATTAATTCACAGTAGGGACATACCTTAATCTATGAGGAATGCCATTGAAATGAGGAAAATGCCTCAATCTATGAGGAATGCCTGTGACTGAGGCTTGTCCCTCATCCGAATAAGGTGTGTCCCTATACATTAGCAAAGGAGATAAAATGAAAAGACAAAGTGGAAATAACAGGCTTAATCGAATAAATGAAGAATTAAAAAGGGAAATTAGCAATATAATTAATTATGAAGTTACTAATTCAAACGTAACAGGAATAATTAGTGTAACATCTGTTAAAATTTCTCCAGATCTAAGGTATGCTAGAGTTTATGTAAGTATACTTAATTCTAAAAATATAAAGCAAACATTAGCAGGGCTAAAATCTTCTTCTGGATTTATTAGAAGTAGAATTGCTGAAAAAATAAATTTAAGAGTTACACCTGAATTAGTATTCGAATTAGATGATTCAATGCAGTATGGTGAAAAAATAGACACAATCCTAAAAGATATAATGAAGGATATTAAAGGAGAGTAATATGACTTTAGATAATATTATTGAAGAGATAGATAAGGCAAAAAACATTGTAATACTTACACATGAAATGCCAGATGGAGATGCAATTGGTAGTAGCTTAGCACTATATACAGGACTTAAACAATTAGGTAAAGATGTAGACGTAGTTATACCAGAATATTCTAAAACATTTGAATTTTTACCAAATAGTAGTAAAATTCAAAAAGAAGGTAGGACTGAAACATATGACTTGGCGATAGCATTAGACTCAGGAGATATAAAAAGATTAAACGGATTTGCAAAATATTTTGAAGATGCAAATACAAAAATATCAATTGACCATCATAGTTCAAATACAATGTTTGCAGACTATAACTTTGTTAACCCTACAGCACCTGCATGTGCACAAATATTAGTAATTGTTTTAGAAGCATTAGGTGTAATCATAGATAAAGAAATAGGAACATGTTTACTTACTGGAATAATTACAGATACAGGTGGATTCAAATATAAAGGAGTAACAGCAGAAACATTTGAATTTGTTGCAGAACTTTTAAATAGAGGAGTAAATGTTTCTGATGTATATAAAAAAGTATTACAAACAATATCAAAAACAAGATTTGAACTCACAAGAATAGCTCTTAATAGATTAGAATTCTTCGAAGATGGAAAGTTGACATTTACATACATAACAAAAGAGGACGAACAAAAAGTAGGAGCTGGAAATAATGACCATGATGGAATAGTAGAAATGGGAAGAGATATAGAAGGGGTAGAAGTTTCAATATTTTTAAGAGAGACTGACAATGGTTATAAAATTTCTCTTCGTTCTAATGAGTATGTAAATGTATCAGACATATGTTTAATGTTTAGTGGTGGCGGACATATAAGGGCAGCAGGAGGAAATATAAATCTTCCATTTGAACAAGCAAAAACAAAAATAATAGAAGAATGCAAAAAACACTTAAAATGAGGGACATTCCTCGAACTATGAGGAATGCTTCGTATGCCGAGGTTTGTCCCTCAAACCTTGCAAAGACATTCCTCGAACTATGAGGAATGCTATTGAAACGAGGGAAATGCCTCAATCTATGAGGAATACCATGTGACTGAGGCTTGTCCCTCAAACGTTGTAAAGGAGCAATAAATGAATGGACTATTAATAATAAACAAACCTAAAGGATACACATCACATGATATAGTAAATATTATTAGAAAAAAACTAAATATTAAGAAAGTAGGACACACCGGTACGTTAGACCCTAATGCTACCGGTGTTTTGCCAATTTTAATCGGAACAGCAACAAAAATTTCTAAATATTTAGTGGAGCATGAAAAAACATATATCGCAACAATTGCTTTAGGTAAAAAAACAGATACAGGTGATTCAGAAGGTAGAATTATACAAGAAGATAATAGCTTTGAAAGTATTAATAAAAATAAGATAGAAAATGTGATTAAAAGCTTTATTGGAAAACAAAATCAAATACCTCCTATATATTCTGCAATAAAAATAAAAGGGAAAAAACTTTATGAATATGCAAGAGAAGGAAAAGAGGTAGATGTACAACCAAGAGAAATAGAAATATATGATATTAAATTAAAAAGATATAAAAATAATGAAATAACATTTAAAATAGAATGTTCTAAAGGTACGTATATAAGAACATTGTGTGAAGATATAGCAAAAAAATTAGGTACAATTGGATATATGAAAGAACTCCAAAGAACAAAAGTAAATACGTTTAGCATTGAAAATGCTGTTTCTTTGGAAGAGCTAGACAATATAAATATTGAAGAAAAAATAATATCTATAGAGAAAATATTTTTAGATAAGATGAAAATAGATTTAAACGATAGAAAATTAGAATTGTTTCTAAATGGAGTACAATTAACACATGAGTTAGAAGACGGTCTATATAGAATATACAATAATAATAAGTTTATAGGATTAGGAACTGTAAAAAACAAACTGTTAAAAAGAGATATAGTAATTTAAAAAGGTTTATGATAGAATGTATTTAATAAAATAAATTGCATTTATTTCAGATGTTGTAGGGGTCGCACCCTTGGGCGACCCGTGAGAAAATAAACATATAGAGATGTTAATAACATTATCTATTGTAAAATAGTTTAATATAATTTTTTCGAGACGTCCTTCTTCACAAAAATTATTATTTTATAATAATTTTACTAATCAAATCAACTTAAAAACAATCACACAAACAACAATTTATTTTATTAATAGAATATAAAAATTTAAAGGGGATGAAAACTAATGACAAGTATGTTTAGTTATTTAATAACAATGTTTGGAGGAATATTTTGGCTAGTTAGAGTAGTAGTTGCGATTGCTTATTCAATGGATATAAATTTTCCAATAACTCCATTAAATTTTAATACAGAAATAATTTTATTATTCATTACACTTATTTGTATGATATTCATTATAAAAAGAAATATAATAGGAGCACTAGTATATTTTGTAGCTTATGGTTTATATTTTGGAACTGATGTATATAATGAAGTAATGAATATAATAAATGGACAACCAATCATATCAGATTATTTAACTTTATTTGTATCTTTTTTAGGAGTATTAATACCATTCTTAACAGTAATGGATATATTTTTAAATAAAGATAGGACTGGAACTGCAAGAGATAAGAAAACAGATTGGTTTTATAAGAATAAAGATTATGACAGACAATATGATGATAGAGCAGATAGAAATCAATATAAATTTTAAGACGCAGTTACAAGGACTGTTCTTTATTAACATATAAAAGGGGACTACCCTGAATCACATAAAAAAGAAAAAATAAGAATAAGAAGGTAAAAATAATGAATAACCAGCAAAACAAAGTAAAAACCAATATCAACTGGTATCCAGGACATATGCTTAAAACTAAAAAACAGATAATTGAAGATATAAAATTAATAGATGTAGTTATAGAAATATTAGATGCAAGAATTCCTATATCAAGCAGAAATCCTGACATGCAAAAAATAATTGCGAATAAAAAAAGAATAGTAATATTAAATAAAAGTGATTTAGCAGAAGAAAAAGAAACAAATAGATGGGTAGAGTATTATAGAAAGAATGGAATCAAGGCAATTATAGCTGATAGTAATTTAGGGAAAGGCATAAAAGAAACTTTAAAACAAATAGAAAATATAATGGAAGAAGATATGCAAAAAGCAGCGTCTAAAGGTAGAATAAAAAAGAACATTAGAGTAATGATACTAGGAATTCCAAATGTAGGTAAATCTTCATTTATAAACAGACTATGTAATAAAAAAACTACAATTGTAGGGAATAGGCCAGGTGTAACAAAACAAAAACAATGGGTGAGAATTGCAAATAATATAGAACTATTAGATACTCCAGGTGTACTTTGGCCAAAATTTGAGGACGAAAAAGTAGCATTAAATCTATCTTATACTGGTTCCATAAAAGATGAGGTATTACAAACTGTAGAAATTGCATTTAACTTATTAGCTTATTTATATAACAACTATAAATCAAATTTAATAGAAAGATATAAATTAACAGAAGATGACATTGAAACTATTAAGTCAGATGATGAAAATGAAGAAGTATATAATCTTATGAATTTAATTGGAAAAAAAAGAGGAGCAATAGTATCAGGCGGAAATGTTGATGAAGAAAAGACAGCAAGCATTATTTTAAACGATTTTAGAAGCGGAAAATTAGGAAAAATAACATTGGAGAAAGTATATGAAAAATGAAGTTGAAGTAAATTTAATGTCACCACTCACATGGGCATATGTGGGAGATAGCGTATATGAGTTGTTTATACGTACACATCTAGTAGAAACAACAAAATTAAAACCACATAAATTACATATAGAAACAATTAAATACGTAAAAGCACAAGCACAAGCAAAAATTTTAGAAGATTTGCAAAACATTTTAACAGATAAAGAAAAAGAAATTATAAGAAGAACTAGGAATACTGAAAATCATCATTTACCTAAAAATGCAGATCCAGCAGATTATATGTATGCAACAGCATTTGAAGGACTAATAGGGTATTTATATTTAACTGATCAAAAAGAAAGACTAAATGAAATACTTAACGAATGCATATAAAATTTTTAGAAAAATATATTGACAAATAAACAAATCAATGGTAATATATGGAATATAAGAATGGAGGTGAGAAATATGTCAGAAGAATTTGAGAAACTAGTTATAGAAAGATTTGATAAAATTGATAATCGACTAGATAATGTAGATAGAAGATTAGATGGAGTAGACAAACGATTAGATGGAGTAGATAAAAGATTAGATGGAGTAGATAAAAGACTAGATGGAGTAGATAAAAGACTAGATGATATGTATAAAACATTTGATGAAAGAATAAATTCTATGAGTGAAACTTTAGTACTCCTAGAACATAAAATGACAACAGAATTTCCATCTTTATACGAAATTTATTCTTTAAATTATCAACTTCAAAAAGAAAACGAAAAAGAGATTAAATCTTTAGAAAATACTGTAAATAAACATTCTATTCAAATTTCAGATTTATATGATACTATAAAGAAGTCATCATAATCAATTTAAAATTAATTTCTTAGAATTTTCAGGGGGCATATGAGAAAGAGGTTTAGACATATAATTATTAAATTAATTATATATTTAAGCCTCTTTCTTTGCATATAAATATAAAAATAATATTGACAAAAACAAATGTTTGTTATATTATATCCACATAAGTTAAGAGGTGGTAATATGATAAACACATTACATATAAAGAATATTGGAATTATAGATGAAATAAGTATTGATTTAAATAAAGGTTTTAATGTATTAACTGGAGAAACAGGAGCAGGTAAAACCCTTATAATAGATTCGCTAGAAATTTTAGCAGGTGGAAGGTTTTCAAAAGATATGATTAGAAAAGGACAAGATTTTTCATTTGTTGAAATGAGTGTGTCAAGCAATAATGAAGATATTATATTATCAAGAGAAATAAATATAAATGGAAAAAATCTATGTAAAATTAATGGAAGAATGGTAACAGTTGCAGAACTTAAAAATTTTATGGCTAATATATTAGACATTCATGGACAACACGATAATCAATCGTTATTAAATTCGAGCGTACATATTAAACTTTTAGATAAGTTCGCAGGAAACGAGCTAAAAAACTTAAAATTAGATTATTTAGAAAAGTATAGTGAATATAAAAGACTAAAAGAAGAGATTTCAAAGAATTATGGAGATGATAAAGAAAGACAGAGAAAATTAGATTTACTAAAATATCAAGCGAATGAAATAGAAGAAGCTAATTTAAAAATAGGAGAAGAAGAGGAATTAGAGGAAAAAAAGAAAAGAATATTAAATAGTGAAAAAATTTCAAAAAACTTAGGAATTGCAGAAAACGAAATTTTAAATGTATCGATTGATTCTATTGTTACTGCAATGAAATCACTAGAAAAAATAGAAGATATAAATGATGAATATAAATCATCTGCAGAAAAAATAAGAAGTATATATTACGATTTGGAAGACTGTGGGAGAAACATATCAAGATTTGCACAAGATATATATTTTGACGATAGAGAAATAGAAGAAGTTGAATCAAGACTAAATCTTATATCTTCAATGAAACGAAAATATGGAAATGATATTGAAGAAATACTTAAATATAAAGAAGAAGTAGAAAAAGAGATATACGAAATAGAAAATTTGGAAGAATATACAAATAAACTAAAATCAGATTTATCTTTGCTTGAAATAGAGATGAAAGATATATGTAAGAAAATTCATCAAATCAGAGAAAAGTTTAGTAGTGTATTATCAGAAGAAATTGAAAAAGATTTAATTGATTTAGAGATGAAACACACAAAATTCAAGGTAAACATCAATTATGATGAAATGAATGAATTTACTGAAAATGGACAAGAAGAAATAGAATTCTTAATAATGACTAATGTTGGAGAAGATTTCAAACCACTTACAAAAATTGCATCAGGCGGAGAGATGTCAAGAATAATGCTTGCAATAAAAAGAGTACTGGCAGATGTAGATGAAGTAGAAACTTTAGTATTTGATGAAATAGATACAGGAATAAGTGGAATAGCTGGAAGTAAAGTTGCAGAAAAAATGAAACAGATAGCTAAAAATCATCAAATAATATGTGTAACACATTTAGCAACAATAGCAGCAAAAGGTGATAGTAATTATTATATAGATAAAGAAGTAATTGAAGGAAAAACAAAAACTAATGTATTTTTATTAAAAGATAATAGATTGGTAGAAGAAATTGCAAGAATAGCAAGTGGAGAAGTCACAAAAGTTTCAATGCAATATGCAAAAGAGTTAATTAACAAATCATAGTGATAAATTATTGTTTGTGTGAGGGGAATTCTAGGGACTGTCCCTAAAAATCACCAATTTTGGGGATTTTGGGGACTGTCCTGAATTCACCGAACATGATAAACAACAATTTATCTATCTTCACAAATATGCAAAATTAACTATTGACAAGAACGTACAAACAATGTTATAAATATACTTACATGGCCCCTTGGTCAAGCGGTTAAGACGCAGCCCTCTCAAGGCTGAATCATGGGTTCGATTCCCGTAGGGGTCACCAAAAAATAAGCTCCTTCCACCACTAAAAGGAGCTTTAAATTTAATTTTTTGCTACTGGCAACTTTTCATAAGTGAGCCAGTGCATTTTTTTTGTTGGTATATCCTCTATGAGTTTATACCCAGGAATTTCTACAACTCTCTTACGGAGTATCTGGAATCTGTTATTAGGCTTTTCAGCCTGTACTACAAATTTGTATCCACATACGTAAGATTCAACTATTGTAAGATTATTTTCCTTACAATAGTTTTTAATGTCGTCAAGGCTTGGGCCGGTTATTTTTGTAAAAACGTATGGGTTATCTTCCCAAGAAATTTTCATATTGTTAATAATTTTCATAAAGAATGCCTTTCTGTGGTGTAATAAAATAAGTATTCATGCCTCTCCAGGTAAATTATAATTATATTATATCACATTATGTTAATATTTTCAAATTTTCATTACCTTAATATTTACAATCAACACTTTCTGTTATATAATATTAAAATGAAATTGAAAGGAGCTATGGAAATATGGCAGAGAATAATTTAAATAATCAAGAAGAATTAGACGAAAATCATTTGATATCAATTAGAAAAGAGAAGTTAAAAGAATTACAAGAACAAGGGAAAGACCCTTTTAAAATAACAAAATATAATAGAACACATTTAAGCAGCGAAGTTAAAGATAATTATGATGAATTAGAGGGAAAAGATGTAGCAGTAGCAGGAAGAATTATGGCAAAAAGAATAATGGGAAAAGCATCTTTTTGTACTATACAAGATTCAACAGGAAAAATCCAAAGTTATGTTAGTATAAATGATTTAGGAGAAGAAAGTTATGCTTTATTCAAAACATATGATATAGGAGATATTATTGGAATAAAAGGTTTTGTATTTAAAACAAGAACAGAAGAAATATCTGTACATGCAAAAGAAGTAGTACTTCTTACAAAATCATTAAGACCACTTCCTGAGAAATTCCATGGTTTAAAAGATACAGAACTAAGATATAGACAAAGATATGTTGATTTAATAATGAATCCAGAAGTAAAAGAAACATTTATGATTAGAAGCAAAATAATAAAAGAAATAAAAAGTGTATTAGATAAAAAAGGGTATGTAGAAGTAGATACACCAATATTAAACACAATAGCAGGTGGTGCTGCTGCAAGACCATTTATAACACACCACAACACATTAGATATGGACATGTACTTAAGAATAGCAAATGAGCTATATCTAAAAAGATTAATAGTTGGTGGCTTTGATAAGGTATATGAACTTGGAAGAATGTTTAGAAATGAAGGTATATCAATAAAGCATAATCCTGAATTCACAAACATAGAATTGTATTCAGCATATGAAGACTACAACGACATGATGGATATAACAGAAGAAATAGTATCTACAGTAGCACAAAATGTTCTTGGAACAACAAAAATAACATATCAAGGAACACCAATCGATTTAACTCCAGGTTGGAAAAGAATAACTATGATAGATGCAATAAAAGAAGTAACAGGTGTAGATTTTAATACAATAGAATCAGATGAAGATGCAGTTAGTGCTGCTAAAGGATTAGGAATAGAAGTAGAAGAGCCACTTTCAAGAGGAAATGTAATCAACTTAGTATTTGAAGAAAAAGTAGAAGAGACATTAGTTCAACCAACATTTATATATGACTATCCAGTTGAAGTATCACCACTTACAAAAAGAAAACCATCAGACCCAAGATTAGTAGAAAGATTTGAAATATTTATAGGTGGTAGGGAGTATGGAAATGCTTATTCAGAACTAAATGATCCAATAGACCAATACGAAAGATTTTTAGACCAAGCAAAACAAAAAGCAGCTGGAAACGAAGAAGCAAACGATATGGACGATGATTTCATTCAAGCTCTAGAATATGGTATGCCACCAACAGGAGGACTTGGAATAGGTGTAGATAGACTTATAATGTTACTTACAGACTCAGCATCAATTAGAGATGTACTTCTTTTCCCAACAATGAAACCTAATAATTAAAGCAAATGAAATTTCAAAATAAGAAAAGAGGAAAATAATGTTTAATTTTATGTTTGATAAAAAAACACTTACTATTATTTTAATAGTAATATTGGGGTTATGGTTAATAAGTGCAGGAACTAATGGCATATTAAACTTAGTACTGACAATACCAGGAGTTTTAATAGCACTCACATTTCATGAATTTGCACATGCATGGGTAGCAAATAAATTAGGAGATGAAACACCAAGAGTTCAAGGAAGGCTAAACTTAAATCCACTTAGCCATATAGACCCAGTAGGATTTGTATTCTTAATTGTTGCAGGATTCGGATGGGGAAAACCAGTGCAAATAGACCCAAGAAACTTTAATGGGAAATATTCTCTTTCTAAAGCAGAAGCGATTGTATCTGCAGCAGGACCTATAATGAATTTTATATTAGCATTTGTATTTTTAATAATATATTATATATTATTTGTTGTAACAGATGTTTTGTCAGGACTTTCTATTATGTGGCAACAAGTAATATTTGCAGTAATAACCTATACAGTATCTATAAATATAGGACTAGGAGTATTTAACTTAATACCACTACCACCACTTGACGGTTCAAAAATATTAATGCACTTTTTACCATACAAAGGGAAAGAATGGTTTTATAAAAATCAGCAAATATTTTATATAGTATTCTTAATACTTTTTGTAACAGGTTTATCATCAGTAGTACTTACTCCAGTATTTAGTGCAGTTTTGAAGGGAATGGAATGGGTTGTATATAATATATTTAAATTATTAACACTTATATAAACAAATTGCAAACGTTGTAGGGGTCGCACCCCAGGGCGACCCGCAAAAAGGAGAATTATGAAAGATACAGTAGTACTAGGAATTGAAACAAGTTGTGATGAAACTTCCGTATCCGTTGTAAAAAACGGTAGGGAAGTTCTTTCTAATGTAATAAATTCACAAATAGATATACATACAGAATATGGCGGAGTAGTACCAGAAATTGCATCAAGATGCCATACAGAAGTTATAAATCAAATAACTAAACAAGCATTAAAAGAAGCAAATGTAAAATTAGAGAATATAGATGTTATAGCTTGTACCTATGGACCAGGACTTGTAGGAGCTCTTTTAGTAGGAGTATCATATGCAAAAGGACTAGCATTCGCAAATCATAAACCATTGGTAGGAGTAAATCATATAGAAGGACATATTGCTGCAAACTATATTACATACAAAGACTTAAAACCACCGTTCTTATGCTTAATGATGTCAGGAGGAAATACACAAATAGTGCATGTAAAAGATTATTGCAAGTTCGAAGTATTGGGAAAAACAAGAGACGATGCAATCGGAGAAGCCTTTGATAAAGTAGCAAGAGTAGTAGGACTTCGGATATCCTGGAGGACCAAAAGTAGATAATTTAGCAAAACAAGGAAAACCTTGCATAGAACTTCCAAAAACGCATTTTGATAATTTAGATTTTAGTTTTAGTGGAATAAAAACGGCAGTAATAAATTTAAATCATAAAGATCCAAATATGAACAAAGCTGATTTATGTGCAAGCTTTCAAAAAACAGTAACAGAAATATTAATAGAAAATGTAAAAAAGGCCATTGCAAATACGGTGGAGGTGGGCCTTATGTCCACCCAAAAGACCAACAATAAATCAATTGCAAGCACTGTAGGGGTCGCACCCTTGGGCGACCCGCAAGACGAATGTAGGGGTGGACCTTGTGTTCACCCAAAAGAAATCAACAACCTGGTCCTTGCAGGAGGAGTTTCAGCAAATACATATATAAGAAACGAATTTTCAAAATTAGAAAAAGAAGAAAATATAAAAATATACTATCCAGAGTTAAAATTGTGCACAGACAATGCAGCAATGATAGCATCAGCAGGATATTATAATTATTTAGAAGGAAAACTATCAGACTTTACATTAAATGCAGTACCAAACTTAAAATTATAAAGAAGGGGTAAACTATGTCAATATATGCAATTTCAGACTTGCACTTATCTTTTGGGGATAATAAACCAATGGATATATTTGGAGCAACTTGGGAAAATCATACTGAAAAGATAAGAGAAAATTGGAATAAAAAAGTAAAAGAAAATGACCTAGTATTGCTCCCAGGAGATTTCTCATGGGCAATGTATTTAAAAGATACATATAAAGACTTTGAATATCTAAATAGTTTGCAAGGAAAAAAACTTTTGCTTAAAGGAAACCACGACTATTGGTGGACAACCCTTAAAAAGATGAGGGAATATTTAAAAGAAAATAACTTTCAAAATATAGACTTTATATACAACAATAGCTATGAATATAATAACAAAATTATTGTTGGAACAAGAGGATGGCAAGATGGTAAAACAAAAGAAGATAAAAAATTAATAAAAAGAGAAATTTTAAGATTAGAATTATCTTTAGCAGATGGAATAAAAAAATATGGTAATAATAAAGAAATTATTGTATGTATGCACTATCCGCCATTTAACAGCTACGGAGAATTAGATTTAAGTTATATTGAAACAATGAAAAAATACAATGTAAAAACTTGTATATATGGACATTTGCATGGAGATACAGCACATAAAGAAGCAAAAGAAGGAATAATTGAAGGAATACAATTTAAATTAGTAAGCTGTGACTATACAAATTTTGATTTAATAGAATTATGAGGAGAAAAAAATGTGGTTATATTTATGCTTGATTTCTGCAGTGTTTAGTGGATTTACTTCAATAGCAATGAAAAAGTGTTCAAAACATAATAATCCTATTCAACTAGCTTTGATTGGAATGTTAATAAGTGACATTGTATATGTTATATTGGGTGTTTGTATGACTAAGGTTATTTCAAATTTTAATATATTAAATTTGGCTAAAATAGCACCTCTTACTATAATTCAAGCATTAGGGTATATATGTGCAATATTAGCAGTAAAATATGCAAGTGTATCGACAGTTGCACCAATTAGAAAGGGAAATACAGTAGTAACTCTAATGTTAGGAATATTAATACTAAAAGATAATTGGACTTTTTTACAATTACTTTTTTCAACTATTTTAATTATTTTAACAATACTGTTAGTAAAAGGAGAAGACAGCAAAACCGACAACCCAGCAATAAAAGGAATAATTGCAGCTTATGGTTTTGTGATTTTTAATGGAATATCAGGATTTTTAAATAAATTATACATAAATATATTTCATGATCCATTGATTGTAGTATTTTATTATGGACTGATGGGAATAATATTAGTTCTTTTATATTGCTTATTTACCAACAATTTAAATAAATTAAATATAAAAACAATTAACTTAAAGAAATATTTCTTTTTGCATTCTGCATTAGATTTAGGTGCTAATTTGTGCCAAAGATTCAGTCTTATAGATGGACAGGTATCAACTGTATCAGTAATTACATCAAGTTCAATTGTAATAACAATTTTAGCATCAAGATTTATATTAAAAGAGAAAATAAGCCTAAAAAAATATATTATGATATTAGGAGTATTTATATGTGTATTAGGTTTAGCAATATTAAAATAAATGATAAAAAGAGCATAAGCTCTTTTTTCCAATTTTACCCCTTGCAAAATACTAAATATGTGATATAATACTAGGGTTGAATAAAAAAAACAAGAAAGGATTGAAAACTAAATGAACGTAAAAGTAGAGGAAACTAAAAACAAAAACGAGGTAAAACTAGAGATAACAATAGAAGCAGAAAAATTTGATAACGCTATAAAAACAGTATTTAATAAAAATGCTAAATATTTTAATATTCCAGGATTTAGAAAAGGAAAAGCACCATATCAAATAGTAGAAAAAACTTATGGAGCACAAATTTTCTATGAAGATGCTTTTAACGAAGTAGCAGGAGAGGCTTATGAAGAAGCATTAAAAGAAAAAGAAATAGAAGCTGTAAGCAGGCCAGAAATAGATTTAGTTCAAATTGAAAAAGGAAAGGATTTAATATTTACAGCAGTAGTTTCAACAAAGCCAGAAGTAACTTTAGGAAAATATAAAGGTATACAAATTAAAAAAATAGAGTATAATGTATCTGATGAAGATGTTGAACATGAATTAGAACATATGGCAGAGAAAAATGCAAGATTAGTTTCAGTAGAAGATAGACCAGTAGAATCTGGTGATATAACTATGATAGACTTTGAAGGATTTGTTGATGGTAAAGCATTTGAAGGTGGAAAAGCAGAAAATCATGAATTAACAATAGGAAGTAACACATTTATTCCAGGTTTTGAAGACCAAATAATTGGAATGAAACCAGAAGAAGAAAAAGAAATAAATGTAAAATTCCCAGAAGAATATTTTTCACCAAACTTAGCTGGAAAAGATGCAATGTTCAAAGTAAAATTACATGAAATAAAGAAAAAAGAAATGCCAGAAATAAATGATGAACTTGCAAAAGATATTAGTGAATTTGATACTATTGACGAACTTAAAAAAAGCATTAGAGAAAAACAAGAAGAACAAAATAAATCAAGAGCAAAATATGAAACAGAAGACGAAGTTGTAAAAAAAGTATGTGAAGGGGCTAAAATAGATATTCCAAAAGGAATGATTGAAGTAGAAATAGACAATATGGCAAAAGATATTGAAACAAGACTTAGCTATCAAGGAATGAAATTAGATCAATATCTTAAAATGATAAATAAAACAATGGATGATTTTAGAAACGAAAATAAAGAGCAAGCTGAAAATTCAATAAAATCTAGATTAGTTTTAGAAGCTGTTGGAAAAGATGCAGGTATTGAAGTAACAGATGAAGAAGTATCAGATAAAATTAAAGAAATGGCAAAAAATTATGGCAGAAAAGAAGAAGACGTTAAAGACAATCCAGAATTAATTAAATATGTAAGTGATAACTTAAAAGTTGAAAAGACAATTAATTTCTTAGTGGAAAATGCAAAAATGAAATAATAAAAAAAGGGGGTAATAACTTATTTGTAGAATAATATAAATGGTTATTACCTTTTTAAAAAGGAGAGGGTTTTATGGAAAAAAATAGTTTAGTACCTTATGTAATTGAACAAACAGGAAGAGGAGAAAGATCTTATGATATATTCTCA
>CANQVU010000004.1 GCA_947627415.1 uncultured Clostridia bacterium | reverse complement strand
ATTTGTAGGGATAAATTTGTTTTCAAATCCGTAGGGGTCGCACCCCTGGGCGACCCGCAATTGTAATTTATTTGATAACCTTTTACACGATTTAGGGAATTTTTTCGATGTATTCGGGTCGCCGAGGGCGGCGACCCCTACAACATCTGTAACAAATTTAATCTACAAACAACAATTTATACATTGATTTTTAAATTATTATGATATACAATTAATATGATTTTAAATAATAGGTGTGTGTTTATATGGGAAGAAGAAAGAAAAAAAATATTAGAATAGATGTGTTAGGAAAGAAAAAATTGCTCTCATGTCTTTTAGTGAGCTTTTTCTTGCTTCTCTTATTAATTATTCGCATAGGATTTTTACAATTTGTTCAAGGTGCAAGTTTAAAAGAAACTGCTGTTAAAAATCAATTGTCTGTCAAAACAATAACTCCTAACAGAGGAACAATTTATGACTCTAATGGTAAATCACTTGCGGTTAGTGCTAGAGTTGATACTGTTTCTATAAATCCTTCTCAAGTAAAATATTCCGATGGTACAGAAGTTAATAAAGAAATTTTAGCACATGCTTTCAGTGACATTTTTAAATTAGATTATTCTGAAACTCTAAAAAAATTAAATACAAAAACTTCAACATTTGTAATTGCAGAAAAAGTAGAAAATGATAAAATAACAGCTTTGCAAAATTGGATGGAAAATAATAAAGTAACATCTGGTATAGATATTAATGATGATATTAAAAGATATTATCCATACAACAATTTAGCCTCAAATCTTATTGGATTTACTGGAGCCGAAAATTCAGGTCTTGCAGGATTAGAATCTACATTGAATGATATACTTACTCGGAACACCTCGGAAAAATCCTTGCTTCTACTGATTCTGTTAATGATGAAATTCCAAACGGTCAGCAAACCTATGTAGAAGTTCAAAATGGTAGTAACGTTACACTTACTATTGATGTTAATATACAATCAATAGCAGAAAAATATCTTTCACAAGCTGTTACTGATAACAAAGCAGATGGTGGAAATGTTATAATAATGAATCCTTCCAATGGTGATGTTTTAGCAATGGCAACATATCCAGACTATAATCTAAATGAACCATTTACCATAAATGACTCTAATTTAAAGAAAAATTGGAAAAAGCTTTCTTCTGAGGATAGGAGCAATGCATTGTTCAATATGTGGAAAAATACTGCTGTTCAAAGTACTTATGAACCTGGTTCTACTTTTAAAATAATAACAGCTGCAGCCCGGATTAGAAGAAAATTTAGTTACTCCTGATAAGCATTCTGATTTCTATTGTTCTGGTACTGAGGAAGTTTCCGGTATAGGAATGCGTTGCTGGAAATATTACGATCCTCATGGATCAGAGAGTTTAAGAGAAGCTCTCGAAAACTCATGTAACCCTGCATTTATACAACTTGGGCAGAAAATAGGTGCTCACACTTTATATAAATATTATAGAGGATTTGGTTTATTTGATACTACTAATCCATACTTTTATGGTGAATCAAATAGTGTGTTCTTTGATGAAAATAATATAAATGAGTTCAATGTTGCTACAATGTCGTTTGGTCAAAGATTTACTATTACTCCTATTCAATTAATAACAGCTGTTTCTTCCATAGCTAACGAAGGGGTATTAATGCAACCACGTATTGTAAAAGAAATTAAAAATACTGATACCGGAGCTATAACAACTATAGAGCCAAAAAGCTTAAGACAAGTCGTGTCCAAAGAAACTTCTGAAACTATGATGGACATGTTAGAATCTGTTGTAAATGATGGTACTGGTAAATATGCTAAATTAACTGGATATTCTATTGCTGGAAAAACTGGTACATCAGAGCCTCTAACTGGAAATGAAGATGAAGGATATGTAGCATCTTTTATTGCAATGTCTCCTACAGTAAATACTCAAGTTGTAGTTCTAGTTACAATATATGACCCTAAAGGTGATAGCCATCAAGGAAGCCAAGTTGCAGGACCTGTTGTTAAACAAATATTATCAGAGGTTCTTCCATACGTTGGTGTTGCCTCTAACAATACCTCTACTACTTCAACAACAACAGTAAAAACAGCTATACTTCCTGATGTAACAAATAAAACTATATCAGAAGCAAAATCTATATTAAAAGCATCTGGATTTAATATTAAAATAACTGGAGACGAAGACGAAAATTCAACATTAATTATTGACCAAGTTCCAAAGCCTGGTGTTAGTCTGATTGAAGATTCAACAATATATCTTTACACATCAAATAATAATGTGCGCAATACTTCTAAAGTTCCAAATTTAAAAGGAATGTCTTATGCTCAAGTACTAAATTCTATAAAAGCATCTAATTTAAATGTTGTCATAGATGGTCTAGGAACAGTTATTAGTCAAGATATAGCTGCACGGAAAAGAAGTTGAACAAGGAACTGCCATAACTGTTACTATGCAAGCGGAAACTGCTAGTGGATATTAATAATATTAAGATGATTTTTATTTTGAAAATGAAATAATTAGTATAAATGATGGAGAAATGTTAGTCATCCCAAAAAATACAAAATATGCCTTTAAAGGTAATTTTGATGCTATGTTGGTTGATTGTCCAGCATTCAACCCAAAAGATGATATTATTTATAATAATGATAATTATATTATATAAAAATCGACCTTTATAATTGATTAATCTTATTTTTATATAGATGATAATTCATTTAATTATGCCTATTAGTGAATATACATATATTAAAATATCTTATATGATTCAATTTACTATCTATAGTGTAAGTAATATTTCATATATAATTATTGTTATAAAATATATTTAGATATCAATGAACTTATTGTTTTTATATCAACATTAGATTTAAAGTCAAACTGAAGTATTGTCCCATTAATAAATGCTACAATTAATTCACTATCAATATCCAATAGTCCAGCTGTCTCAATTCCATAATATTGAATCCATATTTATTCCACTTTTTATAATAGCATTTATGCTATCTTTTCATTATTTATTTTTTAATAACTTCAAATAATCTATAACATTATATAAAAAATGTTTTTATGGAAAACGAAATCCCATAAAAACATCCAGACTGGAGTGGGTAGCGGGAATCGAACCCGCGCGCTGGGGTCGGAAGCACCAGTTTCTACCACTAAATTATACCCACATCTATTTAATATTTTAACATATAAAGATATATTCTTTCAAGCATATTAATCTTTTTTACTTCTACAAAAATATTCATATTTAATATTTATTTCTTAAATAAAATTTTAACTAAATTTATAGCTATTTCCTCTTTAGAATTGACCTCTTTAATTATACCATTTTTTGTTATGAATAATGCCTTATGCAAGTTTTCTTTTATATCTACTAAATCATTTCCTATTACTAAATCACAATTATTTTTTATAAGTAATTTATTTGCTACATCATATAATTGCTCTTTTGATACGTTGTTTAGTAGCTTAAATCCCACTAAATAAGTCTTAGGGCTAATATTTTTTATTATAGAAATTATCTTTGGTGTTGGTTTTAGTTTAATAATTAAATCTTTTTCTGAAGATGATATTTTTTTATTAGTATCTAATACATTTTTGTTTTCTCTAATTAATTCCTCAATGTCTTTCTTATCATTATTTTCTTTTATATATTTGGATAGTAATGAGACCGTAGTAATATAATCTGTTGTATAATCAGATACCGCCATACTATGAATAAAGTAATCAATTTTATTATTTTTTAATAGATATTCAACTTTTCCTTTTAGATCATCAGCTCCATCAATAGAAATAAATTCTATTTTCTTATTTTCTATTGGTCGTAGTGCTGTTCTTGTTGACAAATAATATATTTTATTAATAACATCATTTTCATTGGTTAATAATTCATTACATATTACAGTCCCTAGTTTTCCAGTTGCCATATTAGTTATTTTTCTAACATTATCAATGTTTTCTTCAGTTCCTCCAGCAGTTATTATTATATTCTTTTTCATAATGTACCTACTTCCATTAATGTTTTAATTTCTTCAACTATCACTTTTGGTTCTTCTAATCTTCCTATACCCTTAGTATTACATGCAAGCATCCCTTCAGTTGGATCAATAAAATAATAGCCATAATCTTTTAGTTTTCTTATATTATCTTGAACTATTTTGTTTTCATACATTGCATCATTCATTGCAGGTGCAAACACAACTTTAGATTTTGTTGCCATTATTGTTGTAGATAACATATCATCTGCTATACCATTTGCTACCTTTCCTATGATATTTGCAGTAGCAGGAGCTATTAAAAACAAATCGCCTTTCTTTGCCAATGAGATATGTTCAACTTCATAATTATCTGGCATCTCAAACATATCAACTACAACTTTATTTTTTGATAATGTCATAAGTGTAAGTGGAGTTATAAACTCTGTAGCATTCTTAGTCATAATTACATATACATTTGCTCCCTCTTTTTTTAAACTTGATATAATCTCACAGGCTTTATACGATGCTATTCCCCCTGTAACTCCTAAAACTATGTTTTTACCTTTTAACATATTATCCCTTCTATAAATCAAATATTAAATTTTATAGTATTATAGCATACTTTTATAAAATTGTATAGATTCTATTTATATCTAAAAAAATTTGATTACCTAAAAAATGATTCTAAAGTGAGCTCTATTCTTAACCATATAGAGGGAAGCTTATCTCAGTAAAATTTATATTCTTATTTACAATAAAATCCTTTAATATCTAGTTAATAACTAAAAAAAGGTACTTAATAAAAAATATTAAGTACCTTTTTTATGGAGCAGGTAGTGGGAATCGAACCCACGTCATCAGCTTGGAAGGCTGAGGTTCTACCATTGAACTACACCTGCATTTTCTTGCTACGTTTATAGATTATAAACTAGCTTATTGGTTTTGTCAATACTATTTTTTAAATTTTTTTAACTTTTTTAAAATTAATGTTTACAAATGAAAATAACTAATATAAAATATGATTATAAATTGATAAAGGGTGAATTTATGTTTGAATTTATATCTCATAATGAAGATGAAACCAAAAAAATAGCCGTATCTCTAGCAAGTAAATTAGAATGTGGAGATATTGTTGTTTTATCTGGAGATTTAGGTTCTGGTAAAACCAAATTTACTGAAGGATTTCTTTCTTATTGGGGTTTAGAAGATGAAATTTCTAGTCCAACTTTTACAATAGTAAATGAACATAGAAAAAATGACACTAATATTTATCATTTAGATGTCTATCGATTAGCTGATATGGGTGAGTTTTATTCTATTGGTGGCACAGAATATTTTACAACTGGAATATGTGTTATTGAATGGGGAGAATTAATTGAAGATATTTTACCTCAGAATTATATTAAAATAAGCTTTTCAAAAGATGAAAAAGATGATTGTATTAGGTATTTAAATTTTAAGGCCTATGGAGAGAGATTAAATGCTGTAATTAATGAGATTAAAGTTTGAAAATAGTAATATTGCGAACTGATTTATATATGAAAGGAAACTCTAAATATGAAAATTCTAAATGTTTCAACATCTAGTAATATTGCATCTGTTTCTATTTCGGAAAATGATAAATGCATATTAGAATTAAATATAAATAATAATAAAACTCATTCAGAAACATTAATTCCTTTAATTGATAAATTATTTCATGAGACAAACTTAAAATTATCTGATATTGGGCTAGTGGCATGTGATGTTGGCCCTGGATCGTTTACAGGAATTAGAATAGGAATATCTTCAGTAAAAGCTATTGCAGAATCTATAAATGTTTCTGTAGTAGATGTATCTTCATTAGAATCTTTGGCATATAACATTCACGTAAAGAATTGTGAGACAATTTGTTCACTTATAGATGCAAGAAATGATCAAGTATATTGTGGAATATTTGATAAAAACTATAACTTATTGGAAGATTATTTAGCAGATGATATAAATAATGTTATAAAAGCTCTACAAAAATATGAAAATGTTATATTTGTTGGAGATGGAGCAATTACTCATAAGGACTTATTAGAAATTAAAGATTTTCAATATGATAATTTTATTCATGCAAAAAACATTGCAAAATGCGCATATAATAAATTTAAAAATAATAATACTAAAACTGCTGACTCACTTGTACCTTTATATTTAAGAAAGTCTCAAGCTGAAAGGATGAAGCAAAAAAATGGATAATGTTCAAATTTCTAAAATGACTATATCCGATTTGAATGAAATAGAAAACATACTTTTTTCTGATTTTGATGATTTCTGGAATATAAATGTATTTAAAAATGAATTATTAAATCCAAATTCAAAATATATAGTTGCGAAATTAAATAACAAAATTATAGGATATGCAGGAATATGGAAGTCCGTAGATGATGTCCATATAACAAATATTGTTACAGCAAAAAAGTTTAGAAGGCAAAATATAGGAAGTATTTTACTTTCAAATTTAATACAAATGGCAAAAGCTGAAAATGGAATAACTTCTATAACATTAGAAGTAAATTCTAATAATATTTCCGCTCAAAAACTATATGAAAAATTTGGTTTTAAAGTAGTAGGATTAAGGAAAAAATATTATAATAACACAGATGATGCAATAATAATGACACTAAAAATGAAGGACATGCCTCAATCTATGAGGAATACCTGTGAGTGAGGCTTGTCCCTCAAACATTATAAATAAGAAAAATTACACATATGAAGGGAGAAAAACAAATGAAAAAAAATGAGTTGAGTTACAAAGATCTCAAAAATATCTGTAATCCAAACACATTAAAATTTGAAACAACGGATGAATTAGATGGTTTGGATTCTATTTATGGACAAGATAGAGGAATTAAAGCTTTAGAATTTGGCTTACGTGTTGATTCTAAAGGGTATAATATATATATCGAAGGTCCTTCTGGTGTTGGTAAAACAATGTATACTAAAAAATATGTAACAAAAGTTGCTTCAAAAAAGAAGGTTCCTGATGATTGGTGCTATATATATAATTTTGATATTCCAAATGAACCTATTGCAGTTTCACTACCTTCAGGTTTAGGAAAAGAATTTAAATCAGATATGGATTCTTTCATAGAAGATATAAACAAAGATATTAAATTAACTTTTAAAAATGAAGATTTTGAAAAGCAAAAGGCTTTAATGCAAAGTAAATTTGAACAGAAAAAAAATAATCTCTTGGAAAAATTAAACAAATCTTCTTTAAAAAGTGGATTTGAAGTAAAAGCTACTAATAATGGTGTATACATGATGCCTGTTATTGATGGAAAAGCTATTGAAGAAGAAGAATTTAATAAATTAGATGATGAAATAAGAAAAACATTTGAAGAAAATTCTGCAATTGTTCAAGATCAGATTATAGAAGCAATAAATCAAATTAAAGTATTAGAAAAAGAGAATAACAAACAAATAGATGAATGGCAATCAAATATTGCGTTAATTACAATTAATGCACACATTAATCCACTAAAAGTAAAATATAAAAAGAATAAAAAAATAGTTAGTTTCTTGGATAATGTAAAAACTGATATCTTAAAAAATATATCTCTATTCATTGCTGATGAACCTAAAATCAATAAACAACCTCAAGGTACAAAACAAGAAGAAATAAAACCATGGCTTAATTATAGAGTAAACTTATTTGTAGATAATAGTAATTTATCTGGTGCTCCTGTAATTATGGATTCTAATTATCAATATCACAATCTATTTGGTAAATTAGAATATGAAAATCAATTTGGAATGCTTAAAACTGATTATACAATGCTTCAGCCAGGTCTTTTACACAAAGCAAATGGTGGATATATTATACTTCAAGCAAGTGATTTATTGGCAAATCAAATATGTTATGATACATTAAAAAAAGCTTTGCTTGTAAAAGAACTAAGTATTGAGAATAATATGGAACAACGTTCATATATGGTTATGATATCATTAAAACCTGAACCTATTCCTCTAAATGTAAAAGTATTGTTGCTAGGTGATGCAAATATTTATCATACATTACTTGCTTTAGACCCAGAATTTAAAAAATTATTTAAAATAAAAGCAGAGTTTGAAGAATCTGCCCCAAGAACAGATGCTAATATTTTAAAACTTGCTAACTTTGTTCATAGCTTCTCTAAAAAGGAAGGAATGCTTCCATTAGATAAAGGAGCAATGGCAAAAGTTGTAGAATTTACATCTAGATTAGCAGATGATAAAGAAAAACTTTCAACAAGATTTAACGAAATTGGAGAAATAGTTGCTGAAAGTTCAACTTGGGCAAAAATTTCTAAAAAGAAAATTGTAACTGCTGACTTTATTGATAAAACTTTATCTGAAAGAATTGATAGAGTTAAAAAATATGATTCTAGATATTTAGAAATGATTAAAGAAAACTCTTTATTAATTAATACTTCTGGATATGAAACTGGTGTTATAAATGGTCTTACAGTAATGACAATAGGCGATTACACATTTGGAAAGCCTGCTAAAATAACGGCAAATACTTATATGGGAAAAAACGGTGTAATTAATGTAGAACGTGAAACTGAAATGTCTGGTCCAACACATTCAAAAGGTGTTTTAATACTTTCTGGATATTTAGGTGAAACATTTGCACAAGACTTTCCTCTATCACTTACTGCAAGTTTATGTTTTGAACAATTATATAATGGTGTAGATGGTGATAGTGCATCTAGCACAGAGGCTTATGCTATACTTTCAAGCTTATCTGGAATTCCAATTAATCAGTCACTAGCAGTTACTGGTTCAGTTAATCAAAAAGGATTTATTCAACCAATAGGTGGAGTAAACGAAAAAATAGAAGGATTTTATCAAGTATGTAAAACTAGAGGATTAAATGGTGAACATGGTGTAATAATACCAATTCAAAATGTTAGAAATCTTCATTTGTCTGATGAAGTAATATCTAGTGTTAAAGAAGGTAAATTCCATATATATGCAATCTCAAGTATAGATGAAGGTATAGAAATATTAACAGGTGTGCCTGCTGGTAAGAAAAATAAAGATGGTAAATATCCTGCAGGAACAATAAAATATCTAGCCTATGAGAAATTAAAACAATATGCTGAAAATAGTAAAAAAGGCATTTCACTATGTTAGTCGTTGCAGCAAATGCAAAATTCATGTCACTCGCTTTGCTCGGGCTAATATAGGTTGCCTAACCTTGTTGTATTTAGAGAAATCTTACATTGGGTCAAGATAAAAGCCGATTTTTTTCCTATACAATAAAAAAATTAAAATAAAAAATAAAAGGAATTTTTTAATCCCTTTTATTTTTTATTTTAACCAATTATTCAGCTTTTGGTTCTTCTGCTTCTGCCGTCTCTTCTTTAGCTGGTATTTCTTCAGCTTTTGCCTCTTCTACTTCTTCAACTGCTGGTGCTCCTTTAGCTACTTCTTCTACAGGTTCTACTGTTTCAGCTACAGCTGCTTCTTCTGCTACTGGCTCTTCTGTTAATTCTTCTTTAATTGTAACTTCTTTAGTTTCAATTCTTGCACCAATTTTCTCTTTAGTCTTAGCAGATTTACCAAGTCTATCTCTTAAATAGAAAAGTTTTGCTCTTCTTGCTTTACCTACTCTTGTTACTTCAACTTTTTCTACTGTTGGTGAGTGAACTAAGAATGTTTTTTCAACACCTACACCATAAGATGTTTTTCTTACTGTAAATGTTTGATTTACTCCTCCCCCTTGTACTTTTATAATTATTCCTTCGAATACTTGTATTCTTTCTCTATTTCCTTCTTTTACTCTTACATGAACTCTTACTGTATCTCCGACATTAAGTACAGGGATTTTGTTTTTCATTTGTTCATGTTCGATTGATTTTATAATGTCCATTACTGAACCTCCTTTTCATTAAATTTGCTTCCAGATATCAAATCCGGTCTTTTCTTTTTAGTTGTTTCTATAGATTTTTCATTTCTCCATTTTGCAATCTCTTTATGATTTCCGAGATTTTAAAACTTTTGGTACACTTCTATTTAAAAATATTTCTGGCCTTGTATATTGAGGATATTCTAATAATCCATTTGAAAATGATTCTTCTTCTACAGATTCTTTGCTAATTACCCCTTCTATGTATCTAGATACTGAATCTATAAGTACCATTGCAGGTAATTCTCCACCTGTTAAAACATAATCTCCAATTGATATCTCTTCATCTACAATTTCATCTAATACTCTTTGGTCTATTCCTTCGTAATGACCACATAGTAATACAAGATGAGCTTCTTTAGATAATTCTTTTACCTTTTCTGAATTAAGTACTTTACCTTGTGGTGACATATATATTGTTTTTGCATCTTTACTTTTTATTGATTTAAATGCATCATATACAACATCTGGCTTAATTACCATTCCTGCTCCGCCACCATATGGAGTATCATCTACTTTTTTGTGTTTATCTTTAGAAAAATCTCTAATATTAATTAAATTAATTTCTATTAAATTATTTTCTATTGCTTTTCCTATAATGCTTTCATTTAAGCTAGAAAACATTTCTGGGAAAAGTGTAAGTATATCAATTTTCATTATACTAATCCTTCTAATAGATGAACTGTTATTGTTTTATTTTTAACATCAATACTCTTTATTACTTCTTTAATCGCTGGTAACAATATTTGTTTCCCAAGTTCATCTTTTACAACATATACATCATTGCTTCCAGTTGAGAAAACATCATCTACTTTTCCTAATGATTTCTTATCATCAGTATAAACTTTGCATCCAATAATATCTACAATATAGTAAGATCCTTCTTCTAGTTTTTCATCTTTATCTCTTTTTATTTTTAAATAAAGATTTCTATAATTTTCTGCTTCTTCTATGGTATCTATTCCTTCTAATTTTAGAAATACCATATTCTTGCTAAATCTTACTTGTTCTATTTTAAATTCTTTAAGCTCTTTTTTTATTGATATATATATTGTCTTAAAATTATTAAATTTTGTAATATCATCTGTAAATGGTTTTACTTTTATAACTCCTTTTAATCCAGATGTATTTACAATTTGGCCTATTTCAAAATATTCTTCCATTTCAAATACCTTAATCAATAAATTCTATACTAATCTTTTTTCCTTCTTTGGCAGCTTGTGCCTTCATTATTGTTCTTATTGCCTTTGCTATTCTTCCTTCTTTACCAATTACCTTTCCCATATCACTATCTGCTACTTTAACTTCAAAGACAATCTGCTTTTCTCCATCTACTTCATTAATAGAAACATCTGATGGATTGTTTACCAAACTAGTAATTATTGTTTCTAATGAGTCTTTCATAAATTTAAGCCTCCTTTTCAATTAGACGTTTTACTGTATCTGTTGGTTTTGCTCCATTTTTTATCCATTCAGCTACTTTTTCTTTATCTAGTTTTAGTTCAGATGGTTCCACCATTGGATTATATGTTCCTATTTGTTCAATTATTTTTCCATCCCTTGGTGATCTAGAATCAGCAACAACTATGTGATAAAAAGGTGCTTTCTTTTTACCTGCTCTTTGTAGTCTTATTTTTACCATTATCTTTCCCCCTTTCAAAATGCGAAGCATTTTGTACTATTCACTATTCATTCTTCATTATTCACTTTTCACTAATGTTTTTCGTAAATAATTTAAATTCAGAGTATTTAATACAAACTTCTTATATATTAAATTTTAAAAATTAATATCATATATTAAAATTTCATACCTTTTAATGAATTCATATCTAATCCTTTTACCATGTTCTTCATTCCGCCTTTGTTATTTTGCATTTTTTTCATTAACTTTCTTGTCATTTCATATGAATTTATAAATTTATTTATATCTTGTACAGTAGTTCCACTTCCGCTTTGCAATTCTTTGTCTTCTACTAGCATTTAATAATTTAGTATTTTGTTTCTCTTTTTTAGTCATTGAACAGATTATTGCTTCAATTCTTACAAATTCCTTATCGTCAACTTTTATATCCCCAAATTTATTCATTCCAGGAATCATTTTTAGTATCGATGAAAATGAACCCATTTTTTTCATTTGCCTTAATTGCGTTAAATAATCATCTAAATCAAATTCTTGTTTTTTTAATTTCTTTTCTAACTTTTCTGCTTCTTCTAAATCAAATGCTTCTTCTGCTTTTTCTATTACTGAAAGCATATCTCCCATTCCAAGTATTCTTGATGTCATTCTATCTGGATGAAATTCTTCAATATCACTAAGTTTTTCACCAGTTGCTGCAAATTTTATAGGTCTTCCTGTAACTTTTTTTACTGAAAGTGCAGCACCTCCACGAGTATCACCATCTAATTTTGTAAGTATAATTCCATCAATTCCAAGATTTCCGTTAAAGCTTTCTGCAACATTTACTGCATCTTGACCTGTCATAGAATCTACAACTAAAAGTATTTCATGTGGTTTTACATTTGATTTAACATTTTTTAATTCTTGCATTAATTCTTCATCAATATGAAGTCTTCCTGCTGTATCTAATATAACTACATCATTTAATTTTGAAATTGCATGATTCATTGCTTGTTTTGCAATTAAAACTACATCTTTTGTATTTTCATTTGCAAAAACTGGTATATTTAAGCTACTTCCTACTACTTGTAATTGTTTAATAGCTGCTGGTCTATATACGTCACATGCAACAAGTAATGGCTTTTTACCTTGTTTTCTCAAAAGATTAGCAAGTTTCCCTGCTGTTGTAGTTTTCCCGAGAGCCCTGAAGTCCTATTAGCATTATTATTGTTGGAGGATTTGGTGTAAAATTAATTTTACTTAAAGTTCCACCTAAAAGCTCAGTCATTTCGTCTCTTACTATTTTTATAACTTGCTGACCTGGAGTAAGTGATTTTAATACATCTTGGCCTAAGGCTTTTTCTTGTACTGTATTTACAAATTCTTTTACTATTTTATAGTTAACATCCGCTTCTAAAAGAGCTAATTTTACTTCACGCATAACTTCTTTTAAATCGTTTTCTGTTATTCTTGCTTTACCACCAAGCTTTCTTGTAATTGCTTGTAGTCTTGAAGATAAGCCTTCAAATGCCATCCTTAATCCTCCTTTATACTAAACAATTTAACTCTTTTTTAACATGAGTTAAAATTTGTGCTATCTGTTTATCCGTAGTTTTTTCTCCAATTCTTGTAAGTTCTGATAATATTACTGCTATTTTTTCTTCTTGTTTAAACATCCTTTTCATAATTTCAAGCTTTTCTTCTAGTTCGAAAAGTTTATTCTCTCCTTTCTTTATTATATCTCTAACTGCTTGTCTAGTTATTCCTTGATTTTCTGCTATTTCAGATAGAGATAAATCATTATCATAGTAATCTTCTAAGATTGCTAATTGTTTTTCAGTTAATAGCTTCCCATAAATTTGGCAAAGCATACTTATCTTAACATTCTTTTCCATATTACCATTCCTATTCATTATTCGTTTAAAAAACGTAATGCTATATTACTTTACACTATTTTTTTGCTTTTGTCAAGCCTTTCCGTAAGAAAACCTTACTTATTTTATCAAAGTAAGGCTTTTTATTTATTAAACATCTGCATGTTTACATCTATATGTGTGCTGATGATAATTAAAATTTTGCATTTATTTCTCCTTTATCTCAAAAATAACTTTAGTATTATTATATGTTGTTCTCGCTACTTCCTCTAAAGTTATTTCTTTAACATCTGCTATTTTTTGTGCCATATATTTTACATTTCTTGAATCATTTCTTTTCCCTCTTAATGGCTCTGGACTAAGATATGGTGAATCTGTTTCTATAAGGATCTTATCAAGTGGTACCATCTTGATTACTTCATCTGCGTTTTTAGAGTTTTTAAAAGTTATAGGACCTGCAAAAGATATATAAAATCCAAGTTTTAGTCCTTCTCTAATTAAATCTACATTTAATGGTGAGCAGTGAAATACACCATTTTTATTACATTTATTGTTTTTTAGTATATCTAATGTATCATATATTGCTTCTCTCGTATGAATAACAATAGGCAATTTAAGTCTATTTGCTATTTCTATTTGCGAGATAAATACTTCTTTTTGTAATTCTTTATTTTCAGTATTCCAATGATAGTCTAAACCAATTTCGCCAATTGCTACAACTTTCTTATTTTTTGCTAAATTTTCTATATCTTTTAAATCTTCTTTTCTAAAATTATCTATATCATTTGGTGATATTCCAGCAGTTGTATACATGAAATCGTAATTATCTGCAATTTCTATTGCCTTTTTTGTTGATCCCAAGCTATATCCTGCATTAATTATTTTTGTAACACCACTTTTATATATTTCTTTTATTATTCTATCTCTATCTTCATCAAATTTTTCATCATTATAATGAGCATGTGAATCAAAAAGTTCCATTTTTACCTCTATCCTTCTACCATAACTACTACTGTAGCAACAGCATATTCCTTGCAATGTGATATCGAAATATCTATGCTTTTTATCTTATCAAATTTTATATCTAAAAATTTAATCTTAGGATTTCCATTTTCATCATTGATAACTTCAGCATTATGCCATGATATATCAAATTTGTCTTTTAATAATGGAGATACCGCTTTAAATATTGCCTCTTTTGCAGCAAATCTGCCTGCATAATGATAATATTTTGCATTTCTTTTGCTTTCACAATATTCTATTTCAGCAGATGTAAAAAGTGTATTTATAAAAGTGTCTCCCAATCTTTCAATTGACTCTTTTATTCTGCTTATTTCTATTATATCTGTACCACAAAGTATTTTCATTTTACCTCCTAAATTGTAATTTGTATAATTGTTTTTAAATTAATTTGATTAGTAAAATAGTTTAAATATAATTTTTGAAATAGGAGCTTCGAATCCAAAATTATTATGAAATAATAATTTTTGTGAAGAAGGACGTCTTGAAAAAATTATATTAAACTATTTTACAGTAATAAATAAAACAAACAACAATTTATATTATTTTAATTTTAGAAAAGCAATCAAATTTATTATATTTAATAATAATGATACTATAAGTGTAACTAATATAATCTTATTTGCACTATGGCTTTTTTCTATATTAAGCTCTTTATATATTACATCATATTTATTTTTTATCTCATTATAAATTTCTCTAAGTTCAAAAACTTCTTTCCATTTATTATAAAATATTGTTCCTATCAACGAATTCGTAATTTCATCTAACCATATTTCTCTTGTAAATTTAGTAAATTTATTTCTAAAATCACTTATATCTCTTTGATCTTTAAAATTACTTTCTATTTTCTTTAAATATACTCTTTGATATAAACTTATTATTAATGTATACAAATACTCATTTTCATACTCAAATGGTAACTTAGTATAATTATTTATATCTATGCTCGATGTCATTAAACTCGCACTTTGTTTTGTAAATCCAAATCTTGAATACTTAAACTGTTCCATAATCTGTATGTTTCTATCAAATTTATGAGTGTTAAAGTCCAAAGTATCATTACTTGATAACAAATTACTATACTTTAAAAATTCATTTTCTAATTTTTCAAAATCTTTTTCTGTATTCCAAACATCTTGATCTATGCATGAATAAGTATATACAAAAAATCTTTTATCGTATAAATCTACATTTTTTAATTCAACCGTATTGTTATTTACACCAATAATATCATTAATAAAGTCAGAAAGTTCGCTCATATTATCAAATTTGTCAGCTTGTATTTTTATGTTTGTGAAATCCTTTAGCTTTTTTAAATCAGAATTCATATCCTTAAATCTATAATTGAAATTTAATAAATCTGAAAAATTCTTACTGTTTTCTATATCTGTTTTTATAACTAAAAAACATACTCCTGTATCAAAACAAATTATTTCAATTTTATCTATATTAAAGAATATACCTTCATAATTGCTTACTTTTCCTTGCACTTTTGTATCAAAATTATACTCAAAAATGTTGCAATGTAATTTAGATAATACTATTGCTTTTGTTTTATTATCTAATCTATTTAAATTATTTATTTTATTTCTATCAAATTCAAATGTTGGGAAAAAATATTTTCTTATATTTTGAATGAAATAAGAGTATAAATTAAGGTCTCTCTCTTTTTCAAATATTTTTAATTTACAATTTTTATTGTTTACTAAAGAAAATAAATATTTTTCGTATTTATTTTCTTTAATAAGAAATGGTTTTATAAAATATGTATACTGATACTTTATCTTTAGTTCCATTATTTATCTCCTCATTACTTTAAATATTAAACAAAAGGGGATATCCCCTTCTGTTTAATTTATTTTTCATAATATAATCCACTATCATTTAGATGCCAAGCTCCTATAAAGTCTATATAAATACTATTATCTAAGTTTACTGATGGCTCGTAAGATATAGCTCCTACTTTGTCTATACTTCCCCAAACTCCATCTTTTTTAACTGCTGCAAATCCTTTTAAATTTTGCTCTGTTCCATCTTCATATATATAATCTACTACAACCCTACCAGATTTATCAATATATCCATATTTTCCATCTTTTTTACTTAAGAACAATGTGTTTTCTGTTAGTAAATCTGATGGATTTTTCTCTTCTAGTTTAAAATTATAATATTTATACTCATTGTTTGAATATACTTTGATATATCCTTTATCTGTATTTAATTCTGATACTATTCCAGTAATTTTTTGACTTAAATTATTATCAAATATAACTGTTTCTGTATCGGTTTTATCAGCTTGGATAAATCCACCATTTTCAACATATGTCATATTTTTGTAATCGAATTCTATTACTTTTTCATTGTCTAAATTTATTACTCCATATTTACCATCTTTTTTTGCTATGTAGTAAATTGAAAATGCATATTTTAAATCTTCATATTGTGGTTTTATTTTCTCTTTATTATCTTTACTTACAACTCCATATTTTCCATCTTTATCTACCACTATTATATTTTCAGATTTTGCTTCTACAATATTACTATATCCTTCATTTATTAATATTTTATTTTCTTCTATATCCATTAATTCCCATGTGTTGTTTTGTTTTACTGCAAATAAATTTGAACTTCCTAAATATTTTACTTGTTCATATTTTGGTTCTATTAAAACTGTTCCGCTCGTACTAATTAATCCATACTTGTTATCTGCATTTACAATTATATATTCATTTTTATATCCTTCTTTAAGTGTAAGTATATTTTTATATTCTGTATCTACAATTTTTTGTCCTTCTTCATTTACTAATCCAACATTGCCTTCTTTTTTAACTATAAAATTGCCTGTTGTTCCTTTTAATGCCGTTATTTCATCATATTCACAAGGTAAGATTTCTTGACCATCAAAATTTATAATTCCATATTTCCCGTTTTTACTTACTCTTAATACATTATCTTCATACCAAACATTTTGTTTTGAATCAAAATTATCTATTGCTTCTATTTTGTCATACCCCATTAAAATTTCTTCATTTTTTTCATTAATAGCTTTTGTATTATATGTCCCTGTTTTATCATCAACATCATATGTGCATACAAATATAGGTTTAGAATTGTTAGGTATTGCTATCATCTCATCATATGATGGCTCTATCACTGTTTCTCCGTCATTATTTATTACTCCAAATTTACCGTTTTCATAAATTGTATAATATGAATAGTTTTTTACTTCTATTTTCTTTTTACTATTTTTTACTATATTAACAATTGATATTACAATCATAATTATAACTGCTATAGCTACAATTACACCTATAACTTTTTTTAAATTTAGTTTCGGCTGACTATCATATCTCCTACCCCTACTATTCATTTCAAAGTTCCCCCTATTTCTACATATATTTCGCTATTAATATATCATAAACTAATTATTTTTCCAATAGTTTTCATATAGTTTTTTTGCAGTCTTAGGGCTATCATTTCCTGTAATATTTTTAACAGGTGCAAAATCTTCTTCCCTTTTGCCTCTAAGTATTGCAATATCATCAAATATTTTAAAACTATCAAATATAAATTGTTCAAATTTATATGCATTTTCTTTTTTTGGTTCAATTAATTTACCATTTTTATCTACATAGTTAGATTTTTTAAATGCTATGTGGTATTCTAATTCCTTAGTACTACACCTCTTTACTGCTTTTATATTGAATAAATTACACATAATATGTGATTCTCCAAATACTAACTCACCATTTTCATCTGTTATACTTGCTATATCATCAGGTAATTCTGTGTATTCTATTACTTTCACTCGATTGTTTTGTTTGCAAAGAACTCCTACTTTTTCGTCTGGACTCCTTTTTAATACTGTTCTAGTTCCTATTTGATTATCTTTCGATGCTGTTAATCCCAATAATAGAACATCAACATATTTTAGTAATATATTATCAACAGATCCAATAAATACCCATTCTATGCCCCTTTTATCCATATCTGCTATTACTCCTTTTTTTAGCATAGAATTAAATATTCCTCCATTACCATTTGACGCTTCCTTTATAAGTCCGTCTTTTCCAATCAGTAATTTCCCTTGTTCATTTAATAATGGTAATTTCCCTTGTTCAAATATATAGATATAATCTTTTGGATATCCAAAATAATTGTGTTTTTCTAAGAATCTAACTGTATCTTCATTATTTTCGTT
The DNA here is from genome assembly GCA_947627415.1 of uncultured Clostridia bacterium. Classification (GTDB taxonomy): domain Bacteria; phylum Bacillota; class Clostridia; order TANB77; family CAG-508; genus CAG-452. The sequence continues at coordinate 24,224 of CANQVU010000004.1, read as the reverse complement.
ACTAGTCATTATATACCAAGGTATAATTACATTGTATTTATTGTTTGCTCGCTTTAAGGTATCTACTATTATTTCAAATAGATATTTATCACCATTTTCAAATTCAATTTTATATGTACCTTTAGCTCCTGAATGCCCGAAGTCTAGATCCTTGTCCTCCTGCCATTGTGCTTACTGCAAACTTATTATTCTTTATAATATCCGTACCTATTTTTTCATAACTTTCTAATTCTTTATTGCTTAATCTATCTGGATTAACTCCTGTAATTGGCTGCAATTCTTCTAAATCTACATATATATCCTCAAATGTTTTTTCATATAATTCTTTTAATTCATCAAAATCTATATTTAACACTTGGTTTATTAATTTGTCTTTAACCTCTAAAGATGACTTATCAATAAATTCTATAATGTGTTCTTGTTTGTATTTTTTTAATATTTCTTTTGCTTCTTCATAATTATTTTCCATTTTATAATCCTTTCTAAATACCCTCATAATATAACATTATTTTCATATTTTGTCCACTATTAATATTTTGTTTGAATAATCATAGTTTGTTTGAAAAAATCTATTTTAAAATCCGTAGGGGCAGATTTCATATCTGCCCGGAATTTATCTGTTTCTCGGGCTGAAATTGATTCCGCCCCTACAACATCTGCAATTAATTTAAACCTACAAACAACAATCTATCTAATTAACTAATATAAATTATAACATATATTTTTTATATATTTAATATATATGTCTTAGAGGTGTGTACATGTATAAAATGAGAATAATAGTATTTAAACTAAAAAGATTATTTGTTCCTATTTGTATTTGTCTATTTACTATTTTTCTATTAGTATTTTCAAATGCTAATCTTTCATCTGCAAAAAATGGTTTGTTATTATGGGCAAATTCAGTAGTTCCATCTCTGCTTCCTTTTTTTATTGCAACTGAACTTCTTGGATATACTAACGTTATTTCATTTTTAGGTAAATTATTAAATAGATTTATGAGGCCTATTTTCAATGTGCCTGGAGAAGGAGCATTTCCATTTATAATGGGAATTGTTAGTGGATACCCAATGGGCGCAAAAATAGTTTCAAAATTCAAATCAGAAGGTATATGCACAAGTGAAGAAGCAGAAAGATTACTTGCTTTTACTAATAACTCTGGTCCCCTTTTTATAATAGGAACTGTTGGAATAGGATTATTTAAAGATACTAATACTGGAATTTTGCTTTTTATTACTCATCTTTTGGCATGTCTTACTGTTGGTTTTTTGTTTAGATGGTGGAAATCTGGCAGAAAAAAAAGGAGTTCTTTGTTGGGAGAATCCTCTAACAGCGTTCCTGAAAAAGTTTCATTATCAAATCTTGGAGAAGTTTTAGCAAATTCTATAATGAGTGCAATTAATACTATATTTTTAATAGGAGGATTTATTGTTCTATTTTCTGTGATTATATCCATATTAGAAAATAGCAATGTTTTAAATATACTTGCAAACTTTATATCACCTATTCTTAATGTTTTGGGAATTCCTCTTAATTATGCAAATGGAATACTTACTGGAATATTAGAACTTACTAATGGAGTTTGTTTGGTTGCGGGAATTAGCAATAAAGCTATTTCAACAAATGTTATAATTTGTGCATTTTTATTAGGATTTGGTGGTATATCTATAATGCTTCAGATTTTGAGTATTACATCAAAAGCAAAAATCTCTATTAAGCCTTATTTAATAGGAAAACTCCTACAAGGAACTTTCGCAGCTATTTATACTTATATATTTTTAAACACATTCTGGTTCCTGAGTTTAGATTTGTAATTGTTTGCATTTTACATAATTTTATGGTAGAATGCTTTTATAATTAAATGCTTTTTGCTTTAATTACATTGTCATTTATGTTAGGAGGTTTTTTTCAGTGCATTCAATAACACTATTTCTTCAGAATAATCGGATTTTAAGAATTGTCAATCTTAAAGAATTGACAATCGACTATTATCGTGCATATCATTTATATGGTTTATTCTATGTGGATGATTTACAATCACACGAACTAATCTATTCTTCTGAAAATTTCTTTCAGCTTTTAAAAATTGAGAAAAAAATAGCAGAAGCATATAATAATGGAAATGAAACTTTAAGTTTAAAATGACAATTTAAGGGAGCCTTTAGTTAGGCTCCCTTTATCTTTATAAACCTATATTTTTTTTAGCGACTGCAATTAATCCTTTAAATAATGGCCCAGGTCTATTTGGTCTTGATTTAAACTCTGGATGGAATTGTCCTGCCACAAAGAATGGATGATCTTTTAATTCAACTATTTCAACTAATCTTCCATCTGGTGATGTCCCGCTACATATAAGCCCTGCAGCTTCCATTTTTTCTTTATAATCATTATTATACTCATATCTATGTCTGTGTCTTTCAGCTATTTCTTTAGTTCCATATAAATCATATGCTTTGCTTCCCTCTTTTAAAATACAAGGATAACTTCCAAGCCTCATTGTTCCACCTTTTTTATCTATGTTCTTTTGGTCATCCATTATATGTATTACTGGATTTTTTGTATTTTCATCAAATTCTTCTGAATTTGCATCTTTTAACCCTAATACATTTCTTGCAAACTCTACTACCGCCATCTGCATTCCTAAACATATACCTAAGAATGGAACTTTATTTTCTCTTGCATATTTTATTGTTACTATTTTCCCCTCTATCCCACGATTTCCAAATCCTCCTGGAACCAAAAGGGCATCATACTCTCCTAATTTTTCTTTTGCATTTTGATCTGTTATCTCTTCTGAATCAACAAATCCAATATCTACTTTAACATTATTCTCAAACCCTGCATGTCTTAGACTCTCTGCAACTGAAAGATATGAATCTTCAAGAGAAACATATTTCCCTACTATTGCAACTTTAACTGTTTTTTCACCTATATTTCTAATGTGGTTTATCATTTTTTCCCACTCTTCATTTTTTGGCTCTATTTTATCTAAATTTAAAGCTTTGCAAACCTCACGTGTTAATCCTTCTTCTTCAAGCATTAGAGGTACCGCATATAAATTATCTACTGTAGCATTTTGTATTACACTTTCTGGTCTTACATTACAGTAAAGCGCTATTTTATTTCTCATTGAATCCGTTATAGGTAACTCTGATCTACATACTAAAATATCTGGCTTTATACCTAATGATTGAAGTTCTTTTACAGAATGTTGTGTTGGCTTAGATTTTAACTCATTTGAACCAGAAATATATGGAAGTAATGTTACATGAACATAAATCACATCTCCCTTTGGTTTTTCTATTCCAACTTGTCTTATAGCTTCTATAAATGATAGTCCTTCAATATCTCCAATAGTTCCACCTATTTCTGTAATTACTATATCAACATCCTCATTCTCAAAACTATATATGTTTTGTTTTATTTCATTAGTAATATGAGGTATTACTTGAACAGTCTTACCTAAATATTCACCCTTTCTTTCTTTTGCAATTACACTAGAATAAATCTTTCCAGTAGTTACACTAGAATTTTTAGTTAAATTTTCATCTATAAATCTTTCATAATGGCCTAAATCTAAATCTGTTTCTGCTCCATCATCTGTTACAAAAACCTCACCATGCTCAATTGGGCTCATTGTTCCTGGGTCAACATTAATATATGGATCCATTTTTTGTATTGTAACTTTATAGCCTCTATTTTTTAAAAGTCTTCCAAGTGATGCAGCAGTTATTCCTTTTCCTAGTCCCGATACTACTCCACCTGTAACAAAAATATACTTTGTGTTCATTAATTTTTCCTCCTAATTGTAAAAACAAAAATAGATTTAAAAAAGTTTCCCTAAAAAAGGGGTTTTTTTTAAATCTACTATTTTAATATTAATATGTAAATATATTATCATTTTTTGTTTTATTTTGCAAGTATTTTTTGAAAATTAATTCATTTCTACTTTTCCTACTATATCATTTATATTTTCTATATTATGCTTTTTCATATATTCTTCAATACCTTTTACTGTATTTACGCTAGTATATGGATCTATAAAATTACCTGCACCAATGGATACCGCTGATGCTCCTGCAAGCATAAATTCTACTGCATCATTTCCATTTATAATTCCACCCATACCAAGTATCGGAATATTTACTGCTTGAGATACCTGATATACCATTCTTACTGCGACTGGTTTTACAGCAGGTCCTGATAATCCTCCCGTATTATTAGCAAGATATGGTTTCCTTGTATTTATATTAATACTCATTCCAAGTAATGTATTAATTAGTGATACTGCATCTGCTCCAGCATCTTCTGCTCCCTTTGCTGGAAGTGTTATATCTGTTACATTTGGAGTAAGTTTTACTATCAATGGCTTATCTAAAACTTTTCTTACCTTACTTGTAACTTCCTTCACGCCTTCATATGTCGTTCCAAATGCTAAACATCCTGCTTTAACATTTGGGCAAGATAAATTAAGTTCAACTCCATCTATATCTGCTTTATTTAATATTTTACAAAGTTCAACATAATCTTCTATCGTACTTCCACACGCATTTACTATAACTGCAACATCCTGATTCTTAAGCCAAGGCAAATCATATTCCATAAAATATTCTACACCTGGATTTTGAAGACCAATGCTATTAAGCATACCACTTGGAGTTTCATAAATTCTAGATGGTTTATTACCATCTCTTGGTTTTAAAGATGTACCTTTTGTAATGATTCCTCCGAAGCTTACTTAAATCGAAAAACTGACTATATTCTCTTCCATATCCAAATGTACCTGATGCAACTGTTACAGGATTTTTCATTTTAATACCTGCAAAATTAACTTCTGTATTCATAAATTCAACACCTCTTACTAGGAAAAAGGGGACAGACCCCTAAATCCTATTTTTAAATAATTACTTTATTACTATCAAATACTGGGCCTTGTTTGCATACATGCTCATATCCGCCTGTTACTACTTCTACTGCACATCCTAAACACACTCCAAGTCCACATCCCATTTTTTCTTCTAATGATATTTGACATGGAATATTCTTTTCCTTTGCTAAACTTTGAGCAGCTTTAAGTAATGGTAATGGTCCACATGCAAATATTGCCTCTATTTTACCCTCTTCTAAATCTTTTTTCAACTCGTTTATTGCAAATCCATGTATCTTGTAACTTCCATCATCTGTTGTAATTACTAATTTGTTTGATACTTTTTTAAATTCTTCTTCTAATAATACCGCTTCTTCATTTCTAAATCCTAAATATGTATTTACTGTTGTGCTTTTTGAGGCATTTTTAGCAAGTTCGTATAAAGGAAATACTCCTATTCCTCCACCGAAGTATTGCTATGTTTTTATATTCTTCAAATTTAAATGTTCCGTATCCTAATGGCCCTATTATATCAACTAAATCTTCTTCTTTTTTTCTTGATAAAATTTCTGTTCCTCTTCCTTGAACTCTAAATATTATCTCTAAAACTCCATTTTCCTTATCCATGTTATAAATACTAATAGGTCTTCTTAAAAATGGATCAATTCCTTCTGTAACTCTTATTTCTATAAATTGACCTGGTTTTGCAATATCCACAATTTCTTTAGCTGATAAAGAAAATTTAAATATGTCTGTCTTTAATTGTTCTTTTTTAATCAATTTAGCATGTAATTGTACTGGCATTTTATTCTCCCTTCTCTGATTTATTTCAAAATTTCTTTATTTAATTCATCTCTCATTCTTATTGCTTCTGCTCTTGTTGCTTTTCCGTATTCTTCATCTGAATATTCGTCTTTCCATCTGTCTGATTTGTATGCTGCCATTAGGCTTCTTGATGCATTTACAATTCCACCTATTCCATCTTTAAATCCTAGAGCTATATCTTCTGCTCTTCCTCCGCTGAGCTCCATATCCTGGTATTAAGAAAAATGTTTTTGGCATAATTTCTCTTAGTTCTTTTATTTGAATAGGATATGTTGCTCCTACTACTGCTCCTACACTACTATATCCATATTCTCCTACTAATTCTTCTCCCCAAGAACTTACTAAACTTGCTACTTTTTCGTATATTGTAGTTCCATCTTCTAATTTTAAATCTTGTAATTCACCTGATGATTTGTTAGATGTTTTTACTAAAACAAATATTCCTTTTCCATATTCTTTGCAGTCATCTATAAATGGTTTTACTCCATCAATTCCTAAGTATGGATTTACTGTTACAAAATCAACATCATATATTGATACTTTTTCATCACCTATTGGAGTTTTTCCTAAAAATGCATTTGAATATCCTGCAGCAGTTGAACCTATATCTCCTCTTTTTACATCTGCTATTACGCACATTCCCTTTTCTTTAGCATATTTACATGTTTCATTAAATACTTTTATACCTTCTACACCAAACATCTCATAAAAAGCAATTTGGGGCTTCACAGCAGGTACTATATCACATACACTATCTATTAATCCTTTATTAAATTCTAATATTGCTTTGCAAGCACCTTCTATATCTTTTGTATACTTAGTTTTAATACTATCTGGTATCATATCATACCTTGGATCTAATCCCATAACTGTAGGATTGTTTGTCTCCTTAATTTTGTTAATTAATTTGTCCATTGCATTTTCCATATTTATCATTCTCCTTCTAATTTATACTTTTGGCAAAAAAGGGGTCTGTCCCCTTTTTTGCCAAATTAAAACTTGTAAGCTACTTTTCCATTTACTATTGTGTATTTTACTTGTCCTTTTAGTTTTTTCCCTATAAATGGTGTGTTTTTTGATTTTGATACTATACTTTCTTTTATATATATATATTCTTTGTTTGGATCAAATACTGTAATATCAGCAACCTTACCTTCTTCTATTACTCCTCTATCAATTCCTAATAATTTTGCTGGATTATAGCTTGTAAGTCTTACTAAATCTAAATAATCAATGTGTCCTTTATCAATAAGATTAGTAATACTTGCAGCTAGCGCTGTTTCAAATCCTATTATTCCATTTGGTGCTTTTGATAATTCTTGATTTTTTTCTTCAGCAGAATGTGGAGCGTGATCTGTTATTATATTATCAATTGTTCCATCTTTTAATCCTTCCACTATTGCGTCTAAATCTTCTTTTGTTCTAAGAGGTGGATTCATTTTTGCATTTGTTCCAGACACTAATACTTCATCTTCTGTAAAACTATAGTAATGTGGACATGTCTCACAAGTTACATTTACTCCTCTTTTTTTAGCATCTCTTATCATATTAACGCTTTCTTTTGTACTTATATGGCATATATGTACGTGTTTTTTATTTGTTTCAGCAAGCTCTATTTCTCTTGCAGCCATTAATATTTCTGCCTCTGGATATACACCTTCTACATTCAACTTTTCTGATATTTTTCCTTTATTTATTGCACCTTTTCCAAGCTCTTTATCTTCACAATGTGATGCAACAAATGTACCTAACTCATTTGATTTAATTATTGCTTCTCTCATAATTTTACTACTTACTACTGGCATGCCATCATCTGAAAAAGCAATTGCTCCTGCATTTTTTAAAGCTTCAAAATCTGTTAGTTCTTCTCCCTTTTCTCCAATTGTTACACTCGCATATGGAAACACATTGCAAACTCCCACTCTTTTTGCTTCCGTCTGTATTTTTTGCAAAATAAAAACACTATCACAAGCTGGTTTTGTATTTGGCATTGGACAAATAGAAGTAAAACCACCTTTGGCAGCGCTTTTCATTCCTGTTTCTATAGTTTCTTTATGTTCAAATCCAGGTTCTCTTAAATGACAATGAACATCTATCATACCTGGTATAATAAATAGGTTTGTACAATCAATAATTTCATCAGCTATTTTATTTATTTCTTTAGAGATTTCTTTTATAATTCCATTTTCGATAAAAATATCAAAATAATCATTCGTGTTAGTTTTATAATCTATTAATTTTCCATTTTTTAATAATATTGTCACTTTTCATCCCCCTTTTTCTATTTCTACAATATTATCATTTTATACTATTTTTTTCAAGGTTTTTATTTGACTTTCTTCTATTTTTGATTTATGATTTAAGAAAATATTTAAGGACATTTTTGTCCGAATGGAGGTTTTTATATGAGTAACTTAGTATCATATTTATTTAAAACAAATGCCTTAAGAATTTGTCCGGATAATAAACCATTTTGGTATACTTCTGGCAAAATAGGACCATATTATATAAACACACATTTTCTTTATGGAAGCGAACAAGATGCAGTTGATTTATTAGGATTTATTGATTCTGAGAAAGAAAATAAGGAAACTCTTCCTAAAAAAGTTTTAGGGAAAACTTTTAATCATTATAAATCTAATGAAATATATAAAAATGTAATTGATGAAATGATTAAATTTATTAAAGAAAATATAAATGTAGATGAAATAGACTACGTATCAGGTGGTGAAAGAAGAGATTGGTTTTTTTCTAATATAATTGCAAATTTACTTTCAAAGCCACATATTACTATTTACAAAGATTTAAGTATGGTAATAAATGATAGTTCTTTTGAAAAAGAAATTGATAAATCAAATGTAAAAAATGCTAAAGTACTACATGTAGCTGACTTAATAACAGAAGCCTCTAGCTACTTAAGAGCTTGGATTCCTGCAATTAAAAGCTTAGGAGCAGAAATTGTTTGGAGTACAGTAGTTGTAGATAGAATGCAAGGTGGAAAAGAAAAATTAGAAAAAGAAAATGTTAAATCATTATCTATTATTAATATAGATGAAAGTCTGTTCAAAAAAGCCCTTGATATGAATATAATAAATGAAAATCAGTTTGAAATGTTAAAAAATTTCTATGCAAATCCAGATGAAACAATGAGAAAATTCTTAATTGCACATCCTGAATTTTTAGAAAATGCTCTCAAATCTGATGAAAAAACAGCAGCCAGAGCAAAACTATGCATAGACAGTAATTTGTATAATTTATAAAGAGGATTTTGGGGACAGACCCCAAAATCCTCTTTTATTTTATCTTACCAACAAAATTCTTATTTAGATTTAGTATCTCTGATATTTGTTTATTACTTATTCTTCCAGTGTTTTTAATACTCTTTACTATCTCTATTTTTTCTTCTTTGTTTTTCCTCAATATAGTTTTAATATCTTGTACATCTAATATATATTTAATAAATTCAATTGCCTTATCTTTGGTAATTTCACTTTCTATATATACATCATCTATATTATCTTCTTTATCAGTTAATATATTATTTTTAAACAATTCTATTGCTTTGTTAAAATTATTATCATATTTAGATAAAATATATTCTTTTTGAATAATTTTGCTTGTAGATATATATTCTCTATAACTACTCCATTTATAATTTTCTGTTTTACATATTCCTGCTTTTTCTGGATTTCTATGAATATATCTAATTAATCGCAATAAATAAAAATCACTTTCTACACACTGGCTTTTAAATCTATCTTGGAACAAATGTCCTATTCTTCCATATTTTTTATTAAACTCTCCTGCATATACAGAAGTAACATTTCGCATTAACTCTCCTAATTTATTATTCGTATCTTCAATCAATATATGTACATGATTATTCATTAAACAATATGCATGTATTACACAATTTAATTTTGTTTTATAATATTTTAACAAATGAAGAAAATTAATTCTATCTCTATTATCTCTAAATATTATTTCTTTATTAACTCCTCTTATCATTACATGATAAAACCCTGAATAACTTACTTTTCTAACTGTACGGGGCATAAATCTCTTTCCTCCTTTATACTTTATAAAATGCCCCCTATAAATTTAAATGAGGATTTTGGGGTCTGTCCCCAAAATCCTACTTCATGAATGCTTCGTATGTTCTGTAGCTTTCGTATATATCAAATTTGCTTGTTACTTCGTATGGTGAGTGCATTGATAATACTGGTACTCCACAGTCTATTACATCTATTCCTTTGTTTGCTAGAATGTATGCAATAGTTCCGCCTCCTCCTACATCTACCTTTCCAAGTTCTCCTATTTGATATGCTATATTGTTTGATTCTAACATTGCTCTTATTTCTGCTACATATTCTGCGTTTGCATCTGATGCTCCAGATTTTCCTCTTGAACCTGTGTATTTATTAAATCCTATTCCATATCCTAAGAATGATGCGTTATTTTTTTCTGATACTGATGCGTATATTGGATCAAGTGCTGCATCTACATCTGCTGATAACATTCTTGAGTTGCAAAATACTTTGTCTAATAAATTAGGTCTGTTTTCTCCTCTTTTGTTTAATAGTTCTGCAACAAATGTATCAAAAACATGTGATTCCATTCCTGTATTTCCCATGCTTCCTATTTCTTCTTTGTCTGATAATATGCATACTGCTGTTTTTCTAGGATTGTGTACAGAAAGCATTGCTCTTATTTCTGCATATGCACATACTCTATCGTCTTGTCCATATCCTGCTACCATACTTCTGTCAAATCCTAAACTTCTTGCTTTAAATGCAGGTACTAATTCTAATTCTGAACTTAATAAGTCTTTTTCTGTTATTCCATATTTCTCGTTTAATATTTTTAAGATGTTTAATTTTACTTTTTCAGATGTTTTGTCATCTCCATATGGAATACTTCCAATTAAAAGATTTAGGTCTTCACCTGAAATTCCTTCTTTTAATTTCTTTTCCATTTGATCTTGTGCTAAATGTGGCAATAGATCTGTTATTACAAATGCTGGATCATTTTCGTCTTCTCCAATGTTTATTTTTATTTTTTCTCCATTTGTTTTAACAATTACACCATGAATACTTAATGGAATTGTTGTCCATTGATACTTTTTTATTCCTCCATAGTAATGTGTTTTTAAGTATGCAAATCCTGTATCTTCATATAAAGGATTTGGTTTTAAGTCTAATCTTGGTGAGTCTATATGCGCTCCTATAATATTTAATCCACTTTCTAAAGGATCTGTTCCTATTACTGCAATGTAAATGCTTTTTTCTCTATTTACATAGTATACTTTGTCTCCTGGTTCTAAAACCATTTTTTGTCTTATATCTATAAAACCATTTTTCTGCAACATTTCTTTTGCAAACTCAGCTGCTTCTCTTTCTGTTTTTGCTTTGTTTAAAAAGTATATATATTCATCTCCAAAAGTATTTATTTTTTGTTTTTCTTCTTCGCTAATTGTTTCCCATCCACACACTTTATTATTAAATAATTTTTCTTTTAGACTTTCGTATTCTGACATAATATTCTCCTTTCTATCATTTGTAATATAAGGTTTTTTACAAGGTTTGAGGGACACACCTCGGCATACGAAGTATTCCTCATAGATCGAGGTATGTCCCTCGTTTTAATAGATTATATCACAATCATTTTTTTCATACAATATCTTCCAATAATATTTATTATATCAATTTTTTATATTTATATGCATAAGAAAAAGACTCTAGTATTAAACTAGAGTCTGTTTTGGAGTTAAGATTCAAGCTGAATCTTGTCAACGATCATCGCAATGAATTCACTATTCGTCGGTTTACCTCTCTCTGCCTGTATTGTGTAGCCGAAGTATTTCTGAAACACATCTACATTACCTCTCTCCCACGCCACTTCAATAGCATGGCGTATTGCACGCTCAACACGTGGTGCAGTAGTTTTATACTCTTTTGCAATGGTAGGATATAAAGTTTTAGTTATACTTTCCATTGCCTCCGGATCATTCAATCCACGTATAATAGCAGATCGCAAATAGTGATATCCTTTAATGTGAGCTGGAATTCCGATTTCTCGGAATATTCTGGAAATTCTTTTTTCCAGGCTTTCAGGTTCAACATCTGTTTTATTGCCTATAGATGCTGCCACAGCTTCCATAAGATCCTCAATAGTTACGCCTTTATCCCGGCATGTTTCGAGAACCTCGTTCAACGCATTAAGTTTTTCTGCCTCTTTCATCATGATAGAGTACCTCCAAAAAAATAATTTAGTCAAGCTATTCTAAGCTTGCTAAATATATTATATCACATTTTTACATAATATGTCAATTTTTACTGTTATGTTATTGAATTTAGGATAAAAGAGGATTTTGGGGTCTGTCCCCAAAATCCTTACATGGGACTCACTTTGTTCTGGCAAACTAAGGTAGACTAACCTGTTGTATACGGAAAAATCTTATAAAGGATTAAAATGAAAATTGATTTTTCCTATATAATAAAAGAGGATTTTGGGGTCTGTCCCCAAAATCCTCTTTTATTTATTTTGCATTATTTCTTTAATACAAATTTCTTTATTAAGACTATTCCTACTCCTAATACTGCTATGCTACTTACTGTTATTATTGCTATTTGCATTGGAGATATGTTGTCTTGACCTGTTGGTTTTGTTACGATGATCGTTTCTGCCCAGAATTCGTCTTCTTCGTTTGCTTCTCTTATATTTGTTGCTCCTTCTGGTATGTTTTCCTTGTTTTGTGTTTCATATGTTTTTCCGTCTTTTTCATATAACCAACTGTTGTTTAATGTCATTTCTTTATCATCACTATGTACATAGCTTAAGTTTGCTGGCTCAGCTGACATATTTCTTCTTCCTGCTGCATTTGAATATTTTACTATTTCTGCTATATAACTTGGTAAATTTCCTTCAATGCTTCCTCCATTTGATGTTGATAATAGTTTTCTTAGTTTTATTGTTTTACTAAAATCAGCTGTTTTTGCAGTATCATCATTAACATATTTTTCTCCAGTCTTTCTTGTTAATATATCACTTACCTCAGTATTTTCAATTACTGTCACAGTATCAGCTTCTTTTGGATTTCCTTCTTCGTCATAGATAATCTTAGATTCTGTAGCAGTTGTTTTTTCAAAATCATCTCCTGATGTTCCTTCAGTACTATCAAATACTAATTCATTATTTAATTGTTCTTCTAATGTCTCTACTCTTGATGGTACTTCTGCACATCTTGTAGAATCTCCATTGTAATAATAACTTCCTAAGAATGCTCCTATTTTATTACTATTACTATATGAGTAAGTTCCATTTTTCATCGTTGTCTTTACAGTACCTGTAACTTCATTTAAAACATCGTTATAAGGTTTTATATCTTGATTTCTATATGCATCTACTAAAGTTTTAGATAAGTAATCCTCATCACTATCGTTTCTTATTACATATGTATATTCTACTTCTAACTCTGCTCCTTGAGCCAACTCTTCTACGTCTGTTGCTACTTGCCAGAATCCTCTATTATCTCTTGTTGATTTTATTGTTGCAAGTCCGTCTTTTACACCTGATGTTGTTATAGTATTGTCATTTATAATACCTTCTATATCTGATTTTGCATCAACTATAGGTTGTACACCTGTTCCATTTGGTGTTATTTTTAATCCTGTTATATGTTTCTCTAGTATTAATTTTGTTTCTGGTCTTAATGCTAATCCAAAATTAACATTTGAGAATGAAACTGTATTTTTTATATTATCGTATGAAACATTTGTACTATCATCAGAATTTCCAGTATTATCAGCATCTACTGGTACATTTATTCTTGATGTTTCTGCTGCCATCCATGTATTTTTTAAATCTTCTTTATTTCTTCTTTCTAATGCTTCGCCATTTGCTTCATCAATTGTAGTTGAATATGCCATTACTTCTAGTCTTCTTGCTTCATTATCCCTTGCTACTGAAGGATATTCTCCAGCATCATTAGTTGTATATCCTGCTGTGTTATACCATGGAGCGTTATAATGTGCATCAACTGTTGATTTGTAGTCTTGACCGTTATATTTTTGTACATTTTCTGTTAAATCATATGTTGTTCCATCTCCGTAGATATATCTTATGATGTAGTTGCCTGGAATATAATCTTTAAACTCATAATTTCCACTTCCAGCTGTTACATTATTTGTATATGAATTTCCTTCATATCCATTTCTTGCTGTTGTTTTGACTTGATTACTTCCACTTCTTGTTTCTTGCCAAATGTATTCATAGTAATTACCAGATATTTTCTTAATTTCGATAAGTTGTACTATTACATCATTTACTGGTTTATTTTCATTATTTAAGTATCCATCTTTGTCTGTATCTTCAAATACTGTTCCTTCTATCGTTCTTGCATCATTTTTTAATGAAATTGTTATTCCTTTTGCTTGGTCTGTATCATCTTCGTATTTTGTTATATTTCCATTTGCTACTCCATTATCAGGTGCTGAGTCTTTATCTATTAATCCTCCCTCATCTGTTGAATACTTAGTAATTTCTGCTATATTTGTAAATTCTCCTCCTGGTGTTAAATCTAATACTTTAAATTCTAAATTCACTTCTTTTCTATAGTCGTTACTTTTTATTACATTATCATTTCCAGCACTTGATAAAACTATTTTATTATCATTTATACTGTCTACTTTATACCCATCAATAATATCTCCTACCTTAAATGTAGGCTCATATTTAGAATCATAATAGTATACAAATTCATTTACTGTTGAGCTTTGAGTAGTCTGACCTTTTAAGATAACATTATATGTAACATATGCTTGTAACTCTTTTAAACTTTCATAATTATTAACTTTATTATCATCATTATCATCTACTTTGTTTTCTATTGAACCATCAGTTTTATAGTCTGATATTCTATAGTTATAATCTGATTTATATAAGTATAAATTATATGCAACCTCTTGGTTATCTGAAGATTTACCTTGTAAAATATTATCTAAGTCTATATCTTTCATATCTCCATTCATTATTTGAGCATAACTATATTCTACTGATTTTTCATTAATTTCTAATCTTGCACTTTTTACATCTGTTCCTAGTGCTAAATCAAATTCTTTTTTTACTAATCCACAGTCTATATTTGAAGTTGTGTTTTGATATCTTCCTGTTTGTGCCGTCATTCTGAAATCTGCAGCATTATTATTTGCTGGATTTGTACCATCCATTGTTGTTCTTAAAGTAGATATTTTGTTATTACTATCATAATCATAACCTAGTTTTATAGATGATTTTCCATCTGTTCCTGTTGCAATATCTTTACTTATTGTTTTGAATTTATCATTAAAGGCTGTTCTATTTTGCTCATCTGCTTTTGACTGTGTACCATAATTTTGATTATTATTATTTTGATTATTATTAGTATTAGTTGCCTTAGTTTCTATATAGTTTATTCCATCATAGCTAAATACAATTTGATATCCTTCCTTTGTTTGTTCAACATCTTTAAATTCATATTTTCCGCCATTTGTTGTATGTTGTGTTTTTATTACCTTTTTATCTTTTACACTATATAGTCCTACTAATACACCATCAATACCTTCTTCCTTATTATCCTTATTATCCTTTGTTCCATTTGGACCTGAAGCATTTTTTACTCCAGTTTGACCATCTAACCAAACTTGTCCTGATAAAGTAATTAATGGTTGGTTTTTTACTTTTAATGATACATTATTACCTGAAACACTGATAGAAGTTTTTGAAGTATTACTTGTTGAAACTTTAAATTTTCCATTCCCATCAGGTGTTATCGTGATAGTAAATTCAGATATAGCTTTATAGTAATGGCCTTCCGCTGTAGGAACTTTTGTTTCAGTTACTGTTATTTTTATTGGTTTTGTATCATCCTTAGGAACTATTCCATTAATTTCTATTTGCCCATTATCATTTGTTGTCATTTTAAAATTTTTCTTGTTGTTTGCACTAATACCCGTTATATCTTCTAGATTTTCATCAAATACAAAATGAAATGTTGTATTTGGCAATGCTGTATTTCCTAATGTGTCTAATTTAGTTAATGTTATATTAACTGGGGTGACTTTTCTTTCACGAACGACATGGTAAGCCATTCTACCTTGTCCTGCTCCTGCACCTATTGAGTAGAAAACAAAAATTCCACTATATTTATAATGAGAAATATCTTCCCCATATTTTTCAAACTCTATAGATGTATCATAGTCATATTTTTTAGGTGCTTCCCAGAACACAATTTTATTGTCTTCACTTTTAAGTTCCTCATTTATTTTATCTTTCCATATTGAATTAGCACTTATATACTCTGCGAAATGTTCCGCAGTATCAAAGTCACTTTGTGAACAATAAGCTACTGATAGAAATGCTTGATAGTTAAATCCTTTAAAACTAGATATATCAAAGTTTTTATTAAATGTGGTACCATCTGATTTTAACTTATAAAAGGTTATATCAGTTGGTGTTATATAAAGGATTTGATTTATAACATTACCACTAGTTGACCCTATAGTAGAATTCGAAGATTCACTACATACCACATTACAAGCAGTTTTACGCTTACCCTCATCAAGAAGACATCCTGCTCTATTGAATGAATTTTCTTCCTCCGAAGTTTTACCAAAGTTTGTACCTATTTCGAATTTACTTCCACCGGGCATCTTATCACCGTAACTTCGGTAAAGTTCCTCCCTCAGATTTTATGTCATACAAAAACTGATACAATTCAGCACAATCCTCATCAACATTCCATTGTGTTTCACCCGAAATACTTTCAAATGAATATGCATTAACCTTAGTTGCAAGGGAAGAAATAAATCCTGGTAATATTACAATAATTGCGAATATTAATAATGTGATTAATATATTCTTTTTATAATTTATACTTTTTATATTCATCTCTTTCTTCCCCCTTTCTATATTCTTACTTTCAGAACTTTTTTATTTATAATATATATTCCTAGTCCTAGTACGAGCATTGTTCCTATTACAATTCCTACATACATCATTGGACTACCTGTTGCTATTGATACAATTAAGCCTGCAGTACTTATATCGTCTTCTCCTGTCTTATTGTTTCCTGCTGTTGAATCAAATTCTGCTATTCCTTCTAAATTGCTACTTACTCCAATTTCACCTATGTTTTCTATTGTTCCTGTACTATCTGATTTTAATGTTTTTGTTAATACTAAATCAACACTCTTTGTCTCTCCTGCTTTTATTACCTGCTCTGCTAGTGTTTTGTTATGAAGTACTCCGTTTTCATCCATATACCAGTCTTTATTTGTTTCTGATGTAAATACTAATCCATCTGGTAAGTAGTCTATTACATCTCCTATATAGCCATCTACATCTCCTTCGTTTGTTATTTGTAGTTTGTATTCTACTACCATTGTTGTTCCTGCAATTTTTCTTGCTGATATTTCTACCTTTGTGAAGTTTGTATCTTCATATTCATAGGTTGTTGTTCCACTATTGTTTGTTAATACTACTTTGCTTATATATTTATCTAATCTTAAATCAAATTTAGCATTTTCTATTAATCCTATGTCAATATCTTTATTTATAGTTTTTCCATCTACTTTTATTGTGTCTGTTGCTCCTACTGTTTTTGTTTCTCCATTTATTTCTATTTGTTTTGATATTGCATCTGAATTTGTACTTTCAGTTGCCCCTATTACTTGATATTTTGTTACTGCATATTTGCTTGTATCGTATGCAAATACTACGGTATATTCTCCTTGTTCTAGTTCATCAAATTTATATGTTCCTGCAAGTGATGTCGTTGTTTTTGCTACTTCTTTTCCATCTTTATCTAGCAATAATACTTCTATTGCTTCTAGCATTTTTTCATCATTATTTCTTATTCCATCTTTATTTACATCTGCCCATGCAAGACCTATAATGTTGTTTGTTTTTGCTTTATCATCATCTGTATTTGAACTATACACTTCATTTACTAAAGTCTTTTCTATATTATCTATTGATGATCCAGATACTTTAATTATATTAGTTATTTCATTTGCGTCATCTAATATATAATCCAATTTAACTACTATTGAAAGGGTTATAGTTTCTCCAATTCCTACTTCTAAATCGTCTATTACTATATTACCTTCATTATTTGCTGTATATTTTGCATTTTCTCCATTATTTTTTGATACAACTATAGATTTTACACTTAATCCTTCTTGTATATCATCATATATATAAAGTGGACCTGTATCTAAAATACCATTATTAGTTAATGTTAATGTGTATGTTATCTCATCATCTAATTGTAAAATTTGTCCCATTTTATCTGATGTAAATTCTGCATTTAGATTTGTTTCAGATTGATAAATAGTTCTTATATAATCGTTTGATGTATAAGTAGTTCCTTCAAAAGTTGAAGTTGCAACTAATATTGATTGTGTTTCTAATTGTTCTGATGAAATTGGGTTTGTTGTTAATTGAATACACATTTTTTTAGTTTCATTAGCACCTAAATTATAAACATTCATTACAAGTTCATTATCTACTAAATCAATACTCGATTTATTTGTATCAAAATACATTTGATCTTTTAAATTACAATATAGTTCTTTTGGTAAATCTATTTTGATAGGTACGTTTTCTAAATTTGTTTCTGTTAAATTAATTAACTCAACTTCAAATTTTTTTGTATCTCCGTTACTATATAAAACAGGTTCTTCATTTGAAGTATAATGTATTTTTAATGCAATTTTTCCTTCTTTAATTGGTTTTACATCATTTATAGTTAAACTATCTGTATTATCTGCTGTTATTAATATGTCATTTTTAAATTGATTTGAGTTTTCTCCTTTACCTATATATGCTACTACCTGATATTCAACTACACTTGTTTTTCCTACTTCTAAACTTTCTATTTTTATATTAGCAATATTTTCTATTTCTGCATATCTATGTCCAGGAAGCATTGTTCCTGTTTCACCATCATAATATGTTCCACCATCTTCTACTAAGCTATAGAATTTTCCATTTTGTATAGTTGGTTTTATTGTTATATTATTTATTGTTTCATTTGATGTATTTGTTACTTTTACTTTATATCTTAATACCTGTCCATTATTAATTTCTGCACCGTTTGAAACTTCTTCACCACCTGCTGTTGTTACAACTTGTACAGATAATTTTTCTGTATTTGTTGTTTCCCCTTGTACTTCAGCTTGTGGTTCTGCTTGTTCTTCAGGTAAATTTGCTACATATGTTAATGTTTCTTCTTTTGCAACTCCATCTACTGTTCCTCTTAATACTATTGTACTTTTATTATCATTTACTGCTTTTTCATTTAACTCATATTTATAATTTACTGTTACTTGTGCAGATTGTGCTAAGTCTGGTGTTTTTATTTTAAATGATTTTATATTATCTAAACTTGCTACATCTGTTCTCCAATTTTCTGAATCTATACTTGGATTTGTTTCTTCTGAATAATATACTACTGCATCTTTTGCATTTGTAGTAACGGCTGATTTTAATGTTGTTTCTTCAGGAATGCTTCCTATTATATTAGCACTTGTTAATTTATCTCCATAATTATTCATCATTACCGTATTAATTTCTATTTGTTCATTTTGTTTTGTATCTATATTAATAGTATTTTGATTTACTTTTTCTACTACAGTTTCTCCTACCTTAACAGTAGATTTTGTTACTAGTCCTGATTTTGCTACTATTTTTAACTCTTGCACTTTTTCTGATATTTCTTCATCATTAACAAATGTAGTTTTTACTTCTACATTTTTATTAGCCATAAATGCATCTGTTTTCATTTTAGCATCTATTACTATAGTTGCTACATTTGCAGAATATGATTTTTGTTCTCCTTGCATTTCAACTACTATTACTTTATTTCCAGCTTTATTTGTTACTACATTATATGATTTTAATGTTAGTTCATCATTTCCTACTACTGGTGTTATATTTTGTATTGATACTTCTTTTAAATCCTTTGGCAATTCTATATTTAATTTTGGATTTTTATATAATTTATTACTTTCATTCTTTGCTATTAACTCTGCTGTTATTCTTACATCATTCTCACTTAAAGCTGATATTGAATTTTTATCTAATGATACATTAAACGTTGTTTTTGGTTCTACTAATTTTGCTGTGCTTTCATTGTTTGAATTTACTATTGTATTATTATTTACATCTGTTACTGTTATATTTGTGTTTGATTTTAATTCTGCTAATGATTTGGCTACGTCCGTATTTGATATTTTTACTATCTTTTCATTTTCAATTTCTATTATTCCTTCTGCTTTTGCTTTGCTCAACTCTACTGCTATTTTTCTTACATTTTCATCATAAGAAACTGTATAATAATCTTCTTCATTTTCTTCTGATAAAACTATTTCTTGAATTGGATTAGTTTTATCATCTGCATTATATATTTTTATTGTTCCTTCTGTTCCTAATATTTTTAGAGCATCAGCTTTATTTATTTTTGTTTCTTTATAATATGTAGTTATTCCTTCTACCTCTTCATTTTCTGCTGTTAAAGCTTTATCTTCTAAGTTTTGAATTGTTGTTGTATTTGCTATTTTACTATATGGTACATATACATTTGATGCTACCTTATAACTTGTGTCTTCACCAATATACATTTTTCCTTTATAAATATTTTTTGTTATGCTATTTTCTAATTTTACAATATCTCCAATTTCTGCTAATTCTTCTAATTTTATATTGTTTACTTTTTCAATTACTCCTACTGTTCTTCCATATATATCTAATGTAGATTTTACATCACAAACAAATGGAAGCACTTCTGCACTTTCATCATATATATATGTAACTACAAATTTATCCTCTCCATTATTTGCCCACTTAACGATATTCTCTTCATTTGCTTTATTTAAAACTTGTATATATGTTTTTCCTTCTTCTTCCTTGTATTCCCATGAGCTATTTTCTCCATCAGCAAATTCTAAACTTGTTTTTCCATTAGTTGCTTTTGTGCTGTATCCTACTACTTTTACTTCTTCTGGAGATATTCCTATCTCAGGGTTTGATATTTCTATTGTAGTAGATTTTACTGGAGCTTTATTTCCTTGTACTTTTGAACTTACTAATAATTGTATAACTCTTTTATTTACTCCATCAATATTATATACTTTATTTGTGATTACCTCTTGATTTAATGCAATATCTTCATCCGTTAATTCTTCCAATGTCCAAGCTATTTTTACTGATTTAGTTGTATCGATTTCTTTTACGTTTCCATCGTTATCTATATATTCTCCTGTTAATTTTATTTGGCTAGGCATGTCAAATAAATTTAGATTAAATATCTCATCTTTTTTTGCTACTATTGATAATCCTGCTGTTGTTCCTTTGTCTGATTGAATTGAATTTAAACTAAATTTTGTTATTTCTTGATTGTTTGCTAATCTAAAATTAGTATCCACAAGTTCAATTTGTGCATTATTTAAATATCCTCCACCTTGTACTGATACTGATACATATAATTTTACTTCTTCTGAATTTATATCTGCTGTTTTTTCTTTTACACTCCTATCATTTTCATCAAGATAAACATCGAATTTTACATTTTTGCTATTTGTTTCAGTTCCTTGATTTGATAAGTTAATATCTGCCGCTATTGCTTTTCCCATATATGATCCGAAGCAAAGCAAAATTAGCAAATGTTAATGTTAATATCAATAATGTTGCTAATATTTTTACTCTCATCTTTTCTGCACTTACTTTTTTTAGATTAAACATATTTTTACTTCCTCCCAAATAAAATTTACTTTTATAGCTATATATATATTTATATAGCATTATTCTTACATTTTTATCGTTTAATGTCAATAGATGTTTCTTAATATAAAGTAGTTAAAATTAAGCTTGGCAACAAAACATGTATACGGAAATACAAAATACACGCTTTAGTTTTACAAAAATTACATTTTCATGACATTTTAGTTTTTAGCCATTTTATACGGCTATAATATATTTATATATTTATTATAAACGGTTATGTAAACTTTTTCAAGTGATTTTGGAACTTTTTTATGATTTTTTGGAAAAAAATTCAAAAAATTTCTCAATTGCATTTTTTAGAAGTAAATATTATTTGAATTAAACTAATAAATTGTTGTTTGTAGAATAGAACTGATTTTCAAATTTGTAGGGGAGGGTCTTGTGTTCGCCCGTATTTATTTGTTTTTTATCGGGTGGACACAAGGCTCACCCCTACAACATTTGCAATTAATTTAATTCTGCGGGTCGCCGAAGGCGGCGACCCCTACAGTGTTTGCAATTAATTTAATCTGTGGTTTACCCAGAGGGAAAATTCAGGACATGAAACAAGCAACAATTTATTTTAATGATTTTTTTATTTTTATTATATTATCTAAAGTTTGTATGTATCCTTCTTGATATGAAAATTCTAATTTACT
The DNA here is from genome assembly GCA_947627415.1 of uncultured Clostridia bacterium. Taxonomy (GTDB): domain Bacteria; phylum Bacillota; class Clostridia; order TANB77; family CAG-508; genus CAG-452. The sequence continues at coordinate 2,072 of CANQVU010000004.1, read as the reverse complement.
AATGCTAAATGGTTTTACATCTCTTAAATCTATTTCTATAACATAGTCACTTTCTTTTATTGACTCTCTAATTAAATTTTCAGTCATTAAATCTAATGATTGCATTCCTATATTGTATATTGTTTTTTGTTTTCTTGGAGATTTTAATTTAAATTTTATTGATATTACTTTATCAACTCCCAATTTTCTTGTTTCGATAGCTGGTAAGTTATCAAATATACCTCCATCTACAAATTGATATTTTCCATATTCGAATGGTGCATACATTCCAGGGAATGTAGAACTTGCTCTTACTGCTTTACCAATTTCTATATCATGTATATACTCTCTGCCTTTAATATTCTCACAATTTGTAAATATTACTTCTTCATCTGTTATTAAATCAGTTGTAGGTATGATTATAGGCATTTTAATATCTTTTATATTCTTTATTCTTTTTAACTTCGCAGCTTCCTCAATTGCAAGCTCTATGTTACGACTTGAAGTTATTCCTCCCAATCTTATCCCCCTTACCTCTTTCATTCCATTAAATATGTCCTTAGGAGATATTGCCATAACAGATTTTGAAAAGTAATTAAATATTTTAAACATTTCATCTGTTGTATAGCCCATGGCATATAGAGCTGCTACTATACTTCCTGCAGATGTTCCCCCTACTGCATCTATTTGTATACCATTTTCTTGAAGAGCTTTAATTGCTCCTACATGTGCTGCTCCTCTTACTCCTCCACCGTGATAGAGCTAATCCTATTTTCATAATTTTTCCTCCATATTATATACTATTTTGCCAATTATTTTATCTGGTACAATTTTACTTAAAAATCTAATAATTTTATTATTCACTCCTGGAAGTATCATATATTTTCCTTTAAACATATTATCTATTGCATATCTTGCTACATATCTACTTGACATGAGCTTAGTTTTGAATTTTACATTTGCTTTATCCACAAATGGAGTTTTTATAGGTCCTGGGCATAATGCACTTACTTTTATGTCGCAACCTTCTTGTTTTAATTCTTCATATATACTTTGAGTTAATTTTAATACATATGCTTTAGTTGCATGATATGTTGCCATGTGTGGCCCTGGCATAAATCCAGCAATTGATGATACATTTAATATATATCCAAAATTTTTCTTTTTCATTTCAGGAAGAAATAGTTTTGTAAGTGTGTGCACTGCACATACATTTGTATTTATCATATTTAGTTCTGTTATTAAATCCGCTTCTGTAAAATTTCCAAATTTCCCAAATCCAGCATTATTTATTAGTATATCTACATCTCCTACTTGTTTGTATAATTCTATACAATTTTCTGCATCTCCTAGATCCATACATATTATTTCTGATTTTGTTTTTATTTGCTTTTGTACTTCTTCTAATTTTTCTTGGTCTCTTGCTACTAATACTAAGTCTATTCCTTGCTCGCTTAAATATATAGCCATTTCTTTTCCTATTCCTGATGATGCACCTGTCACTAATGCTTTCATAAAATCACTTCTTTCTTTTAGATAAATTGTGGGTTATAGGTATATATTTGTTGTTTATTATATCAAATATTTATAAAAATTAATAGTTTTTGCTTTATTTATTTTAATTTTTGTTATATAATCCTACTAATATTTGTTGGGGGTAGTTGAATTTGAATGATTTTGGTTTGAATGAAAATGTTATAAATAGCATCAAAAATGTTTTTTGCAGATATCCACAAATAGATAGGGCTTGTATTTTTGGCTCTCGTGCAAGGGGAGATTATAAAGAAACTTCTGATATAGATATAGTTCTTTATGGAGATGATTTAACTCATTCTTTAAATACTAAAATTTTTTATGATTTAGAGGATTTATATATAATATATAAAATTGATTTGATTAACTTTAATTCTTTAAAGGATGATGATAAGCTAAAAGAAAATATTATAAATGAGGGAGTTGAAATTTATGCCAAATAATTTAATTCAATCTTATGAAGTATTTAAAAATGCTTACCTGAAATTAGAACAGTTTATAAATGAAGATGATTCTTCTGAAATTGCAAGAGCTGGTATTCTTCATGCTTTTGAATTTAC
>CANQVU010000003.1 GCA_947627415.1 uncultured Clostridia bacterium | reverse complement strand
CCTGATAATATTGCTGTCGTTTTTGGGAATGAACATTTAACATATAAAGAATTAAATGAAAGAGCAAATAGTTTAGCATATTATTTAAAAAAGCAAGGGCTTGCTAACGAAGAAATTGTGTGTACTTTTATAGATAAATCTTTAGAAATGATAATTGCGTTTTTAGGTATTTTAAAAGCCGGAGGTGCTTATTTACCTATTGATATTAACTATCCTAAAGAAAGAATAGATTATATGATTAAAAATTCTTCTTCTAGATTTTTATTGGTAAATGATATTAACTTTGTGAGTGATAATATTAAAGCTATATCTATAAATCTTTCAAATGATATATATAATTATAATAAAAATAATCTAAACCTTAATTTTATTGATATTAACAATATGGCTTATATAATGTATACTTCTGGTTCTACCGGTGAACCAAAAGGTGTTATTATAGAGCACAAAAATATAATTAGATTAGTTAAAAATCCAAATTATATAAACTTTAGTAAAAATGATAGATTCCTTCAAGGTGGATCTACTGTTTTTGATGCTTGTACATTTGAAATTTGGGCTCCTTTATTAAATGGTCTCCAATTATATATAATTCCAAAACAAGATTTATTAGATCCATCTTCATTACAAAATTATCTTGAAAAAAATAAAATAACAGTTTTATGGATTACAGCACCATTATTTAATCAACTATCTGAAAAAAATCCTAGAATTTTTTCTACAGTAAAATATTTATTAACTGGAGGTGACATACTATCTCCTCAACATATAAATGCAGTAAAAAAAGCTAATCCAAATTTAACAGTTATAAATGGTTATGGTCCAACTGAAAATACCACTTTCTCAACTTGTTTTACAATAGATAAATACTATGAAGATAGTATTCCTATTGGTTATCCTATTTCTAATTCAACTTGCTACATAGTATCTAAAGATAATAACCTATTGCCTATTGGTGTTCCTGGTGAATTGCTTGTAGGAGGAGATGGTGTTGCACGTGGCTATTTAAATGACATTGCTCTTACTAACAATAAGTTTATACCAAATATTTATGATGAAGGACATCTATATAAAACTGGAGATCTTGTAAAATGGCTTCCTGACGGTTCTATTTCTTTTATAGGAAGAATAGATAATCAAGTAAAAATTAGAGGGTTCCGTGTAGAATTAAATGAAATTACATTAAAAATATTAGAGTATCCAAATATTAAAAATTGTTTAACTGTAGTTAATGAATTCAATAATAACAAAATAATAGTTTCTTACATTATTACAGAAAAAAATGTAGATATCGATTTACTAAAAGAATTCCTCCGTAAATCATTGCCATCTTATATGATTCCAACGTCTATAATTACTTTAGAGAGCTTTCCTATAAATACAAATGGTAAGGTTGACAGGAAAAAATTACCAGCGCCAGAAATTCAATTAAAAAATAAAGAAATAGTTTTACCAAGAAATAAAACAGATGAAAATCTAATAAATATATTAAAAGAAACATTACATCTTAAAGATGTAAGTATTGACGATTCGATTTTTGACTTAGGAGGAGATTCCTTAACTGCTATAAATTTATGTACAAAAATTTATACTGCATTAAATGTACAACTTTTTGTAAAAGATATTTTAGAAAATCCTATTGTTAAAGATTTATCTGATTTAATTGCATCTAAAAACAATGTAAATGTTAAAATTTCTATACCAAAAGCTGATAAATCTGAATATTATCCTACATCTTCTGCGCAAGTAAGAACATACTATTCTTCTAATATTGCTGGATATAATTCTAAATTATACAATATTGCAGGTGGATTAATATTAGATAAGGCACCAGATATCGAAAAATTAGAAAATGCTTTTAATAAATTAATTGAGAGGCAACCTTCTTTAAGAACATATTTTGAAATTGAAAATAAACAGGTAGTTCAAAAAATTAAAGACGATGTAGAATTTAAATTAGAAACTGTATCTGATATTATTAAAGATAATCAACTAAAATCCTTTTTTGAAGATTTTGTAAAACCATTTGATTTATCAAAAGCCCCACTATTTATGGTAAAAATAGTAAAACTGGAAAATGGAAAAATATTACTTGCAGTAAATATGCATCATATTATTTCTGATGGAACTTCTTTGTCTGTCTTAGTTAATGATGTTTGTAAAATATATAACGGAGAAGAGCTTCCTGAATTAAAAATAGATTATAAAGATTATGCTATTTGGGAAAATAGTAGACTAAAAAATAATGATTTTCAAGAGGCAGAGAATTATTGGGTAAATCAATTTAAAAATGAATTACCTATACTTAACTTGCCAACAAAACCTAGACCTGCAGTTCAATCTTTTGATGGTGATAAAGTATATACTGAAATTGATAAAGAAAGCAAGGAAAAAATAGATAGATTAGCTAAAGATTTAAGTGTTACACCATATATGATACTTTTATCTGCATACTATATATTGCTTTCTAAATATACTTCCCAAAATGATATAATTGTTGGAACTCCTATTGTAAATAGACCTTCTAGTGAACTTTATGATATTGTTGGTATGTTTGTAAATAGCTTACCAATTAGAGCAAATATAGATAGTAAATTAAACTTTAAAGATTTTGTAAGTAATATTAAAGATATATGTTTTGAAAGCTATAAATACCAAAATTATCCTTTTGACCAATTAGTAAATAAATTAAATTTAACGCGTGATACAAGTAGAAACCCTATATTTGATACTATGTTTATTTATCAAAACAATGGATATACTCCAGTTTCATTTGATGGAATAAATGCTAAATATTACATACCTAATGCAAAGATATCTAAATTCGATTTGTCATTAGAAATTGTTCCTACAGATGATACTCTTAATTTATCATTCGAATATGCAACTAAATTATTTGATAAGCAATTTATTGAAAATTTATCAACACATTATATAAATATATTAAATGCTGTTTTAGAAAATAATGATATTAAAATAGCAGATATTTGTATGCTATCAGAAAATGAAAAAAATAAGATATTATACGAATTTAATGATACGGATGTAGATTACCCAAAAGATAAAACAATAGTACAATTATTTGAAGAACAGGTAGAAAAAACTCCTGATAATATTGCTGTCGTTTTTGGGAATGAACATTTAACATATAAAGAATTAAATGAAAGAGCAAATAGTTTAGCTCGTTATTTAAAAAATGAAGGCGCTCAGAAAGAAAATATTATTCCTGTAATAATGGACAGATCAATTAATTTAATTATATCTATGCTTGGAATTATAAAATTAGGTGCTATATACTTACCTATTACAACGGAATTTCCTACGGAAAGAGTAAATTACATCATAGATAATTCTTCTGCTCCTATTATAATTTGTAGTAAATCTTCTGCAATTTCTAAAGATAATATTAAAACTATTGTCTTAGATGAAATTAATTATACAGATGAGCCAAATTCAAATTTAAATACTGATATAGGTGCAAACAATCCTTTATACTCAATTTACACATCTGGTTCTACAGGAAACCCTAAAGGAGTAATAATATCACATAAAAACTTAAATAATTTTATATCTTCTTTTAATAAATTATTTGAAGTTTCTAAAACAACAAATATAGAAAGATGCCTTGCATCTACAAATATATCTTTTGATGTAAGTATATGGGAATTCTTCTTTACTTTGTTAAATGGATATGAACTACATTTATTTGAGGATAATAGTATAACTGATATATTTAAATATTGTGATGCTATAATATCACATAAAATATCTATGTTATATATTCCACCAAATATACTAGATAATGTATTTAAAATATTAGAGCAAAAAGGTGAAAAAGTTTATTTAAACAAATTACTTGTAGGTGTAGAATCTATAAAAACAAAAACTATCGAAAAATATTATTCATTTAACCCTAACATAAGAATTGTTAATGGTTATGGTCCTAGTGAATGTACAATATGTTCTACTGCCTATGTTGTCACAAAAGAAAATTTGCGTAATTATTCTGTACTTCCTATCGGTAAACCTTTATCTAATCTTAAATTGTATGTTTTAGATAAAGATAAAAATCCTGTACCAGTTGGAGTTGGTGGAGAGCTATATGTATGTGGTGATAATGTAGGAATAGGCTATATTAATAATGATGAAATGAACCAGAAGAATTTTGTTAAGCTACCTTATACAACAGAAAGAGCATACCGAACAGGGGACATGGTAAAATTAGATGAAAATGGTAATTTACTATTTCAAGGAAGACAAGATAATCAAGTTAAAATAAATGGTCATAGAATTGAGTTAGATGAGATAACAAATACTGTTCATTCTTACCCATACATAACAAAATGTGTTGTCTATGTAGATAATAAAAAAATAATATGTTATTTCACATCTGATAAAAAAATTAATCAAAATGATTTATTAGCATATCTTAAAAGAAAATTGCCTAAATATTTTATACCAAATCATTTAATACAAATAGATAAATTTAAATTAACATCTAATGGCAAAATCGATATGAAATATTTAAAAAGTTTGAAAATTGCAAATAAAAATAAATATGTCGCTCCTAAAACAAAACTTCAAAAACAACTTCAAGAAATATTTGAAAGCGTTTTAGGTTCTACTCACATTGGTATTAATGATGATTTCTTTGAAATTGGTGGAGATTCACTCTCTGCAATAAAATTACAAATAGAAGCATTTAATCATGGAATAAATATCTCTTATAAAGATATATTCTCAAATCCTACAATAGAACAATTATCTGAAAAAACTGGCATTGGGAATATACCTACAGAAGAAACATCTGGTCTTGACGATAACTATGATTATTCTAAGATAGACAAATTAATTTCTGTTAATACTCTTAAAAGTGATAACATTAATTTGTCTAAGAAAAAAATCGAAAGCATTCTATTAACTGGTTCTACAGGATTTATTGGTAGTCATATATTACAAAATTTGATTGAGAATACAAATTGCAATATTTATTGTATTATTAGAAAAAAGAATAACATAGATCCTGTTAATAGATTAATAGATACTATGAATTTCTACTTCAATAATAACTTTGAAAAATATTTATATGACCGCGTTTTTGTACTTGAAGGGGATATTTCAAAAACTAATTTAGGATTAGATTCTAATTCTTATAAAGATTTAGGATATTCTGTTTCTGATGTAATAAATGCCGCAGCCATTGTAAAACATTATGGAAAATCAAATATTTTCAATGATATTAATGTCGTGGGAACTCAAAATTTAATTACATTTTGTAATAAATTTAAATGTTCGCTTCACCATATATCCACATTAAGTGTTTCTGGAACGCTTCTTGATAGTGATTTAGATACTTTGCCAGAAAACCTATTAAGCACTACATTTTTAGAAAATAATTTGTTTATAAACCAAGACCTTTCAAACATATACGTACGTAGTAAATTTTTAGCAGAAAGATTAATCCTAGAAAATATTGTAGAAAACGACTTAGATGCTAATATATTTAGATTAGGGAATATAACAAATAGATATTCAGACGGTAATTTCCAAATTAATATTTCTGAAAATGCATTCATAAATAAAGTTTTTGCATTTCTAAATATAGGTAAATTCCCTAATAATCTATTGGATGAAATCGTTGAATTTACTCCTGTAGATTTATGTGCAGATATTATATTAAAAATTATATTCTGCAAATGTGATTTTAATATTTTTCACATACATAACAACAATTATATATCGTTTAAAGACTTAATATCAATTTTTGAAGAGCTCGGCTTTAAAACTAATATAGTTTCACCTGAAGAATTTTATGATTTAGTAAAGACTATATCGGCTGATAAAAATAAAAATAATATTATATCCGGAATTATTAATGACTTTAATATAAGCAATTTAATTTCATATAAAAATGATATAAAAATGCTCAGTCCACTAACTGATGCAATATTGAAAAAACTATCTTTTAAATGGCCTACAGTTGACAAAAAATATATTCAAAAATATGTAACTTATCTAAAATCAATCGGTTACATATAAGAAAGGCATTTCGCAGAGTTAGTCTTTGGAGCAAATGCGAAACACATGCCACTCACTTCGTTCGGGCGTATTAAGGTAGCCTAACCTTGTTGTATACGGAAAAATCTTATATAAGGTCAAGATAAAAGTCGATTTTTCCTATACAATAAAAAACTAAATAATATGGAGATGATTTTTATGATACCTTATTTATTTTCACTAATAGGTTTAATATTAGTAATGATTATTACCTTATTACTTTTCCTATTTGTAAATAAAAAATCACAAAAGCAAATCAAAATTTCTTTTTCTTGTTTATTACTCTGTTTATTGATATGCTGTACAGGTTTATTACTTCAAATAGTATTTTGTAATTATTTAAATATTGTTCCTCCAATATATTTTGATTATTTTGTTTATATTGGAACTTGTTTTTTACCTGTTTGTTTTTTGATTATGAGTATAATATTTTCTAATACAAAAGTAAAATTTTCTAAAAAATATTTACTATTATTCGTTATACCTATTATATCATTATTAATTCTATGGACTAATGATCTTCATCATCTTTTTTATGAACATTATTCTATAAATATGAATGAATGTGTATATGGTCCATGGATTTACATACATTCATTATATTCATATATTTGCTTGTTGCTTGGAGTTATATTTTTAATGCGTTATTCTATTAAAAATTCTGGCTTTTTTTCAAAGCAATCAGTGTTAATAATTTTAGGAGTATCAATTCCTTTAATTATTAATATTTTAGGAAGCCTTCAAATCATACCTATGAGCATTTATATAACACCTATTTCTTTTGCTTTAGCAATCTTCATTGATGCATTCGCAATTTTTAAATTTGACTTTTTAAAAATTGCTCCTATTGCTTTGCAAAAAATTGTTGATAGAATATCAGATAGCTACATAGTCATAAATGAAGATAATACCATTACAGATTTTAACCAAACTTATTTGGACACTTTTAATGCTGTTTCTAATGATGTTAGAAATAAAGATTTATTTGAATTAGTAAAAAATAATAAAGATTTAGGTATTGATGTAGATATCTTACAAAAATCACTTAATGAAGCAAACAATTCAGATAAAACAGTAGTATTAGAAAAACATTTTAATAAAATAAATAAGTATTTTCATATTGAAATAACTCGTATAGAGTCAAAGGGAAATTTCCTTGGAACTCTTATACTTTTAAAAGATGTTACTCAGCATAATATAGATATGCAGACTATTAAAGATAATCAAGATATGCTTGTTGAGAAAGAGCGTTTAGCCTCACTTGGACAAATGATTGGTGGTATAGCTCATAACTTAAAAACTCCTATCATGTCTATTGCAGGTGCTGCAGAGGGATTATCTGATTTAATTAAAGAATACGATTCAAGTATAGGAGATCCAGAAGTAACAGAAGAAGATCATCATGATATTGCAAAAGATATGAACGAATGGATAGAAAAAATGAAAACGCACTTGTCATACATGTCTGATATCATTACTGCTATAAAAGGACAAGCTGTTGCTTTTTCAGAACAAACTGCAAGTGGATTTACAGTTAAAGAACTTATAAATTATATAGATATATTAATGAAACATGAACTTAAAAACGCATTGATTGCTTTAAACCTTCAAGCTGATATAGATACTTCAACTACTGTAAAAGGTAATATTAATAGTTTGGTGCAAGTAATAAATAATATAATATCAAATGCTATACAAGCATATCAGTCTCAAGGGAAAACAAATGAATCTATAGACTTTAGAATATATAAAGAAAATAATAATCTTGTATTTAAAATATCTGATATGGCAGGAGGATTGCCTGACAAAGTAACAGAAAAACTATTTAAAGAAATGGTTACAACTAAAGGTAAAAATGGTACAGGGCTTGGATTGTTTATGTCTTACTCTAATATAAAAGCTCACTTTAATGGTAGATTAAGATATGAAACAGAAAAAGGTAAAGGAACTTCATTCTTTATAGAAATTCCAATATAATAACATAAATAAAAAATCTCCATATGCAATGGGGATTTTTTATTTTTATCTAAAATAGTATACTTTACTTTCATAAGTTTATTTACTAATCAGTTGAATCTTCTAATGAACCAAATAATTCATCAAATTTTGCTTCTAATTCTTTTTGAATGTCATATGATAATACTTCATCATCTTCTTTATTATTTGTATTCTTTTCTTCTAAAGCATCTTCTAAAGGAATTTCTGTTTCACCTTTTGTTTGTTTATTATCTAGTTCATCTTCAAATAAATCATCTAAGCTTTCGATCTTTGTGTTCTCTTGCTTTTCTTCAGTTTCCTCTATATAAGGATTATACGGATTATATTTCCTCCATTTACCTCTATCGATTGGTGGTATATCATTGTGACTACACATATATTTATTTACTAATTTTAAAGTATTATATTTAAAATAATAATATTTTTGGGCTTTTATTGGTTTAACACCCTTTTCAAATATAATACATAAATCATTGTCTAACCTTCTTAATTCATCTGGAGTCATTAGTGGTCTTGCCATTATTTGATCTGACTTATTATATCCCTGTCTCCACATATGCTTATCCTTATTTACAGACCAACTATCCCTATTTATAGTTTTTTCACCAAGTTCTTTTGAATAATATTCAACTGTTTTTTGAGAGTTACTTCCTAAGAATATCGTAGTATCACAGTTACCAATTATTGTTTCATGAGATTTTTCATAAACTGCTTCCAATTGATCTAAATTTTGCAAAATAACACTAAAAGATATCTTTCTACTTCTTGAAGTTGATATTTTTTTATCAAAGTCTGGAATTCTACCTATATTTGCAAACTCATCCAATATAAAATATGTAGGTATAGGTAATGTTCCTCCATTTATGTCTGCAAAGTCATATAATCTCTGTATCATTTGTGAGAAGAATATTGTAAGTAAGAAATCATAAGCTGCATGTGTATCAGAAGATATAACATATACAGCTGTTTTCTTTCTACCAATGTCCTCAAAATTTATTGTATTTGTTGATGTAAGTTCTGCAATTTCTTTAGAATCAAACTTACCAAGTTTTGATTGAAGTGAAGAAAGTATTGATCCATATGTTTTTTCTGGAGCTATTTCTATAGATTTATAGAACATTCTTGCTGGATGATCATATGGTAGTTGGTTCATAAGTTCTGTAAGCAAGTTTCCTGCTCCATTATTATTTGCAGCTCTAACTAACTCTGCACAACTTGATAAACTTTGCTCTTCTTCTGGTCTTGTTGCAAGTAAATAATATATTAATGCCTTTAATAGCATTTCTGCCATATCATCCCAATATGGGTCGGCTTGATTTTTTATATCACTTTGACCTTTTACTATCGTATTTGCAATTATATCAACATCTATTTCATTTTGTATATGCATTAGTGGGTTATATCCATCACTATTCTTGGGATTAACTAAATTAAATATCTTTATGTCATATCCTTTGCTTCTTAAGTACCCTGCTGTTTTATCATATAACTCCCCTTTTGGATCTGTAAATACATATGATCCTAAAAGTTGATATGCATTTGGAATAACATAAGATGCAGATTTACCAGAACCAGATCCGTCCTACAACTAATACGTTTGTATTACCTCTCTTATCTACTGGTAAGTAATGATTTTCTGCAAGAAGTATTCCTTTTTTTCTGTCTAATACTTCATATTGTTCGCCTGTTGCCCAATCACTTGAACCATGTTCAATATCTGTATACTCACTTCTTGGCATAAGTTTAACAAAACCAACTAATGCAAAGAATAATAACAAGATTGAAAAATATCCCTCCGTTTTCCAAAATACTCCTATATATTCACTTGTAAATACTTTCCCTAAATTTTCTCCTATACTTAGTATGGCTGAAAATAAATTCTCAATGAAGTCTCCAAAATTAAAAATTCCGGTTTGCTGTTGCTTCAACTATGCTAACAGTTATAGGCGAAACTAATACTATGGATAAAGTTACCCATAGTATTACAACAATTATTAATGCATTTTTACTTTTACTTAAAGCATTCTTTACTTTATAATTCATACTTATTCACCTTTTCTTTTGTAAAACTAATTATCTATCATCTCTTGATTCTTCTGACTTCATTCTAGTAGATTCTGCTTTTATCACAACAACCTCTTCTTTTGGTAATTTATTTGCCCATTTTGATTTATATTCACATGGAACCATTTCTCTTCCAAATTGTGGTTTTACTCTTTCAGACTTTAACATTTTATATCCTCCTTAATTTTCTAATACAGGATTTCCACCTACTATTCTTATATTTTCATCTGATAAATCTCTTATTTCAAATGCAAAATAATTTTTAAATGGTTTCAGTTTGCATTTTCCCTTAACTTCATTTGTTTTTTCATCAAAATATAATACTGGTTTTATTTCTTCTGTAGTTTCTGGATCAATTATAGAAATTGGTCTTTTTAAATTTGGTGTATATTGAACATCTTTATATTCTGTTTCTTGTTCACTATATAATGTTTTAAATTTAAATGGCATTGGCTTTTTTGTAATTAATACTTGGTCTCCCTCTAAAACGCCATTGTTTATAACTACCTTTTCTTTTCCAAAAGATAATATAACTAATTTATTCCCTTCAGGCTTAGGCTCATTAATATAGAAGGTTTTCTTTTTCTTTTCTCCTACTAATTCTTCTGTATAATCTAATCTTTCAACTGTATATTTAGGAGAGTTTTTAGCCATTTCCTTCTCAGTTTTATTTACCTCATAAATTACTGTATTTACATTTTGTGGGTCTGTTATACTAAAGTGTTTTCCTTGTACAAATTCTTTTTCCATGCCTTTTTAGCACCCCATTTCTACATATATTAATGCATTTCGTCTTTCGTATAATTCCTTTTTAATTATACAATAGAACAATATATATGTCAATATTTTTTAACTAATTATGTGAACTTTTTCTCTCTAGGATTAAATTTTGATATATTTTTTAGTTTTTCAAACAATTCTCTCTCATCTTCTGTCAATTTTTTTGGTACTACCGTTTTTATTTCTGCTATTAAATCTCCTCTACTTCCTCTTCCATCTTTATATCCCTTTTGTGGGATTCTTACTTTTTCTCCACTTTGTATTCCTGGTGGAACATATAAAGACACAGTATCATCTATAGAATCAACGTTAACTCGTTTGCCAAGTGCCGCTTCCCATGGAGTTAAAAATAAGTCCGTTACTATATCATATCCTTGTAATTTAAATTTATTATTATTTTCTATGTTTATTTTTATAAACATATCACCATTTTTGCCACCATTTTGTCCTTGTTTTCCTTGCCCTAGAAGTCTTATTTTTTCTCCATCCCTAATACCTGATGGAATTTTTACTGAAAATGTTTTCATTTTCCCGATTAACTGTTCTTAAAGAAATCTTTTTTTCTGTGCCAAAATATGCATCTTCAATCTCAACATTAATTTCCGTTTCTACATTTTCTCCTTTTATAGGTAATTTCTTTTTACTCCTTATTTCTTCTGTTTTGTCTGTTTCTAATGGTACTCCAAAAAACATATTAAAAAAATCGCTGAAAACTGAATCCTTACTTCTTTTACTTTCTTGATAAGATTGTTTTGTCTGTTTTTTTCCTACATGAGTATTCCACATCCTATCATATTTTCTTTTACTACTAGAGTCTGATAATACCCTATATGCTTCATTAATATCTTTAAATCTCTCTTCTGTAGAAATGTCACCTGTATTCACATCTGGATGATATTTTTTTGCTTGTTCTCGAAAAGCTATTTTTATTTTATCTCTATCTACTTTATTAGTTTCTAATCCTAATATTTTATAATAATCTTTAAAAATCATTTCAACATCCTCCAAATAGCTTAACGCTGATTGTAATTATACCATATAAATACTTATTTGTGAATATGCGTTTTGCAACTTTTTTCGATTTTTTATTGCTTTTTTTTAATATATTGAATATAATTTAATTGAAATATTATATCTTATGTAATATAAGGGAGGAAAGTCTATGAGAAAAGGAATTTCTTCAAATGATAATTTTAAATATAAAATCATCTGTGTTGATGACGAAGTTGGAATATTAGATACACTCAAAGTATTCTTAAATAAGGCAGGATATGGTTTTGTTGGAGTTACTGATCCAATAAAAGCAATCGAAATGGTAAAAGAAGAACATTTTGATTTAATGTTACTTGACTTTATTATGACACCTATTCATGGAGATCAGGTAGTTGAAGAAATTAGAAAATTTAATAAGGATCTATACATATTATTACTTACAGGTCATAAAGATTTAGCTCCTCCATTAGATACTATTAAAAGATTAGATATTCAAGGTTATTGCGAAAAAAGTGATAAGTTTGATCAATTACTTTTACTTGTTGAATCTGGAATAAAGGCTGTTTCTCAAATGGATCAAATAAGAGCAATTAATATTGAATTAAAAGATACTTATGATAAACTAGAAAAAGCATACATGGAAAATATAGAGACTTTAAGATATACTGTTGAAGCAAAAGATCCTTATACTAGAGGACATTCTGATAGAGTATCTGAATATTCCGTACTCCTTGGTAAAAAGTTACATCTCTCTGATAAAGACCTTAATATCTTGAAAATCGGTGGTTTATTTCATGACATTGGTAAAATTGGAATTCCTGATAGTATATTATTAAAAGAAGCAAAACTTACAGATGATGAATATTCTGAAATAAAAAATCATCCTACTATAGGAACGCATATATTATCAAATGCTACTATATTTAAAGATTCTCTTCCTATTGTAAAGCATCATCATGAAAGATATGATGGAAATGGATATCCTGGTAAATTAAAAGGCGAAGAAATACCATATCTTGCAAGAATTGCTGCAGTAGCAGACAGCTTTGACGCAATGACTTCAAAGAGAACATATAGGAACTCTCTTCCTTTGGATGTAGTAAAATCAGAATTTGAAAGATGCAAAGGTTCTCAGTTTGATCCAGATTGTGCCACTGCATTTCTAGATATTTTAAATAATGAATATGGAAAAGTTGAAGAGATTAGAAATAAATATAATCCAGAACAATAACTTGGAAGAAGTAGAAAATTTAAATCGGAGTTTTTCCTTTTTTGGACGGACTAGATTTAGCGTTTTTAAAAAACGCTAAATCTAGTCCGTCCAAAAAAGGAAAAAGTCTAACTCTATTTATTCTATTCCTAAATATTCATTGTATGTGCATTCTCTATCTATTATTTTGTCTTTTCTTAAATCAATTATTCTATCTGCAACCGTCTCAGTTAATTGGTGATCATGTGATGTAAATATTAAATTTCCTTTAAATTTTTTCATTCCCTCATTTAATGCAGTAATTGATTCCATATCTAAATGATTTGTAGGTTCATCAAATATTAAAAAATTTGCTCCTGATAGCATTAGCTTAGATAATACACATCTTACTTTTTCTCCTCCAGATAGGACCTTAACATTTTTTAATGCTTCATCTCCTGAAAATAACATTCTTCCTAAAAATCCCCTTACATATGTTTCATCTGGATCTTTTGAATATTTCCTTAGCCAATCAACTAATATCTCATCATTTTTAAATAAATATGAATTATCTTTAGGAAAATAATCTTTGGTAATTGTTTGTCCCCATATAATTTCTCCTGAGTCTGGCTCTACTTCTCCTGCAATTATTTGAAATAATAATGTAGTTGCAAGTTCATTATCTGAAATAAAAGCAATTTTGTTATTTGCTTTTACTGAAAAAGATACATTTTTAAGTACTTCTTCTCCATTTATGCTTTTGCACAAATTATTTACTGTAAGTATTTCTTTCCCAGGTTCTCTATCTGGTTTAAAATCTATATATGGATATTTTCTATTTGATGCTTTAATCTCCTCTAATTGTATTTTTTCTAAAGATTTTTTTCTTGATGTTGCTTGTTTAGATTTTGACGCATTAGCACTAAATCTTGCAATGAAATCTTGTAGCTCTTTTATTTTTTCTTCTTTCTTTTTATTAGCCTCTTTTGCTTGTTTTAAAGCTAGCTGACTAGATTCATACCAAAAATCATAATTACCTGGATAAACTTTAATTTTTCCAAAGTCAACATCAGCAATGTGTGTACAAACTTTATTTAAAAAATATCTATCATGTGATACTACTATAACTGTATTCTCAAAATCTATTAAAAAATCTTGTAACCAATTTATACTCTTTAAATCCAGATCATTTGTAGGCTCATCTAATAGCAAAACATCTGGATTACCAAATAAACTTTGTGCAAGCAATACTTTTACTTTATCTTTTGCTTCAATTTCTTTCATTAATTTATAATGATCATTTGCTGGTATTCCTAAATTGTTTAGTAATGTTGCAGCATCTGCCTCTGCATTCCATCCATCAAGTTCTGAAAATCTTTCCTCTAATTTTGCAGCCTTTAGTCCATCTTCTTCTGAAAAATCTGGTTTTGCATATATTGCTTCTTTTTCTTTCATTATGCTATAAAGTTCATTATTTCCCATTATGACTGTATCAATTACAGTGTTATCTTCATAAGCATAATGATCTTGTTTTAACGTTGATAACCTTTCTCCCTTGTCCATCGATACTTCGCCTTTACTTGGTTCTAATTCACCTGATAAAACTTTTAGAAATGTAGATTTGCCAGCTCCATTTGCTCCAATTAATCCATAACAGTTTCCTTTTGAAAATTTTATATTTACATCTTCAAATAAAACTCTTTTTCCAAATCTTACTGTTACTCCTACCGCATTTAACATTGTACTCCTCCTATAACATATCTTTTTTCTTTAGCCACACAAAGGCTATTACAGATATTAATATTGAAATTCCAATAACTATAGCAAATCCATGTATGTTATTAGAAAATGGTAATGGTACATTCATTCCCCATATACTTGCAATTAATGTTGGTACTGATAACACAATAGTTATAGATGCAAGTAATTTCATTACAACATTTAAATTGTTTGAAATTATTGATGCATATGCATCCATTGTTCCACTTAAAATGTCACTATATATTTTACCCATTTCTATGGCCTGTCTGTTTTCTATTATAGCATCTTCTAGTATCTCATCATCTTCTTCATATGATTTTAAGACTTTACCTCTTGCAGTTTTTTCCATAACTAATTCATTAGCTTTTAATGATGTTGTTATATATACTAAACTGTTTTCTAAGTTTAATAGTTGTATTAATTCTTTATTTCTCATAGATTTTTGAAGTGCACGTACGGTGTTTTCCGCTTCTTTATTTATTTTCTTTAAATCATTTAAGTAATATGATGCATTCAAATATAAGATTTGTAAAAGAAATCTGGTTTTTTTATAAGTATACATTCCTTTTATTCTGCCTTTTTCAAATGTCTCAATTATTCTATTCTTTTTTAATGATACTGAAATAAAGTACTCATCTCTTACTACTATTAAACCTAAAGGCATTGTAGCGTAAGATTTTTCTTCATTATTTTCTTCTATAATAGGGACATCTATTACAAATAATGTCATATCATCTTCTATATCAATTCTGGCTTGTTCTTCATAGTCAAGAGGATATTTTATGAAATCATCTTCAATATTTAAATTTGAGCAAACTGTTTTTATCTCTTCTGATGTTGGATTAACTAAATTTATCCAGGATCCTGGTCTAAACTCTTTTATTTTTTCAAATTTATTTGTTTTTAAATCTGTGTTGTATATGCTTAGCATAAAAATCACCCCTTTTTACTCTTAATTTGTGTATTCTCTCTTTTACGCACAACTTTTAATATTATACCATACTTTTATTTTTTTGAGTACCCCTCCTTGTAAATTATTTTATTAAAAAAATAAAAGGAAAAAGTAGTATTCTACTATTTTCCTTTATCTTCTATTAAAAAATTTGGTGCGCCATCAGAGATTCGAACTCTGGACCCACTGATTAAGAGTCAGTTGCTCTACCAACTGAGCTAATGGCACATATTTTTAACGTTTTTTATTATAATACCAAAATTATTCTTTGTCAATCTTTTAATGTAAAACTAGAGGAGTTAGCTCTAGTTTTACGTTTACTATTAATTTTCTGTTTTATTACCAGTTTTATTAGTTGGTTTTTCTTTATTTTCCGTATTATTATTTGTTTCCGTTGTATTCGTTGTATTATTAGTATTTTCTTTTTTCTTTTCTTCTTTTTTATTAGTTTCCGTTTCCTTTTTTTCTGTTTTTGAATTTTCTTTATTTGTAGTTGAACTCGTTGATACAGTTTTTTGGGGTCCTACACTTATAATTTTATTCATAGGATCATACGTATCTGAAGATAATACACTCCTTGAAACTTCTGTACCATTTAGTCTTAGTATTTTATATGTTATACTTTTACATCCATTCATTCCTGATTGAGTTACTTTTTGCTGTCCTTCGGCTAAGCTACTGTCATTCTCATATATCACATTAAATGGAGTATAACTTAATACCGTTGTTACAATATCTACATCATATTCAACATCTTCTTTAATACCATATATATCTATTTTTGCTACACCATTTCCAATACTTGTTTTTATCATTATCGGATATTTCCTTGTGTTTTTAAACTTAAAATCTAGAGAACCATATACAACAGTTGCATCTTTACCAGCCCCTACATATCCTGCTAAGAACATGTGATTATGCCTTTCTACTATATCTAAATTAGCATAAACAACTGCATCATATAATGTTGATGATATTTGGCAAATACCTCCTGCAAGAGTTTGAACTACTTTTCCTCCTGCATATCCCCCAGCTTCTTTATATCCAGCTTCTGCTGTCCTTTTCCCTAATGTTCTATTATATGAAAAAGTTTCACCTGAAGCTACTACAACTCCATTCAATTTATTCATCGCTAATTTTAAATTTGTAGTTCTTGGATAGTTACTTGCATCATATCTAGTACTAAAAGATGATAAAAGATTTGGAAATGCTTCAGTTCCAATTTGATTTGTTGTTATTTTTGGTGATGTTATTTTTAATTGTATTTCATATTCTTCTTTATCTTCTTTTAACATCTCTCTTGCAGCTTCTAAGTCAAAATCTACTCCATCTACATGTGGGAAAATTTGAAATGGATTTTTTGTATAATATGCATCCTTTGGTTCTGTATGAACTTTAGAATAAATATCATCAATGTTTATTGGCTCTGGTTCTTTTTGAATTAATTCTATATTTATTTCTGTATTTGTATTATTAATCAATATTTCATCTATAATCTTACTTTTTAATTGTTCTTTATCTATGCTATTTCCTATTTTACCTTTAGTTATAATTAATTTATCGTCTTCAATACTATAATTTGCTTCTACCACAGCATTTGGTACTTTAGATGACATATCATTTAGCATTTTAGTTAGTAATTCTTCATTATAAGTATATCCTAAGTTAATATCTTTTCCCCAAATCATAGATTTTATTATCGCATAGTTATTAGAAAATATATTACTTTGCCTTCCAGTACTATACGCTTCTTCTATTGCCTTTTCTATATCATAACTAACTTCCATCTGCGATAGCTTTATACTATATTCAAAATCTTCTGCCTTTATTAAGATATCATCTTCTAACTTTTTATTAACTACTTCTTCTAATTTTTGAACTGCCTCTTCTTTAGTTAATTTACTTACTTCTACACCATCTATTTTTACTCCAGTAATAATTTTAGTATTATTTATATTAATTAATGCAAATGTTGTACTAAATAAGAGTACTAAAAGAATTGTTGCAATTATACAAATTAGGAATATAACGTTTTTCTTGTTTGTCATAAACAATCTAAATTTTGAAATTTCATTATTAATAGTTTCTTTTTTTAATTTTTCACTTTCTTCATTTTTTATTTTTTTATCTTCCATACCATATCTCCCTAAATAAAGTATATTCCACTATAATATTATCATAACTATTATTTTTTTACAATATTTTTATATCAATTGAATATACTTTTTTTATATTAATATTACTATGGTATGAAAAATATTTCAGTTATTGATTTGTTTAATGCTGTTGAAATTTTTTCCATAATTCCAACAGATGGATTTTTTCTGCTTCCTCTTTCCAAATGGCATAAATATCCTACAGAAACCCCTGATAATTCTGAAAGTTTTAATAGTGTCATTCCTCTTTCTTCTCTTTCCTTTTTTATTTGATTATGATACATATATATTCGTCCCTCCTTTTTGTTTTTGTCTAATTAACAACATATTATCACTATACTTTTTGACAAGTCAAGCTTTTTTTATAAATTTGTTAAATTTTTACATTTTTTTCATTTACTAGTAGACAAATTTTGTTTTATTCTATATAATTATATTATAATTTTAGATAAAAGGAGTGCGTAAATTATGATAGGTGATATGATTGCAAAAGTTAGAAAAGAAAAGGGAATGACAAAAACAGAATTAGCTAAATTAACTGATATTAATATAGGTCATTTAACACATATTGAAAAAGGTGAAAGGAACCCAAGCCATAAAGCATTAAAGAACATATGTAGAGCTTTAGATATACCTTATCAACAATTGATGTACACTTATGATAAACAAGTAAGTGAAGAACAAGAAAGCTATGGTTTTATAAATCATATATCATATAATAAAGTCCTTGCAGTAAATAATTTACAAGATTTTATTGATTGTCCATCAAATATGCCAAGTGCATCATTAGCAGTTACAATAAATGATAACTCTATGGAACCAAAACTTAAAAAAGGAGACTTTGCTTTTATAGAATTTAATTCTCTTTTAGAAAACAAAGAAGTAGGAATCTTTGATATAAATGGTAAAATACTAGTTCGTAGATTTGTTATTCGTAGAGGAAAATTTGTACTAAAGCCAGATAACAAAACATTTGAAGAAATAGAAATAAAAGATTCTGATACATTCTATATTATTGGTAAAGTATTAAATTGTAAATAATGCAATAAAGTATGTATTTATTTTGCCGATTTGAGTTCCGTATTAACAGAAAGAAATTTAAAAAGTATTAATAATTATAACTTTTACATAGTAAAATTTTAAAAGAAAATTCTACTA
Source organism: uncultured Clostridia bacterium (assembly GCA_947627415.1). GTDB lineage: Bacteria > Bacillota > Clostridia > TANB77 > CAG-508 > CAG-452. Next base: position 32,289 of record CANQVU010000003.1, on the reverse strand, counting down.
TATAAAAAATTTGTAAAAAATACTTGAATATTATATTTTTTAATACTATAATATCGTTAGCTAAAGATAAATGTTTTAGAGGAGTAAAAAATGGAATTAACTAAAAATATATTTTTTAATACAGATAAACTAATACAAAATTCTAAAGTAAAAATTTCATATACAGGATTATTTTTCGAAAATGGTTCTGAAGAGGTATATATTCATTATGGATTTGGACCTTTTTGGGATAATATTTCTGAAATAAAGATGGAAAAAACAGAACTTGGTTTTCAAGCTGAAATTAATTTGATTGAAAGTGATACTTTTAACTTCTGTTTTAAAAATGAGAATGATGAATGGGACAATAATAATTGTCAAAATTATATATTCGATTTAGAAAAACCTAATTTAGATTTAATCGTTAAAGATATAGATTCCTCTTTAGATAGGCCAAACAGATTAAGAAAATCTTATTTATGGAGTAAAAAAATAAGACTTGCTATATATAAAATAATAACATATGTTCCAAAATTAATTTCAGGAAATTATAAAAAGAAAATATATAATAATTAATAAAAACCACCTTGGGTGGTTTTTTATTTTAATTCTATTAAATAACATATCCACCATTTGGTGAAATAACTTGACCTGTTGTGAATTCATCTTCTATTAACCATTTAACGCATCTATATATATCAATCGGTTTTCCAATTTTATTTAATGGTGTTTCATTTTTTATTTCTTCTTTAATTGCATTATCTATGTTATTATTCATTTCTGTATCAATAACTCCAGGTGCAACTGAGTTAACCCTAATATTAGATAATCCTAATTCTTTTGCAAGTGCTTTTGTCATTCCATTTATACCAGCCTTTGATACTGAATATGCAACTTCACATGATGCTCCAACTATTCCCCACATAGATGAAATATTTATAATACATCCATTTTTGTTATGTATCATATTAGGTAGAGTTTCTTGTGTACAGTAGAAAGCTGAATTTAAATTAGTAGCTATTATTTCATTCCAATCTTCATCTGTTATATCATTAAACATTTGAAGCTTTGCAATTCCTGCATTGTTTACTAATACATCTATATTCTTAAATTTATTAAGAGTAAATTTAACTAGCTTTTTTACATCTTCTCTCTTTGATACATCTGCTTTGCATATTTCAATTTTTATCCCTTGTTCTTTTAAATCTTTTTGTATTTGTCTAGCCTGTTTTTCAGATTTATTATAATTCAAAACTACATTATATCCATCTCTTGCCAAATTTTCTGCTATACATTTGCCTATTCCTCTTGATCCACCAGTTATTAAAACAGTTTTCATATTTGCACCTCTTATTTCCTAAAATATCTTTATTTAATTTTAATATGTTTGAGAAACAAACCTCTCTTACTGGTATTCCTCATAGTTCGAGGAATGTCCCTCCTTTTATTCCATAATTTAGATTAGCACCTTTGTATATACTTGTCAAGAAATGGCAATTTGGGCATAAGAAAGGCATTTCGCTAAGTTAGTCGTTGGAGCAAATGCGAAATACATGCCACTCACTTCATTCGGGTGTATTAAAGTATCTAACCTGTTGTATACGGAAAAATCTTATATAAGATCAAGATAAAAGTCGATTTTTCCTATACAATAAAAAAAGATGACTTAGTCACCTTTTTGGAGCCGCTAGTCAGACTTGAACTGACGACCTACTGATTACAAGTCAGTTGCTCTACCAACTGAGCTACAGCGGCATTTATCTATTGGTGACCCGTACGGGAATCGAACCCATGTCTCCGCCGTGAAAGGGCGATGTCTTAACCGCTTGACCAACGGGCCTTATATAAATAAATACTAATAAGAACAAAGTGACGAAGTCGCTCTTTGTTCTCGCCGATTTGAGTTTCCGACTGAAAAGAGGAAATCTCAAATGCAATAGCGATTACAGCATTTTATATACTAGAAAATTCAAAAAATTTTCTAGTATATAAAATTAGTATTTATTTTGGTGAGCCATCCGCGACTCGAACGCGGGACAACTTGATTAAAAGTCAAGTGCTCTACCACCTGAGCTAATGGCCCATAATCCTAAAAAAAGAATTATTTAAGCAACTGTTCTTCTGACAGTTGCTTAAATATATTACAATATTTTTTCAAAAATGTCAACGTTTTTTTAAAATTTTATTTAACTTTTTATGAATTTATCCTTTTAAGTAAATCGTCAACGTCAATTCCATGTACCTCACATGCTTCTTCTATTGTCTCTTCTTGTGAAGCTGGGCAACCCAAACAATGCATTCCTGCTTCTAATAATATATCTGCTTTTTCTGGTGCAATTTTTAGTAATTCTCCTATTTTTGTAGTTTTTTCTATCATATTTTGTTCCTCCTAAACCTTATAATTAAAAATTTTATCATATTTTTTTAAAAAAGTATAGACAAATTGAAAATAATATATTATTATGGTAAAAAATGGAAGTGAGGTGTACTTGTTATTTTAATTCATCTGTTTTTTATTTCTTTTATTATAAATCTTTTTATTGTTTTTTATTCAATTTATTCTTTAGTCGATTTAATAATATTCCATAATACTCAAGGGTCTATCTTAAATATGAAAAGGAAAACTCTTAATTTATAGGAGGTAATTTTGAAATTTTTAAAATCAAAGTTTTTTATACTTGCATTTTCAATTTTTATTTCAATTATATTTTTAATTATTTTTAAACCAATTTTAACTGCTAAAACTTTAATTTTCCCTTATGCAATACATCCTTTTGATATAGCTAAAACTTATCCTAAAACTTGGTTTTATATAAAAACAATATATTATTTAAATTTGTTTATCTCTAATTTTTTAATAATAAATTCTATATTTATTTTTCCAAAATCTAACAAACCCTCTAATACTCCTAAAAGTAAACAATTAAATTATATTGAAGATGAAAGTACCTTAAATTTATTAATTGGTAATGATTCTAAAAACCATGCTGAAGTATTTATCCCTGAAAAAGGATTATATCAAAATATTTTAGTTACTGGGACTATAGGCTCCCGGTAAAACGAGTTCAGTAATGTATCCCTTGCTAAATCAATTAATGCAGTTTGAAAAACCTAAGTTGGGTATGTTAATTTTAGATGTTAAAGGAAATTTTTTTAAACAAGTATTAAAATATGCAGAAACTTATAAAAGAAATTCAGATATAATTGAAATAAGTTTAAATTCTAATATTAGATATAATCCTCTTGATAAGCCAAACTTAAATCCCAGTGTATTATCTAATAGATTAAAAACTATTTTAGAATTATTTTCTCCTAATAATTCTGAGTCTTACTGGTTAGATAAAGCTCAAGACGTTCTTACGGAAAGTATAAAGCTCTGTAGGTTATATAATAACGGATATGTTACTTTTACTGAACTTCATAATTTAATTAGTCATGATGATTATTACAAAAGTAAAGTAGAGTACCTAAGGAATATGTTTTTATCTGGAAAAATGTCTTCTGAAGATATTTATAATTTATATTCCTCTTTATCTTTTTTTGAAAATGAATTTACATATCTAGATGAAAGAACAAAATCAATACTAAAATCTGAGATTACAAGAATTACTGGAATTTTTATATCTGATTTTAAAATTTCAAAAACTTTTTGTCCTGAAAAACATGATATTAACTTTAGAGATTTTGATGAGGTAATTAACAATGGAAAAATTATTGTTCTTAATATGAATATTGCCGAATATAGAAATTTATCAAAAATAATTGCAGCATATCTAAAATTAGACTTCCAATCTCAAATTCTTTCTAAATTGTCAGAAAATAAAAATAATTTAAATCCAACAGTGTTTATGTGTGATGAATATCATGAATATGTAACAAAATCTGATGCAGATTTTTTCGCACAAAGTAGGGAATCTAAATGTATAAATATTGTATCTACTCAAAGCTATTCTTCGATATTAAATACTATTCAAAATGAGTCGTCTGTTAAAGTAATAATTCAAAATTTAGTAAATAAACTTTGGCTTAGGACTGACGATATTTATACTATTGAAAGTGCTCAGAAACAAATTGGTAGAGAGGATAAAACAAAAATATCAAAAAACATATCAGAAAATGCAGTAGAAACTAATTATAACTATTTTACAAATTCACTTGCATCCAGAAAATCTAATTTATCTGAAACAATTTCTACCCATATTCAGACTGATTACATATATGATATTAATTTTTTTACACAGGAACTTGAAACTTTTTCTTGTCTTTCCTTTTTATCAAATGGTAATAAGATTCTCCCTCCATGTAAAATTGATTTAACTCCTTATTTTAAAGACTCTAATTCTCAGCAAAATTCTAAAAAAAATAATAATTTAAAAATAATTTAGAAAGGTGGTAAACATATGAATAAAAAATCTTTATTTTTCATTTTATTTATTATTATATTATGTATAGTTTTTATAATTTCTTTTTCTAATTTTACTTTTGCTGCCTATCCAAAACTAGTCTCAAAACTGCTTAATGGGTTTGAAACTATAAAAGGTTGGATTATAAAAATAGCAACACCTGCTGCCGCAGTTGCTGTAGGCACAGGAGTGTTTATGAAAAAGTTTAGTTTTGGCGACGAAGAAAGAATCCGTGTTGGCAAAAAAATAATCAATGGTAGTCTTTTCTCATATGCATTTATCTTATCAATAGACTTGATTCTTGGTGCTATTGAACTTCTAATTTCTTAGAAAATGAGGTGTAAAATTGGAAAATTCACAAATAAATATCGTCCAAGCAATTACTCAAACCGTTAATAGTTTGTTTTCTAATTTGTTTTCATCGATTGATAATTCCCTATATTCAGTTTTAGATGATTTATTATTTGTAGATTCTAATTTAATTGGTGATTCTAATTTAGAAAAAATTTTGGGCAATTTAAATTCAAATGGTATAATTTTAATTTGTAATTCATTATTAGTTGGATTTGCTTTGTATTATGCTTGTTTCCTCATGTTATCACATTTTACATTGTCTCAAGTTCAAAGACCTACTCAATTTATATTTAAATTGTTTTTATGCTCAATAGCAATAAATTCTTCTTTATTTATAGTAAAACAATTTATTGCTTTATTTTCCAACATAACGTTATCAATAAGAGAAGTTGGTGAAATTGTTTTTAATGAAAATATTTGTTTATCTACATTTGTTGAAAAATTTAATTCTACTATATATGTCGAAAACTCAGAACTTAATATTTTTTCATTAGATGGGCTCATGAAAAGTTTTGTTTCAATAGGCCTTTTAAATCTAGCAATTTCATATAGCATAAGATATGTATTAATAAAAGTATTTATCATCTTTTCCCCTTTTGCTTTTATATCTTTGATAAATACTAATACTTCATGGGTTTTCAAAAGTTGGTTTAAACTTTTTGTCTCTCTTCTTTCTTTACAAATATTAGTAGCTTTAATATTATTAATATCTTTTTCAATAGAATTTAAGTCTTCTGATATATTTTCAAAATTCATATACATTGGATCTGTTTATGCTATTATTAGAGCAAATTCATTTATTAAAGATTTTATGGGAGGACTATCTACTGATGTAAGTTCTGGTATTTCTAGCTTTAGATCATTATTTTCGAAATAAATTGTTGTTTGTGTGATTGCTTTTAAGTTGATTAGATTAGTAACCTACAACATCTGAAATAAATTTTGTCATACAAAATACAACTTATAAAATTAATGTATAGGAAGGAGTTCTTATGAAATATATTTTCCCACAAAATTATACTTTTAAAAATAAATTGTTTGGAATAATTGATTATTCTACATTAATATTAAATATAATCTGGGATGCTTTTATATTCTGCCTACTCGATATATTTATTCCAAATATGTCATTCAAAATATCATGTTTTATTATATTTTGTTTTCCTTTACTTCTATTTAGTATTATAGGCTTTAATCACGAAAATTTTATATATGTGTTAATTTATCTTTTTAAATTTATTAAAAATCCTAAACTTTATTTCTATAATAAGAATTAGATAATTATTTTATTCTTTCTTTATTGTAATAGTTTAATTAAAATGGTATAATTGATGTACTAAATTTAAGGGAGTAGTGCTATGAAACTTGAAAATAAAGATAAGTCTATGATTTTTTCTTGTACTGAAATTCCAGATGTTTTTTTTACAGAATATATGACTGAAGCCAGCGGAGATTTTGTTAAAATATATTTATGCTTAGTTTTTTTAACTAAGTACGATAAGGATATTAAACTAAATGATTTATCTAAGAAATTAAATATACCTTTACAAACAATTCAATCTGCTCTTAGCTATTGGGAAGAAAGAGGAGTTTTAATAAAAAAAGTAAATGGATACATTTTGAGTAACCTACAAGAAATAGAACTAAATAAATTGTATTCTCCAAATCTTACTTTATCTAAGGAAGATATAAAGAAAAATGAAGATAATAAATATAGAGCAAAAGCTATTGAATGTATTAATAATATGTATTTCCAAGGTGTAATGTCTCCTACGTGGTATAGTGATATAGACTTGTGGTTTAAAAAATATGGATTTGATGAGCAAGTTATGATTTCACTTTTTGATTATTGTTTTAATAAATCTGCTCTCCATAAGAACTATGTAAAAACAGTAGCCGATAGCTGGAACAAAAGTAATATTAAAACATATGAAGACTTAGAGATTTACTCTCAAAAGCAAGAAAAAATTAATAAAATAAAAAAGGATATCTCAAAAAAATTAGGAAGATATACTCCACTTACACAATTTGAAGAAGCATATATAGAAAAATGGATATTAGAATATAATTATGATTTAAAAGTTATAAATATTGCTCTTAAAAAGACTACTTCTAAAGCTAATCCTAATTTCGATTATTTAGACAAATTAATTTCAGATTGGCATGATAGAAATCTAAAAACAGAAGTAGATGTAAACAATTTCTTGGCAGAAATGAAGCAAAAACATAAAAATATTAAAAATTTAGAAAAGCAAACAAATTATAATAATTATAAACAAAGAAGTTACGACAATTTAGATGATTTATATGCCAATAAGAAGGTGAATTAATGAATAATTCAATATTAAATGATTTATTAAAACAATATGATCAAAAAAGATTAAACAATATCCGTGATGCTGAAAACCGTAAAAAAGAATTGTATTTATCAAACCCTAAATTACAAGACATAGATAATAAATTAAGCAACTTATCAATAAATACTGCAAAAGAAATATTAAAAAGCAATTCTAAAAATTCATTAGAAAATTTAAAAAAAGAAATTGCAGACTTAAAAATGGAAAAACTGAATATATTAAAATCTTTAAACATACCTGAAGATTATCTTTCTGTTAAATATAATTGTAAAATATGTAATGATACTGGATATATTTTTGAAAATGGAAAATCTACAATGTGTAATTGTTTAAAACAAAAAATATACAATTTAGAGTATAATCAAAAAAATATAAATAATATAGATAATCAAACATTTGATAATTTTAATATTACTTTATTCTCTGATAGTCCTAATGAAAAAAAATATGATTCAAGCATATCTCCAAGAGAAAATATAATTGGTATTAAAGAAGCGGCAGAAAATTTTATATCAAATTTTGATAATTTAGAAACTAAAAATTTAATTTTTTCAGGAGGAACTGGCCTTGGTAAAACTTACCTTTCAAATTGCATTATTAATGAGCTATTAAAAAAAGGAAAAACAGTAATGTACCAAACAGCACCTGTTATGCTTGATAATCTAATTTCCGATTTGTTTGCAAAACCTGAAAATCAAACGAAAATTTCAAATAATCTATTAACAGTTGATTTATTAGTAATAGATGACTTAGGAACAGAAACACTTAATAGCATGAAATTTACTGAATTATATAAAATAATAAATACCAGATTATTAAATCAAAATGGTAAATCAATAAAAACAATTATATCAACTAACTTAGATTTAAAAGGATTATTTAATACATATGATGAGCGCTTAGTCTCTAGATTTGTAGGTTATTATGATATATATAGATTTTATGGTGATGATATTAGATTAAAAAAATAGTTTTTAATTCACAAGAAAAAAGTTTCCAAAATTATTTTTGGAAACTTTTCTCTTGTGATCAAACTTCTATTTTAAAACTTCACTACATCTATGGCAAATTGTAGGATTTTCTTTGTCTTCTCCTATTGTAGTCGAATACATCCAACATCTCTCGCATTTTTCTCCTTCAGCTTGTTCTACTTTTACACCCAATTTTACTTCTGCTTCTCTTTTATTTTCTTCTACTTCTAATCCAGATGTTATAAATACACTTTGTAATAATTCTATATTATCTTTTATAAAATTATATAAACTATCTTCTGCATAAAGAACTACTTTTGCATTTAATGAGTGTCCAATTATTTTTTCTGCTCTTGCTTCTTCTAATTTCTTTGAAACGATTTCTTTTATATCTACTATCTTTTTCCATTTTTCTCTTAGTTCTTCATTTTCATATTTTTCATTAACAGTTGGATAATCTGTAAGCATAACGCTTTCTACGTCCATATCTTTGGTCTTAGGCATATATTTCCATATTTCTTCTGCTGTAAAACATGTAAGTGGTGCAAGTATCCTAACTAATGAATTTAATATGATATACATGGTTGTCTGTGCTGCTCTTCTTGCTTTGGCATCTACTTTTGAACTGTATAATCTATCTTTAATTATATCTAAGTAAAAACTACTCATGTCTGTAACACAGAATATATTTATTGCTTGATAAGCCTCATGGAAATCATACCTATCATAACTTTCAGTACATTTTTTTATTAAATCATTTAACTTTAATAATGCATATTTATCGATTTCTTCTAATTCCTCATACTTAACTTGGTCCTTGTCTGGATTAAAGTCTGATGTGTTACCTAAGATATACCTTGCTGTATTTCTCATTTTTCTATACACTTCTGTTATTTGTTTTAATATATCTTTAGATAAGCTTACATCTGATTGATAATCTGATGAAAGCACCCAAAGTCTTAATATATCTGCACCATATTCTTTTATAACCTCCTGTGGACTTATTCCATTTCCTAAACTCTTAGACATCTTTTTGCCTTCTCCATCTACTGTCCATCCGTGCGTTAAAACTTCCTTAAATGGTGCTATTCCATTTGTTGCAACAGATGTAAGTAGTGAAGATTGGAACCATCCTCTATATTGGTCTGCTCCTTCTAGATATAAATCTGCTGGATATGGAAGCCCCCTATCTACTAATACACTTTGATGTGTTGATCCTGAATCGAACCATACATCCATTATATCTTTTTCTTTTACAAATTCTTCACATCCACATTCTGCACATCTAGAATTCTCTGGCATTAATTCTTTTACAGTTAAATCCCACCATGCGTTTGAGCCTTTTTCTTTAAATATCTTTTTAAGTTTTTTTATAGATTCATCAGTTACATATTCTTTTCCACAATCTTTGCAATAGAAAATTGGAATTGGGACACCCCAAGTACGTTGTCTTGATATGCACCAATCGGCTCTTTCTCTTATCATATTCGCTATTCGGTCTAGTCCCCAACCTGGAATCCATTTTACTTTTTGTGATTCTTCTACTGCTTTTTCTTTGAATTTATCTACGCTGCAAAACCATTGCTCTGTTGCTCTAAATACTATTGGATTCTTACATCTCCAACAGTGTGGATAAGAGTGGTTTAATTTTTGTTTGTGTAGTAAATATTTGTTTTCTTCTAACCATTCTATTATCTTATCATTAGATTCATCATATTTAAGCCCAGCAAAAATTCCTGCTCCATCTGTTTGGAAGCCTTTCCCATCAACTGTTACTACAATATCTAATCCATTTTTTATTCCGCATAAATAATCTTCTTTTCCATATCCAGGAGCTGTATGAACTGCACCTGTACCTGTTCCTAAATCGACAACTATTGTATCGTCACTTCCAAGCACTACTTTTGACTCTCTGTCTAAAAATGGATGTTTGCAAATTACTCCTTCTAATTCAACTCCTGATATTGTCTGAATTGTTTCATAGTTTTCTATTCCTGCTTCTTTCATTACTTTGTCTACTAATTCTGTTGCAATTATTAAATTTTCTTTATCAGTTTTTACAATTGAATATTCAAATTCTCCACCTATTGTTATTCCTACATTACCAGGCAATGTCCAAGGAGTAGTAGTCCATATTACAAAATAAGTATTTTCTTTATCAAATTTCCCTTGCGAATCTTTTACTTCGAATTTAACATATATAGACATCGTGTCAACATCTTGGTATTCAATTTCTGCTTCTGCCAAAGCAGTCTCACAATCCGTACACCAATAAACAGGTTTTAATCCCTTATACATATACCCTTTTTGATACATATCAAAAAATACCCCAATTTGCCTTGCTTCTAAACTTGGGTCATATGTTATATATGGATTTTTCCAATCTCCAAGTACCCCTAATCTTTTAAATCCTTCAATTTGTTTATCTTTATAATTTTTTGTAAATTCTAAACAAGTATTTCTAAATTGAGATACTGGAATTTTATCTCTATCTAATCCTAATTTTTCTATTGCTTTCTTTTCTGTTGGCATACCATGTGTATCAAATCCTGGTATATATGGAGTATAATACCCTTTTAGTGCTTTGTATCTTACAATAGTATCTTTTAATATTTTATTTAATGCATGACCTATATGAATTTCTCCATTTGCATATGGAGGTCCATCATGTAATACAAATTGCTTGTGACCTTCATTTTTCTTTAATATTTTTTCATATAAATCATTTTCAAAGATTTCTTCTTCAATCTCTGGTTCTCTTTCTGGCAGACTTGCCCTCATTGGAAAATCTGTTTTTGGTAAATTAAGAGTTTTACCATAATCCTTTTTTTCTTCACACATATTTATTCCTCCCTTTTTATTTTTTCTTTTTTTGGACGGACTAGTTTTAGTCTTTTTTCTTTTTTTGGTTTAAAATTCAAAATTGGTGTTTTAAAAAGACTAAAACTAGTCCGTCCAAAAAAAGAAAAAATAAATCGCCCTAGATATAGGGCGATTTTTAAAACGCGGTACCACCTAATTTATATAAATTTATAATTTATACATCTTTGATATCTTTAACGCAGATTTACGTCTTAAATTACTTTATTTCACTTAAGCAACTCCAAGGTGATAACACCCAAATTATTATCTTACTAGATTCTCAGCACATATCTAGCTCTCTGTCAGTTTTACTTTGTTTGTCTTGTCCTTTTCTTTGTTTTTTATATTTTTATATATTAACATCTTTTTTAATTTAAATCAATACTAATTTTATATTTTTATCTTTCGGTCTCTTCTTTTTGTCTTCTATTCTTTTTCATATCATTATCTACTCTATCAAGTTCTCTCATTATTTCTTCAATATTTTCTATAACATAGTCATCTTTATAATCTATATAAAAATCATATATAATCTTTGTTGCTATTTCACTTTTATTTGGTATAGTGCATTCTGATACAGCTTTAAGTTGACTATATAAGTTTTCTACTAAGGCACCAAAATATCTTTTCCTTTCTTCTTCCGTCATATTATTCTTCCTCTTTATCTTCTGGAACTTTTTCTATACTTACAACTTTTCCTTCATTTGTTCTCATTAATGTAACCCCTTGTGTTGACCTTCCAAGTATGCTTATTTCTGACACATTAAGTCTTATTATTGTTCCTGTATCTGTAATTAACATTACATCATCTGAGTCTACAACAATTCTAATTCCAACTATGTCACCAGTTTTTGGAGTTATTTTGTATGTAATTACACCTTTTCCTCCTCTTGTTTGAACTCTATATTCGTCTAGTTCCGTTCTTTTCCCAAATCCATTTTCTGTTATTGCAAGAAGTGTTGCATTACTTCCAGAAATTATCGATTCCATTCCAATAACATAATCATCTTTATTTAATCTTATGCCTATAACACCTTGAGATGTTCTTCCCATAGGTCTTACATCCTTCTCATCAAAAGTAATTGCAAGTCCCTTTCTTGTAACTAATACTATATTATCTTCACCATCTGTTAATCTTACATCTATTAATTCATCTTCATCTTTTAAAGTAATTGATAATAATCCTGTTTTTCTTGCAGAGTTATACTCATTAAGAGCTGTTTTCTTTATAATACCATTCTTAGTAGAGAACAATAAATATTTACCTTCTGCAAAATTTTGAATTGGAATTATAGCCGAAATTTTTTCTCCTGCATCTAGACTTAATAAATTTACTATTGCTGTTCCTCTCGCTGTTCTTCCCGCTTCTGGAACCTCGTATCCTCTCAATCTATATAGCTTTCCTTTGTTGCTAAAGAATAATATTGTATCATGTGTAGATGCTGTAAATATTTGTTTTACAAAATCCTCTTCTCTTGTTGCAATTCCTGTAATACCTTTTCCCCCTCTTCTTTGGCTTCTGTATGTATTTATAGGCATTCTCTTTATATATCCAAAGTGTGTTAAGGCAATTACAGATTGTTCTTCTTTTATTAAATCTTCTATATCGATTTCCCCTTCTGCTGCAATAATCTTTGTCTTTCTTTCATCACCATATTTCTCTTTTATTTCTAATAGTTCATCTTTTATTACTTGATATACTAGTGTTTCGCTTGATAAGATTTCTTTTAAATGAGCAATTAATTCCATTAATTGTTTATACTCTTCTTCTATTTTTTCTCTTTGCAGACCTGATAACGTTTTTAATCTCATATCAAGTATTGCTTGTGCCTGTATTTCAGAAAGTCCAAATCTTTCCATTAATCTTTCTTTTGCATCATCATATGCTGATCTAATAATATTAATTACTTCGTCAATATTATCTAAAGCTATTTTTAATCCCTCTAATATATGAGCTCTTGCTTCTGCTTTATCAAGCTCGAATTTTGTTCTCCTTAAAACTACTACTTTTCTGTGCTCAATATAGTGGTCTAAGCATTGTCTTAGTGTTAATATTTCTGGTTTTCCATCTACTAATGCAAGCATTATTATTCCAAATGTATCTTGCATTTGTGTATTTTTATATAACTGGTTTAGAACTACTTGAGGATTTGCATCTCTTTTTAGCTCTATAACAATTCTTACTTTTTCCTCTCTATCTGATTCATCTCTTATTGCAGATATTCCCTCTACTCTTTTTTCTTTCACTAAATCTGCAATATGCTCAATTAATTTTGATTTATTTACTTGATATGGAAGTGAAGAAACTATTATTCTTTGTTTGTTTCCACTCATTTCTTCTATTTCTGCTTCTGCTCTTAAAGTAATTTTCCCTCTACCTGTTGTATATGCTTGCTTTATACCTTCTCTACCTAAAATTGTAGCGCCTGTAGGAAAATCTGGTCCTTTTATAACAGACATTAAATCTTCGTTTGTAACTTCATCTTCGTCTATTATTTTTATTATTCCATCAATTAATTCTCCTAAATTATGTGGAGGTATGTTTGTAGCCATACCTACAGCAATTCCTGATGAACCATTTGCAAGAAGTGCTGGTATTCTTGCAGGTAACACAACTGGTTCTTGAAGTCTATCATCAAAGTTTGGCATAAAATCTACTGTGTCTTTTTCTATATCTGTAAGCATATTTAAAGCTATTTTAGACATTCTTGCTTCTGTATAACGATATGCTGCTGGTGGATCACCATCTACAGAGCCAAAGTTTCCATGTCCATCTATCATCATATATCTCATAGAGAAATCTTGAGCCATTCTTACCAATGCATCATATACAGATGCATCGCCATGTGGATGATATCTACCAAGCACGTCACCAACAGTTGTAGCACATTTTCTATATGGCTTGTCTGGTGTAAATCCATCTTCATGCATAGTGTATAGAATTCTTCTATGTACTGGTTTCATACCATCTCTAACGTCTGGAAGTGCACGTGCTACTATAACACTCATGGCATAATCTATATATGCTGTTCTCATCTCATTTTCAATATCTCTTCGTATAATATTTTCTTCTGCGTTATCCATTAATTTTACCCCTTTTCATCTATTATTTCATCTTTTCATATTATATATTAACAAATTTGAATATGCAAGAAAAATCACAAAAAAACTTAGGGAAATATGCCTTCTATTAATAATGATAATATAAATTTTTTATTGCATTTTACATAATTTTGTGGTATAATATTTTTACATTTTTTTGATTCTAGTGTAAGATAGAATCACTCATATTATAACTATAAGGAGTGTTGAAATGAAATATATAATTATTAGATCCCTTGTTGATGGTGAAATCGATCTTTCCACAAATGACCTTCAAAATCGGGTAAACTCATATCTGAAAAAAGGTTATGTGCCCCAGGGTGGAATTGCCATAGCATACGATTCTTTCAATGGTAATTCTTGTATCATGCAGGCAATGGTAAAAAAAAGAAAATAAATGATATAACAAAAACAGCTGCTTACACAGCTGTTTTTGTTTTATATTAATACCCATTATTCCAAATTTCTTTTATTTCGTTTCTATGAAGATATATCCATAAAATCTTGAAACTTCTGGCATGTTTTTCCTTCTTTCTTATTTTAATGCTTTTTTTCTTTTTTGGCAATATTTAATTTAATATATTTAATTTAGTACACTAATTTATTTGCAAGTTCTAGTTCTTCCTTTGAAAGATTAAAATCTCCTCCTTTATTTTTTATTAACAAATGCAAATTCTCTAATTGTCTTGCCTTTGTTAGAATATTTTCTAATGGCATTATATTATTTAATTCTTTTTCAATTTTTTTATATTGTTTATCCATATTGTTAAAATCCTGTTTTTGATAATATTCATTCCAATTTGATATGTATTTATCTATTTTTTCTATAGATTCCATTTGTGATGTCATATTATTTTCTATACTATTATTTACTGTATTTAAAATAGTGTTTTTCCCTTTTTGTATAACATTTGCTGTTGTATTATTTATTAATCCATTTTGTTTTGATTTTTTTATTCCCCAATCTAAAACATCTGATACGGAATCAATTAATCCACCTTTTTTTATTACATTTTTTACCTGAGACATATTTTCAAATTTGCCTGTAAATATTCCGAAGCACACTTTTCCCCATATCGACAACATTGTCTATTGCTGTTTTTATTCCTGCTGAAAATCCATCAGTAATTATACTGTCTTTTATTTCTATAATTTGATCTTCTAAAAAATCTGGTAGTATTGCTTTTAATCCTAGATTTATTCCTCCATTTATAACTTGTCCCAAATTAGTTTCTAGAAATCCTTTTTGTTCCTCATATGTAACGCTATTAGATTTACTTTCCTCTAAATTTAAATCATTTTCAAGTGCTATTTCATTACTCATCTTTTTCCTCCTCCAAATGCAATTTTTTTATTATTTTTTCAAATTCCTTTTTTATTTTTTTATTAATTACTTTTAAATTATTATTAATTATTAAATTAAACTTATTGTTTAATTTAATTTTTCCTAGAATATTAAAATCTGAAAATAAAATTTTTAATATTTTATTATCTATTGAATTAATGTCATCTTTATTAAACAAAATATTTATTTTTTGTCTATCTATTTTCCATTTGTTAATATATATATCTAATAAATTTTTACTCTTTTTTAATTCAGTTAAATTTGCCCCTGCTAAAAAAATTATTATATCTGATCTTTCTAATATTTCTTTTGTATAATCAAAAAAACATTCCGAAGTTGTGTCAATTATTATTAACTCGTATTCACCTAAAAAATCCTCTAGTATATTTTTTATTTTATTTTTTTCTATTCTATTTTCTCCATCAAATAAAATATCTGTAGCACATAATAAATTAATATTTTTATTTATTTTAATTATTAAATTATTTATATTATTATTTGTTATTGATTTTCTTTCGCTAATTCTTTTTACATTAAATATTGAATTAATGCTTTGATTAAATATATCAAAATCTATCAAAAGTATTTTTTTGTTTTTTATTGTTTTTGCTAATATCGAAGAAAAAATACTCTTTCCAATCCCATTTGTTCCAACTATGCTAATTATTTTATTTTTATCTATTTTATTAATATTATTTTTTAAATTTATTTTGTTTTTTATTTTATTTTTTATCTTTAAAAATATTTTATTAATTTTATTTTCTTTTAATATTTTTTTATTGTTTTTTTCTAAAATTATTTTTTTAAGATTTTTTATTTCTTCATTAATTTCATTTTCTTTTATATCTGAATTAATTTTATTTATTTTATTTATTAATTCATTATTTGTTATTTTATTATTATAAAAAATATTAAAAACACCTTTTGATATTAAATAATTTTTTGTTTCTTCATTCTCATTTTTTAATATTGCTATTATTTCTATATTTTTATTAATTAATTTTATTTTTTCAATTAATCTTTTAAACCCAATTTGACCTGATAATAATTCACTTATTATTATTAAATTAATTTCTGGATTTTTTTCTAAAATTTCTATTACTCCTTCTTGATATTGAATATCATTTCCTATTACCTCAAAATTTGTTTCTTTTTTTAATTTTTCATTTGTTTTTGGATTTTCTAGTGCTGTTATTATTTTCATATCTTTCTCCTTTTAAATTTAAACTATTATTTCTTTTTCAAAATCTGCAACATCTATTTTACTCAAAATATGTTCTTCACCAACAAACATTAAGCATTCTCCTCTTTTTAGAGATTTTATTTCTATTTTTTCTTTTTCAGACAAATTAGTATATTTACTTAAAATTCTAATATTTTCTTCTTCTAGAGCAAAAAATATTTTATTGCTCGAATTATTTAAAATACTTTTTCCATATGTACCTTCATCTAAACTAAATAAATCAGAAATATCTTGTGTTATTGCTATACTACTTCCTCCATATTTTCTAATAGTTTTAAATATCCTATAAATAAAGCTTGCTACATCTTTATTAGATGTAACTCCTATTAATCTCCATACCTCATCTAAATAAATTGCTTTTTTTATTTCTCTATTATTTTTAATTTTGTCCCAAAATAAATCAATAAATAAATACATACCATATTTTAAATTTTCTTCTCCTAAATCATAAACATCTGCTATAATTAATTTGTTACTTAATTCAATATTTGTATAATTATTAAAAAAATTAAGAGAACCTTTAACAAATGGAATTAGTTTTATTTGCATTTTTTTAGTAATTTTATCTTCTCCTAAAATATTAAATAAATCTTCAAGTAATGGCATATCTGTACTATCTTTAAAAACTGGTTCTATACTAACTTTATTTTCTTCTGTTTTTAATAGACTATTATCATCAAATGTTATATTCTTCTTTTCATAGCATTTTATTATTTTTTCTTCTAGTATAGCCTTTTCTTCTTCATTCATTTCTCCAAATATTAAATTAAAAAATCCTATTAGTTTTGCAATTTTAGTTGCCAAATATCCTTTGCCATCTTCTATGGATTCTTTTCTAATATCTAATATATTTATATATGTATTTGAATTTGGTCCTATTTTTAATATTGTTCCATTTAAATTCTTAGCAAGTTTTTCATATTCTCTTTCAGGATCAATAACATATTGTTCTATATTTAAAAGTCTATATCTTAAAATCATTAATTTTGTATAAAAAGATTTTCCGAGAGCCACTTGTACCAAAAATGCACATATTTGCATTTTTATATTTGTCCTGATTATATCTATCTATAAATATTAAAGAATTATTATAAATATTGGTCCCACAGAAAATTCCTTCTTCATCAAAAATGCTAGAAGATATAAATGGATATGTAGAAACAAGTCCACTAGTTAAAACATTTCTTCTCGATGCAAATTTAATATCATTATTATTTTCCATTATTGGAAGGCAAGATAGAAATACTTGCTCTTGCCTAAAATTAGCTCTTCTCGTTTGAAGTCCGCATACTTTGTAAAATTCCTTCTATTTTATTTATTAAATATTCTTGTTTACTTATATCTTCAGAAAACACATTTAAATAAATATACAAAAAATATATATCTTCGTTATTTACTTGTATTTCTCTTCTAATATATTTTGCATCATTATATGTAAATGCAGCAATATCAATATCTTGCCTATTTTGATTACTTTCTTTTAAATCTACTCCTACGTTTGCTATATGATATGTTAAATTTCTAATTGCTTTATATGGGTCTTGTTTTTCATAAAAAATTGAAATATTCATATTTAAGTTTGAATCTAATATTTTTTTTAAAATTAATTCATTATATTCTCTATAATAATTAACAATTATTACTCCTGAATAATACATATTATCAATTTCAATAAATTTTGGATTGCTTAAATTGATATATGCAGGAGATATTTTATCTTTTATACAAAACTCTCCGTCAATTTTCTTTAAATTTTTTTCGTTTTTTTTTAATTTAATTTTTATCATTTTACATCCCACTTTTCACATTTCAATTAAATTTTTTCTTGAATTAAAAAAAGAATATAATATTTTTTCTACTTGATTTTTTTCTGAAATATCTATTACTATATTTCCACATCTTGATAAACACTCTTTAATGTTAAAATATTTATCTTTTAATTTATCAAAAATAATTTTTTCTGCATTATAGTTATTTTTTTGTTTTTTATTTTCTTGGAATTCTTTAACTAGAATATAAAAATTTTTAGAAGATGATTTTTTATCTATATTCATCTCTTGAATAAATTTAATATAATTATCAGATAATAATTTTATATTTTCTTTTTCGTCTTTTGTTTTCTCTTTAACTTTGGAAATATGTTTAGATAAATCTTCTTTATTACTTTGAATTAAAATTTGAATATCAAAATTACATGTTTTTAAAAAAATTTTATAAGAATTTAAAATTGCCTCTTTTTCTAAATTAGATTTAAGATTAAAATTTATCGGTATAACTTTTATAATTTTTACATAGGAATTATCTTTTAATTTTATTATACCATTATCTAATATTTCTTCAAATGGCAACCAATTCTGAACAGAACTGATTTTTTTTATTTTATTTTCCTCCTTTCTTTTTTATAATGTTACAATTTTTTTCAACAAATGTCAATTCTTTTTCATTGACTTCTTTCGACAAATTGTAATTTGTATAATTTTTTTTAAATTAATTTGATTAGTAAAATAGTTTAAATATAATTTTTGAAATAGGAGCTTCGAATCCAAAATTATTATGAAATAATAATTTTTGTGAAGAAGGACGTCTTGAAAAAATTATATTAAACTATTTTACAGTAATAAATAAAACAAACAACAATTTTTTTGATTAAATTTTCCAGAATTTTAAATCATTTTTTGAACATAATAATAACATAAGGTTTATATTAGTTGAACTAAGAGCAAATAGAGATCTTTTTTATTTTATTGGTTTTTATTTGTTCGAGCAAAGATGTAATATGGTCTTTTGGATTATATTATTTCGGAGCCATAGATTATAATGTTTGTATGTAGGCTATATTCTTATTTTTTTATCTTTATATATGGTCAAATTATAGGCATTATAGTTGGGGTAAGATTATATTAATATCTAGATCTAATATTTATAAGATTTCTATTTTCTTTAGGAATATTAGAAAGGGATTGTTTTTAGTCCCTTGTGGATGAATACAGTTTCTTTTGGTGTTTTTATAGTCGAGCAGGTGATTAAAATATGTGGTTTATCGCTTATTTATATAGCAATATATATTAGGTGAAAAAACTATATATTTTAATTTGAGCTGAAGATTAATATGGGCTTTATGGATAATAGCTCGGGGTAATTCCGAGCTATTAGTTATTTATTAAACATTGATCCTTCTATTGCATAATTTGACAAATCAGGTTCTTTTACATCATCTTCTGTTATACAATTAAATTTATAATTAAACTTTGAATCTGCGGTTTTTTCTCCATTTTTTTCAACAATTTCTCTCATTATAAATCCATATTCTTTATCTATCCATAATTCAACTTTATTATTTTCTTCATCTTTAAAATTTACTACTATACAATTATATCCATTATAATTTTCTTCTTTTTTATATTCAAATTTTTTCAGTCCTTTTAATATTGAATTAAATAAAATTCGTGGATAATAGTTCCCTTTATATGAATCTGTATATTCGACTATTGCTATTTTTTTATTTGGATAATCTTTATGATATGCATTACCTACAACTATTACCTTGTTTTCATCATCATTAATCCATATATATTCTATATTATTATTTGAACTTGTTTCTGAAGGTTCTTCAACTTTTATATTATCTCTTCTTTTAATACTTTTAAATAAAGCATTTGCATCTCCTTCACTTTCACAATAATAATTAGTGATGTTTTCAGATTTAGCAATAAGCTCTTTAATTTGTTCTAGTGTTACTTCATCTTTTTGTTTAAACATTTTTACTCCTGAAATTTTTATTCCAAGTATTATTAAAAGAATTGCTATGACTATTATTAAGATCCTCGTTTGTTTCATTTGTATCTCCTATACATCTAAGTTTTTAACATCTTTTGCATTTTCTACTATAAAATTTCTTCTTGGTTCTACTTCATCTCCCATAAGTAAAGATATTGTTTCATCTGCCTTCATTGCATCTTCCATCGTTACTTGAACTAATATTCTATTCTCAGGGTTCATTGTAGTTTCCCATAATTGTTCTGGATTCATTTCTCCTAAACCTTTATATCTTTGAAGTGCTAATTGATCCCTTTGAATTCCTTTTTCTTCTAGAATTTTATATTGTTCTGCTAAATCATTATCTGTATAGCAGTAAATGTCCTTCATTCCTTTTTTAGATAATTTATATAATGGTGGTTGTGCCAAAAATACATTTCCATTTTCAACAAGTGGTCTCATATATCTAAAGAAAAATGTTAGTAATAATGTTCTAATATGCGCACCATCAACATCAGCATCTGCCATTATAATTACTTTACCATATCTTATTTTAGTAATGTCAAAATCTGATCCAATTCCTGCTCCAACTGCAAGTATTACTGGTTGTAATTTATCATTATTATATATTTTGTCTGCCCTTGCTTTCTCAACATTTAACATTTTTCCCCAAAGAGGAAGTATTGCCTGAAATCTTCTATCTCTTCCTTGTTTTGCACTTCCTCCTGCTGAATCTCCCTCAACTATATAAACTTCGCATTCTTCAGGTTTATTGCTACTACAATCTGCTAGTTTTCCTGGAAGAGTTGTGCTTTCTAATACATTCTTTCTTCTAACTAATTCTCTTGCTTTTCTTGCTGCCTCTCTTGCTCTTGAAGCACTAATACATTTATCCAATATTGCTTTTGCAACAGCAGGATTTTCTTCTAAAAATGTTGCTAAATATTCATTCATAACCCCCTGAACAGCTCCTGTTACTTCGCTATTTCCAAGTTTTGTTTTAGTTTGTCCTTCAAATTGAGGTTCTTTTACTTTTACTGATATTATTGCTGTTATTCCTTCTCTTATATCTTCTCCTTGAAGATTTGAATCTTTTTCTTTTAAAATATTGTGATTTCTTGCATAATCATTAAATACTTTCGTAAGAGACCTTTTAAACCCTTCTAGATGTGTTCCTCCTTCTATTGTATTAATATTATTTACAAATGAATATATATTTTCTGAATAACTCGAAGTATATTGTATAGATATTTCTACTGGTATTTCTCCATTTTTTTCAATATATATTGGTTTTGCATGTAATTTTTCTTTATTTTTATTTAAATATTCAACAAATGAAATCAATCCACCTTCATAGCAAAAATCTGCCTTTTTAGGAGTCTCTTCTCTTTCATCTGTCAATGTAATTCTTAGTCCTTTTGTTAAAAAAGCGGTTTCTCTTAATCTATTTTCTAATACTGTATAATCATATTCTAATGTTTCAAAAATTGTATCATCTGCTAAAAATCTAACAGTAGTTCCCGTTTTTTTAGAATCACCTATTTTTTCAAGATGCTTTACAGTTTTTCCTCTTTCAAAAGACATTTGGAATATTCCTCCATCTCTTTGAATAGTAACTTCTGTCCATGTAGATAATGCATTTACTACTGATGAACCAACACCATGGAGCCCTCCAGACACCTTGTATCCACTATCTCCACCAAATTTTCCCCCTGCATGCAACACTGTATAAACAGTTTCTGCTGCAGATATCTTTGTTTTTGGATGTATATCTACTGGTATTCCTCTACCATCATCTTCTACTCTTACTATATTTCCTTTCTCTATAGTAACATGTATATTTTTACAATATCCAGCTAATGCCTCATCTACACTATTATCTACAATTTCATATACTAAATGATGAAGTCCTCTTGCAGATACACTTCCTATATACATTCCTGGTCTTTTTCTAACTGCTTCTAATCCTTCTAATACTTGAATTTGATCTGCCTTATACTCATGTTCAAATTTTTCCATTTGTTTTACTCTCCTTTTTAAATGCATTCTATTTTTGCATTTGTAACTTTATATAATTTATATTTTGAATTATTTATTTTAAAACTATCTGTACATGTTATTATAACTTGATTTTCCTTTATATTTTCTAATAATCCTTGTATCCTTTTTTTATCTAATTCTGACATAAAATCATCTAAAAGTATTACTGGTCTTTCCCCTATTTCATCATATATCACTTTTGCTTCTGCAAGTTTTAAAGAAATAATAGTTGTCCTTTTTTGTCCTTGCGACCCATATATTGAAATCGGATTGTCATTTATATAAACTTCAAAATCATCTCTATGTATTCCAATTTGAGTGTACCCTTTTTGTATATCACTATTTATATTTTTTTTCAAATTTCCTAAATAATTATTTCCGTATATTTGATATATATTTTATTTTTATTTTTTCTTTATTTTCAGTAGTTTTTAAATGAATATCCAAAATTTTCTCATTTATTTTTTCTATAAATTCTTTTCTATACTCATATATTTTTTTCCCAATTTCTACTATTTGCTCATCCCATATACTTAAATTATCTATAGGTTTTGATTCATATTTTATTTGCTTTAAATATATATTTCTTTGTTCTATTGTCTTATTATATTGATTTAATAAATGAACATACATTGGTCTTAATTGACTAATCATTATATTTAAAAATCTTCTTCTTTTACTAGGTTCATTTTTTAATATTGTTATGTCTTCTGGTGTAAATAAAACAATATAGTTTTTTCCTAAAATATCGCTTGTCCTTTTTGCTGGAATTCCATTTATATTAAACTTCTTTTTTTCTTTTATTTCAAAATTTATTTTTATATCTCTATCTTCTTTAGTACTTACCATTTCTATTTTTGCATATTCTTTTTCTTTATTTATTAACTCTTTTTCTTTATTTGTTCTAAAAGATTTTCCCAAGCTACATATAAATATAGATTCCAATATATTTGTTTTTCCTTGAGCATTATCACCATATATTATATTTACATTTTTGTCAAATTCAATTTTTTCTTCTTCATAATTTCTAAAATTTTTTAATTTAATTTTATTTATATACATATTAATCTTCTTTCATTCTAATTGGTAAAATCATATATGTATAATCTTTTGATGATTTATCTATTGGTTTTATAACACAAGGAGAAATATTAGTTCCGAATGATACAAATATTTCTTCATCATCTATTGCTTTTAAAGCATCTAAGAAATATTTTGGATTAACTCCTATTTCTAATTCTTTTCCCTCTGTTTCTGTATATATTTCTTCCTTTGCATCACCCGTTTGATTTGTACAAGAAATAACTACTTTTCCTACATCTATAGATATTTTTACTGGATATTTTCTTTCTTTTTCAATACTAGATGATGAAATTAAACTCACTCTCTCAAAACAATTTTGAATCGAATTTTTATTTACTCTTATTCTAGTTTCCCAATTATTTGGAATTACACTTGAATAATTTAAAAATTCTCCGTCTAATAATCTTGTTACTATTTTACAATTTTCCATTTCAAAGATTGCTTGGTTTTTTGAGACACCAATTTTTATACTGTCAAATGAATCTAATATTATTTTATTTACTTCATTTAACGTTTTACCTGGAATAACCGCTTTAAAATTATTAGTTGAATTACTTAACTTATTACTTACCCATCCCATTCTAAATCCATCTATTGCAACAACATTCAAACTATTATTTACTACTTCAAAAAGACATCCTGTAAATATTGGTCTGTTTTCTTCTATACTTACAGCAAATATTGTCTTTCTTATCATATTCTTTAAAACTGTTTGTTCTGTTTCAATAGAATTTTCAACTATTATTTTTGGTAACTCTGGAAATTCATCTGGATTCATTGTTGATAATTTATATAAAGAACCTTCACATTCAATTACTAATAAATTATTCTCATTTAGTTCTATACTAATATCTGTATCTGGTAATTTTCTTATTATTTCACTAAACATTATACTATTTACAACAGTATTACCTTCTTCTTGTACTTCGCATTCCATTGTATATTCTATTCCTAATTCTAAATCATAAGAAGTTAACTTTAATTCATTATCATTTGTTTGAATAAGTATACCTTCTAATATAGGCATTGTTGTTCTTGTAGGTACTCCCCTAACAACAGAATTAATTCCTTTTAATAATTTTTCTTTTTCACAAATAATTTTCATATTTTTTGCTCCTTTATTTTTATATAATAAATAAATATTAGTAGTATTATTAGTATGTCTTGTGAATAATGTGTAAAACTAAAAATTTAATCTATATCCGTAGAAAAAATCCAGTTAATAAATATGTGTATAAGTAAAATAATTATTCACAATTTAAAATAATTTTATATAATTTTTAATAATTAACAGTTTTTTTATAGTTTTAAACAGGTACTTATGGATAACCTTTCTTGCTCTTCCGTAAGAAGAAAAAGAAAAGTTATTATAAAAAAGATGTTTTGCAAACATAAATTTTATAAAATATAATTTTTAATTTATATATCAATTATTCTTTTGATAATATAATTTTTTTCACACTATCCACAATTAATTTTGTATTTGATTCTGGATTTTGTTTTATCTCTTGTTCTATTTTTTTATATCCATGCATAACTGTTGTATGATCTCTTTTTCCAAAAGCTTCTCCTATTTTCGGATAAGATTCATTTGTTAATATTCTACAAAGATACATACCTACTTGTCTCGGAAAAGCTATATCGTTTGATCTTTGTGAACTTTTTAAATCTTTCATAGTTATGTTAAAATATTTGCAAACCATTTCTTGAATATATTCGATAGAAATAACAGAGGCTTTTTGCATTATAATTACATTAATTGCTTTTTCTGCCATTTCCATTGTAATTGGTGTATGAGTTAAAGAAGATTGTGCAACTAATTTATTAAAGACACTTTCTAATTCTCTAATATTAGAATCTATTTTTGCAGCTATATCAGACAAAATTTCATCATCTATAATAGAATGATTTTCATCTTTTTTCTTTCTAAGAATTGCTAAACGAGTTTCATAGTCTGCCATTGAAACATCAGCTAAAAGGCCCCATTCAAATCTAGATTTTAATCTATCTTCTAACAAAGGAATATCCCTTGGTGGTCTATCACTAGAAATAACTATTTGTTTTCCACTCTCGTGTAAAGTATTAAAAGTATGAAAAAACTCTTCTTGCAATTGTTTTTTTCCAGCTATAAACTGAATATCATCTATTAATAAAACATCAATATTCCTATATTTTTGTCTAAATTTTTCCATACTAGCACATTTTAATGCATTTATAAATTCATTAGTAAAACTTTCAGATGTTACATATAAAACTTTAGAGTTTCTATTATTTACTAATACTTCATTTCCTATTGCATGCATTAAATGAGTTTTTCCAAGACCTACTCCTCCATATAGGAATAAAGGATTATAAGCAGATGCTGGTGCTTCAGCAACAGCAAGAGATGCTGCATGTGCAAATCTATTATTATCACCTACTACAAATGTACTAAAATTATATTTAGGATTTAATGAAGTATTAAAATATTGGTTATTATTTGAAATATTTTTAATTTCTGATTGTTCTTCTACTTTTGAAATCTCATTTTCACAAATTATAGAAAGAGTACAATTCTTTTGTAAAATTACTGAAAAAGTATTCATTATTAAATCATGAAATTTTGTATCAGCCATATCTCTTTTAAAAGAATCTTCAGAAATTAAAGTTACATTATTATCAACAATACTAGCTATTTTTAAAGGTTCTATCCATGTTTTGTGAGATATTTGAGACATTTCGTCTTTTAATAGTTCTTTTGCTTCAATTAAAACTTGTTCTATATTTAAATCCATTTTCTATAAAGACCTCCATTCAAGCAATTTAAAATCTTAAAGTTATCCACAAAATAATCCACAGATGTTGATAAAATTAGCTTAAAATAAGCAAAAACAAGTAAATAAATTATCAACAACTAGAGATAAAAAAACGCGCAAAGCCGTAAATCCCTATCGTTTCCAACTAATAATATCAAAAAAAAAATGAATTATCAACAATTATTTTAAAAATATTATAAATTGTTAAAAAATATTGACATTTACCACTATTTTGATATATAATCTTGATACTTATGATTTTAATTAGGAGGTGCTTTAAGTAATGAAAAGAACATATCAACCAAAAAAAAGACAAGATAAAAAAGAGCATGGATTTATGAAAAGAATGAAAACAAGAGCAGGAAGAAATGTTTTAAAGGCAAGACGTGCAAAAGGAAGAAAAAAAATATCTGCTTAGTGAAATATTAAATTTTAATAAATGAGTGATAAAATTGAAAAAAACAAAAATGCTAAAAAAAAATTATGAATTTAAAATAGTTTTAAAAAAAGGAAAACGCTTGCGGAGGAAGGCAAATAGAAATATTTATTTTAAAAAATGATAAAAAAATCAATTTATTAGGAATAGCAGTAAGTAAAAAAGCAGGAAACAGCGTTTATAGAAATAAAATAAAAAGAATAATTAGAGAAAATTATCGCTTATTAGAAAAAAACATTAAAGTAGGGAATAGTCTGGTTATAATTTGGAATAAGAATTTGGACAAGCATGAAGTTGACTTTAATGTTATTAACAAAGATATGAAAGACATTTTTAAAAAGGCAAATATTCTAGAAGAACAAGGGGATATATGAAAAAAGCATTAATATATTTAATTGAAAAATATCAAAAACATATTTCTCTTTTTTTACAGAGTAAAGGGATAAAATGCAAATTTTATCCAACTTGTTCAGAATATATGAAACAAGCAATTATAAAATATGGAGTTATTAAAGGATTATTTTTAGGAATAAAAAGAATTTTAAAATGTAATCCTTTTTCAAAAGGAGGATATGATCCTGTAAAATAACTTAAATGGAGGTTTTTATGAGTTTTATTTCTACTTTATTTGGATATATTTTAAATTTTATATATGAATTAGTAAAAAATTATGGTTTAGCAATAATAATATTTTCAATTTTACTAAAAATAGTGTTATTACCATTATCTATAAAACAGCAAAAGACAATGAAAAAAACAGCTAAAATTCAAGAAAAAATAAAAGAACTTCAAGAAAAATATAAAAATGATCAAATGAAAATGAATCAAGAGATGATGGATTTATATAAAAGGGAAAATTTAAGTCCTTTTAGTGGATGCTTAACTTCTATAATTCAAATAATATTATTGTTTGCGATGTTTGGGTTAGTAAGAAGTCCTCTTACATATATGAAAAAAATAGATGCAGACACTATAAATAATTATGTAATAGAGATGAAACAAGAAGTTGGAGAAAATAGTGTTAGTAGAAATTACCCACAAATAAGTATATTAAAATATGTTAATTCTCATAAGAATCAAGAAGATCCTTTATATATAAATATGAATTTTTTTGGACTAGATTTAAGTAACATTCCTCAAGAAAATTGGCAAGAATGGGAAGTATATATAATTCCTATATTATATGTATTAACAACTATGATTTCTATGAGATTAACAACAAAAATGACATCAACAAATACTAAGAAGGAAGAAATAATTGAAATAAAAAAGGAAGAAAATAAAGATAAAGAACTTGATGCACAAGATATGACAGCTCAAATGAATAAAAGCATGTCTTGGTTTATGCCAATAATGTCTGTTAGTATTTCATTAATTGCACCACTTGGACTTGCATTATATTGGTTAGTTAATAATATATTAATGATTGCTGAAAGATTAATAATAAATAAATTTTTAGAGTCAGATAAGGAGGAGCAAAATGGCTAAAAAAATAATTTCACAAGGAAAAACAACAAATGAAGCTATTGAAAATGGATTAAAAGAATTAAAAGTATCAAAAGATATGGTAGAAGTAAAAGTTATGGAAGAAGAAAAAAGAAGCTTTTATAATATCCTTGCTCCACGAGTTGTTAAAGTAGAATTAACCGTAAAAGAAAAGAAAGAAACAAAGACAGAAATTAATAATAATAAAGAAAAAGTAGAAAGAAAAATAAACAAAAATGAAGAAGAAATAAAAATAGCGGTAGAACAAATAAACAATTTTTTAAATAAATTTTTAAAAGAAGGAATAACATATAAAACAGAAGTAAAAGAATATGAGGTATACGTAGATATTGAAGGAAAAGATGTAAATTATTTAATAGGATATAGAGGAGAAAACATAAATGCTTTTCAAACTATATTAACTTCAATTGCAAATAAAAAAAGTACAGCAAAAATAAGGGTATATTTGGACATAGCAGGATATAGAGAGAAAAGAGTAAAAACACTAGAAGATTTAGCTGAAAAAATAGCAAGAACTGTTGTTAGAACAGGAAAAGATGTTACGCTAGAACCGATGACAGCATATGAGAGAAAAATAATTCATACAAAACTACAAACACATAGCAAAGTAGAGACATTTAGCAAAGGTGAAGAACCATATAGGAAAGTTGTAATAAGATTAAAGTAATATTTTAAAGGCAGGGAGGATGGATTTCCCTGCTTTATTAAAAGGAGTAAAAAATGTCAACAATAGCAGCAATATCAACTGCACCAGGTATTGGTGGAATAGGTATAGTTAGGATGAGTGGAGAAGAATGTTTTAAGGTATTGGAAAAAATATTTAAAGCAAAAAATCCTAAAGAGATAGAGAATATAAGAGGTTATACGATAAAATATGGAAATATAATAGATTCTGAAACAAATAAAAATGTTGATGAAGTTTTAGTTTCATATTTTAAAAAACCTAAGAGTTACACAACGGAGAATATGTGTGAAATAAGTTCACATGGTGGGATTGTCGTTGTAAAAAAAATATTAGAATTATGTTTAAAAAATGGTGCAAGACTTGCTGAGCCGGGCGAATTTACAAAGCTTGCTTTTTTAAATGGTAGAATTGATTTAAGTCAGGTTGAATCAATTATTGATATTATAAATGCAAAAACAGATAAAGAATTAAGAGCATCTATGAATCAATTAGAAGGAAACCTTTCTAAATCTATTGGAAATATAAAGAAACAAATACTAGATTTACTTGTTCAAATTGAAGCATCAATAGACTATCCAGAATATGATGTTGAAGAAGTAACAGAAGAAAATGCTAAAAAAAGTTTAAAAGAGATAGAAAATAATATAAACAATTTATATAAAACCTTTGAAAATGGCAAGATAGTAAAAGAAGGAATAAAAGTAGCAATTATAGGAAGACCAAATAGTGGAAAATCATCTTTATTAAATAGAATATTAAATGAGGATAGAGCAATTGTTACAGAAATAGAAGGGACAACAAGAGACACTATAGAGGAATATGTAAGTATAAAGGGAATTCCTTTTAAGATTATTGATACTGCAGGAATAAGAGATGCAGATAATGAAGTAGAGATAATACGGAATAAATAAATCTAAAAGAGTAGCTGAAGATAGTGATTTAATTATAGCAATGTTTGATAATTCTAAACCATTAAATAAAGAGGATAAAGAAATTTTAAAATTTATTAAAAATAAAAAAGCTATAATTTTATTAAATAAGATTGACTTACAAGAGAATAATTTAGAAAAATGTAAAGAAGTGATAGAAGCAAATAAAAAGGTTTTAAAAATATCTTTGACTTCAGAATCAAATTTAAGCGATTTATATGATGAACTTGATATAATGTTTGGATTAGAACAAATAATCCCAGACAATGAAGTTATGATAACAAATATAAGACATAAAGAATTGATAGAAGATGCTTTAAAACATTTAAAAGATGCGCAAAATGCATTGGAATGCAGTATGCCAGTAGATATAATATCAATTAATATAAAGGAAGTTTTACAAGACTTAGGAAAAATAACAGGAGAGAATGTTAGTGAAGATGTAATAAAAGGAATTTTTTCAAAATTCTGTTTAGGAAAGTGAGAAGGGATAACAAATGAGTTATAATGCAGGAGATTATGATGTAGCAGTAATTGGAGCAGGACATGCAGGCTGTGAAGCCGCACTTGCATGTAGTAGAAAGGGTCATAAAACATTACTTTTTTCTATAAGTTTAGAATGTATTGCAAATATGCCATGTAATCCTAATATTGGAGGAACATCTAAAGGCCATCTAGTAAGAGAAATTGACGCTTTAGGCGGAGAAATGGGGAAGAATATAGACAAAACGTTTATACAATCAAGGATGCTTAATACATCAAAGGGACCAGCGGTATATTCTTTAAGGGCACAGGCAGATAGAAAGAAGTATCAGCAAGAAATGAAGCATACATTAGAAAAACAAGAAAACTTGTCAATAAAACAAGCAGAAATAGTTGATATAAAAGTTGAAAATGGAGAGGTAAAGGCTGTTGAAACTAATATAGGTGCTATATATAACGTTAAGGCAGTTATAATTGCTACAGGAACTTATTTAAAAGGGAAAATATATATAGGAGAAGTAAATTACGAAAGTGGGCCAGACGGTGTGTTTCCCGCAAATAGACTATCTGATGCCTTAAAAAAATTAGGAATAAATCTTGTTAGATTTAAGACAGGGACTCCAGCTAGAGTAAACAAAAGAACAATAGACTTTTCTAAAATGGAAATACAAGAAGGAGATAAGGATATAGTGCCATTTTCATTTGAAAATGAGGCAAGACAAATTGACCAAGTTCCTTGTTATTTAACATATACAAATGAAAAAACGCATGAAATAATAAGAAAAAACTTACATAGATCTCCTTTATATGCAGGACAAATAGAAGGAACTGGACCAAGATATTGTCCTTCTATAGAAGATAAAGTAGTAAGATTTAGTGATAAAGAGAGACATCAGATATTTATAGAACCAATGGGAGAAAATACAGAAGAAATGTATGTACAAGGAATGAGCTCATCACTTCCAGAAGATGTACAAATTGCAATGTATAGAACAATTCCTGGGCTAGAAAATGTTGAGTTTACAAGACCAGCATACGCAATTGAATATGATTGTATAGACCCCTCTCAATTAAAATTATCTTTAGAGTTAAAGAATATAAAAGGAATGTTTATGGCAGGTCAAATAAATGGAACTTCTGGATATGAGGAGGCAGCAGCCCAAGGTATAATTGCAGGAATTAATGCAAGTCTTCAAATAGAGGGAAAGGAACCGGTGATATTACATAGATCAGATGCATATATTGGTGTTTTAATTGATGATATTGTTACAAAAGGAACTAATGAACCATACAGAATGATGACCTCTAGAGCTGAATATAGATTATTATTAAGACAAGATAATGCAGATTTAAGATTAACACCTATTGGGTATGAAGTTGGATTAATATCAGATGAAAGATATAAAGCCTTTCTAGAAAAAAAAGATAATGTAAAAAAGGAAATCGAAAGATTAAAAACAGTAAATATAAAGCCAACTGAAGAAGTAAATAAATTTTTAAAAGAAAATGGATCAACACCTATAAAACATGGAATTAAACTAATAGAGTTAGTGAAAAGAAGCGAGCTTTCATATAAAATATTAGAAAAATTAGATAAAGAAAGACCAAAGCTAACAAGACAGGAAGCTGAACAAGTAGAAATACAAATAAAATATGATGGATATATAAAATTACAATTAGTACAAGTAGAAAAATTTAAAAAATTGGAAACAAAGATGATACCAGAAGATATTGATTATAAAAACTTAAAAGGAATAAGCTTAGAAGCAAGACAAAAACTAGATCAATTTAAACCTATTTCAATAGGACAAGCCTCTAGAATATCAGGAGTTTCACCAGCAGATATAGCAGTTTTACTTATTTATTTAGAACAAAGAAAAAGAAAATAAATTGTTGTTTGTTTTATTTATTACTGTAAAATAGTTTAATATAATTTTTTCAAGACGTCCTTCTTCACAAA
>CANQVU010000002.1 GCA_947627415.1 uncultured Clostridia bacterium | reverse complement strand
GTAATTCTTCTATGTAATTTTCTAGATTTTCTTTTGTTATATCTAACTCTTTTGTAATATTTTCTTTTAGCATTTTACTATACTGTTTCTTATCTTCTACTTTTATTTTCTTACTTTCTATTCCCTTTAATTTTAGCTTTATTTGCTCAATTTGTTTTTCAATAATTACTTTCTTGCTTGATAAATCTTCTTTGCTTAAAAGTCCATCTAGTGCTAAATCCAGCAGTTTATCTTGTCTTTTCCTAAGTACATCTAATTCTATTTGTAATTTATTTTCTCTCTCTATGTTTTCTTCTGTTTTTGATAAATCTTGATAAAATGATAATAGTTCTTCACAAATTTCTTCTTTGTAGACTTCATAAGTTTTAAATACAGATAGCAAAATATCATAAAGTTCTTCTTCTTTAAAACAAGCAGGAATACAACTTTTTTTACCAGTTTTATGGAAGTCAGAACAATACCAAAATGTCACATCTCTTTTATCTTTATAATATCTTATTTTTCTTACAAAACCACATTTGTGTTTTTCACAATATAACTTGCCTGACAATGGATACTTTGTTTGATGTTTTTGATACATCTTTGCTGATTTACTTCTAGCAAGTAATTTTTGATTTGCTTTTTCCCATAGTTCTTCAGAAATAATTGGTGGTACTTTTTCATAATCCTTAAAAACTTTCCACTTAGATTGTTCATTAAAGTTTCTCTTTTTACTTCTATAATCTACTACTGTTGAAAGTCCTCCTGTGTAATAGCCTTTGTATTTTGGATTTTGAATTATCTTTTTTAAAGTATTTTGATGAATAGGATTTCCGATTTCGATTGTAATAACCTTTTTGCTTCAGAGCTAAAGATAATTTTTTTAGTCCTATTTTACTATCATTTGCATACATATCAAAAATTTCTCTAATCAATTCCGCTTCTTTCTCATCTATTACAAGCCTTCCTTTATCTTTTTTATAACCCCATATATTATCTGTACCTAAAACCGTTCCCTTTTCTATTGCCCTCTTAAACCCAAACTTTGTTCTTTCTGATATTTTGCGGACTTCATCTTGTGCCATGCTAGACATAATTGTAAGCCTTAATTCTCCATCATTTGATGCTGTAACAATATTGTCTGATAAGAAATACACACAAACATCATATTCTAATAATTTTCTGGTATATAGCAAGCTGTCAATTGTGTCACGAGAAAATCTGGAAACTTCTTTTGCAACAATTAAATCAAACTTTTTGTTTTTTGCATCTTCTATCATCTTCATAAAGTTCTCTCTTTTTAATGATGTTGTTCCACTTATTCCTTCATCTACATAGCCACAAATGTAAGTCCAATTTGTATTCTTTTTAATGTAATCTTCAAAAAAGGCAACTTGATTTTCTAAAGAATTAATTTGCTCTTCCTTTTCAGTTGAAACTCTAGCATAATAACTAACTTTAAGTGGCAGGTCAAATATTGTTTTGCCATTTGATAATGCTTGTTTCATCTCATATAGTGTCAATACACCACCATCCTTTAAATTGTTGTTTGTAGGGATAGAATTGTTTCCAAATCCGTAGGGGTCGCACCCCTGGGCGACCCGCAATTGTAATTTATTTGTTGTATTCGGGTCGCCGAAGGCGGCGACCCCTACAACATTTGCAGTAAATTTAATTTTACAAATTTCAATTTATAAAACCTTATTACAATTAATACTTTTACATTGTATAAACTCAATATATTTTAAGTCAATGGTGAAGTAAAATCTTTTTATTCTCTTCAAATAATAATCTATCAATTTTTTTTGAAGCTTGCTCATATAAATTTTTATCAATCACATATTTTTCGTATAATAACTTATTTATAATATATTCTATTTTTAACTTAATATATCTATCTTCCAAATAGCCATCACCCATACATATTTATTTAAGAATAACTTGTACTATTACTAGCCTTAAGTCCTTCTAATAAATATACATTAAATTACACAGAAAACTTCTACCGTTATCTTAAAAATTTTTCAATTTTTAAGAGGTAAGAAAATTGGGCGTTAGTGAAATCAAAGATTTCGACGCCCACATGTGCAAAATTGCTACGCAATTATTGCACGTATTAAGGTAAATTAACCTTGTTGAATACGGAAAAATCTTATATAGTGCAAAAATAAAGCTGATTTTTCCTATTCAATAAGAATTCGATATCTTTTGATATCGCCTCCTTACCCCCCACACGGCAAAATGTCTTATCAAATTCTCAAAGCTGTTGGTACTCTATGTTTTTCATTTTTTCCAAATGTCTAATTTTCTTTATTTATTTTTCTTAAAAATTGGACATTTTTTGGTACTATATTTTTTGGAATAAATTTACATTTTTTACGAACATTTGGTTGACATTTTCTAAAAACTTTTATATAATATGCGATGAAGATGAGATAAGCAGAGTGTGGCGCTATCGTTTATCCTACATAAGAGAGGAGGCGATGCGTATGTTATTAGAACAAGTCTATTTACTTTATATATACATACTTTTAACTGATCTTGCAATAGTAACCGTTGTCACAGTTAGCTTATTCGTAGCATTAGTTGTTACAATAAGAAAACTAGATAACGAAAAAAACACATCTCTGCCTGGTCGTTAGAGATGTATTCTTAATAATACTTATTTAGCGATACGCCACATCTCTGTGGTATCTCATCTTTATATAATTATTATACTTGAACCTATTCAAAATGTCAATTGTTTTTGCAAATTTAATTGACTCTATAATTCAAAAATGTTAAACTTAATATAGTTAAACAGTAAATCCTTTTTTGTATGCCATTATCTCGGTAAGTGTTATGTAATAGCATCATATTTAATGCAATTTAACTGTTTTTTATTTTACCACTATTTATAAGTGGTATTTTTTTATTTCATTTGTCCTTTTGCAATATTTATTTTTGCACATATTTTACGTCCCCAATGTGCATATTCTTTCTATTATCTTTTTATATTGTTCAACTAAATTCATATAACTTTCTTCTGTTATGTATTCATTCATCTCGTGTGCTGTTATAGGTCCGGCACCTAATATTATTCTGCTTTTAGTGTGCATAAAGCTTGCCTCTGTTATGAAATTAGCTGTTTTAATTGTATCTACTAAATCGGTTTTATCAATAAAAGGATCTATTTCTTCAATTAAATTTATTTCGCATTCATATTTTTCTGAAAGAATTTCTATTTTTTCTTTTATTAATTTAATGTGTTTTTTATTAGCAATTCTAAAATCTATACTGATTTCACAATTTGCAGAAACAGAATTTTTTGCACTTCCACCATTTATTGTTCCAACATTCATTGTTGTATATGGTATTTCAAAATAACTCTCCTTGTACTTTTTTATTTTTTCATTATAAAATTTATCTAATTCCATTATAAATTTTACTGCATTCAGATTTGCACTCTTTCCTTTTGCAGGATTACTAGAATGTGCTTTTATTCCTTTAAATTTTAATTCATATTCTAACAACCCTTTACTACCTACTAATATTTGATTATTTGTTGGTTCTCCAAATATCATTATTTCTGGAAATTTTTCTTTTGAATTCACAATATCATAAATCCCACTAAATCCTATTTCTTCATCATATGTAAAATATAATTTCATACCATATTTTAATTTTGAAAAATCTATTTTTGAAACTGCATTTAATATTGCTGCAATCCCGCCTTTCATATCGCAAGCACCTAATCCATATAATCTATTATCTATTTTTGTTAATTCAAATGGATTACTATCCCAACCTTCTATATATTCCACTGTATCTGTATGACCTAAAAATCCTACTTTTGGATTTTCTCCTATGCTCATTATTAAATATTTACCTTTATACTCTGTTTTAAAATTTAACTTTAACAAATAATTTTCTATATAATCAAGTATTTCTTTATTTTCTTTATCTTGTATCGTATTAAATTTTATTAAATCACTTAAAATTTTATAATCTTCCATATTCATTTTACTCTCCTTTAAATTATAACTTTTCTTATTTTATTGTCTGTTGTAATCTTCCCTTTTAATATAGCCTTAACTATACTATTATTTTTTATAGTTATTTCGGTTTCTAAAAAATCCCCTGATGGCTGTTTTATAGCATATTTATTTGTTTTTTGTGTTAACCAGCTTTCCAACATACTTATTGCTACCGTACCTGAACCACATGCATTTTCGAAAAATAATGTATCTATCATTCTTACCCATACAATTGGATATATTTTAATATGTTTTTTTATTCTTTCTACAAACATTACTCCTACTGCATCATCTTTTAAATTATATTTCTGTATTAATTCTCGTGCATCTTGTTTAACATTTTTATAGTTTGTAGCATTTTCTACAACTAGTATAGTAATGCCTTTTAGTATAAC
The DNA here is from genome assembly GCA_947627415.1 of uncultured Clostridia bacterium. GTDB lineage: Bacteria > Bacillota > Clostridia > TANB77 > CAG-508 > CAG-452. The sequence continues at coordinate 48,988 of CANQVU010000002.1, read as the reverse complement.
TTTATATATGTTTTCATTTATTTTTATAATTTTATATTGCTCTATTGGTATTTCACACCAGACTTTATTCTTTTTATCTACTCCAGCTTTTATTTTGTAATTATTTACCTCTAATTCAATATTTTGTTGATTTTCAGTATAATATAATGTTGCACATCTACTTGCATTACCACAAAACTCTCCTCCTGCCATTGTTAATCTTTTATACTTTTTAGATACAAATCCCACTTGCTCAACTTTTGGCTCTTTTTCCATAATCATATTATTTATTAACTTCTTTTGTTTTAAATCATATTCATCTCCTAAAACTAATGCTGTAATATTCCCAGCTGGATTATATATCTTATATGATATATCCATAAACTCACCTCTTTCAGAACAAAGCGGTCTTTGACCGCCCTTTGTTCTCGCCGATTTGAGTTTGCGACTATAAGGAGCAAATCTCAAAGGCGATAGCGATTATAGCATTTTTGTTGAATAGGAAAATCTTCGATTTTTCCTATTCAACAAAAAAACATGTATGAGATTTTTTTCACTCATACATGTTTAGTCTATCTATTTTAAAAACACGACTAATATGTATGGGTGATATTCATCCATACATGATGTCTATTATTTATTTCATTAAACATATTTGTAACTAATCTCATATAAATTCCTCACCTTATATGGTAATATTATATTCTTAAAGTTCATATTTGTCAAATACAATTTAACTTTAGTATTGAATATTCTAATACTTTTTCCATAATTAAAATTTTTCTTTTCAAAAATACTTGTATTAATTGCATAAGGATAATTTTATACTCTGAGATACACATTAATTTTTATATTAACACTTTGCACGCATCCACGTTTATTAACATATTTTAAAACTACCATTTTGTCACTACCATGTGCATGGGATTTGGTTGTAATGCTGCCGGAGTTGTTGGAGCAAGAATTATAGATTCTCCTAGAGAAAGATTAATTGCGATACTTACTAATAACTTTGTTCCTTGTAATGGAAGATTTCCATTTTTAATTACTATTTCTTCGATATTTATTGCAAGAAGCACGTTTGGTATTTGGTCTTCCATTTTATCTACTTTATCTGTAATTTTAGTAATAATTATAGGTATTTTAATGACACTTATTATATCTAAAATTTTATCTAAGACCATACTTAAAGGAATTCCTTCATCTTTTGTATTAGAACTTCCTCCTTATAGAATGCCACAAATTGGTAAGGTCTTGGTGCGTTCAATTTTTGATAGAACACTGTTTGTTCTTGGTAGAGCGGTTGCTGTTGCTGCACCTGCAGGAGTTGTTATATGGCTATTTGCTAATATAAATATTGCTGGAATATCTATTTTAAATCATATTGCACAGTTCTTAAATCCTTTCGCCAGTCTTATGGGATTAGATGGGTACATTTTAACTGCATTTATTTTAGCACTTCCTGCAAATGAAATAGTACTTCCAATAATTCTTATGAGCTATATGTCTGGTGGGAATCTAGTTCAAATTGAAGATTTAACAAGTATATCTAATATATTAATAAACAATGGTTGGACACTGCTTACTGCAATAAATGTAATGCTATTTAGTTTGATGCACTTTCCTTGTAGTACTACTTTAATTAGCATAAAAAAAGAAACCGGACGCTGGAAATGGGCAATCATTTCGTTTATTATACCTACTGTTTGTGGAATTTTAGTATGTATGCTAACAAATGGAATTTATAACTTACTATTTTAAAAAACACGAGAGTCTATAAACTCCCGTGTTTTTTCTTCTATTAATAACTTTAAGTAAAGTCACTCAGAAGATTTAATCTCTTTGGATACAATTTTTATTGTTTTTCCTTCCAAAATCAATCCATATGATGCAGATTTTTTAATATTAAGAACCTTAATATATCTACTTTTCATTTTTATATATTTTCATCATATCTTTTAAGCTTAGTTTTGTTCCATAATTTAGTATTGCTGATGAGTATATTTTTATTGATATTTTTGCTACTACTAGTATGCTTACTAATAATACAAATATTGAAGCTATTAATTCACTAATGGTTGCTGTTCCCATCATTACTCTAAATGGCATACTAAATGGTGATGATATTGGTAGCACAGATGCAATTACATTAATATCACTACTTGGATTCATCATAGAGAAATATGCTAAATAAAATCCAACTACTGCTATAATTGCTATTGGACCATTTGCAGAATTTATATCTTCTGGTTTACTTACAGTTGATCCTGTTAATGCATATAATAATGCATAGAAGAAATATCCAAATATAAAGTATATTATAATTACTACTCCTAGCATTGGTGTTATGTTTGTCATATCAAATAACCCATCTAGAGTTCCTTCTGGCAAGAAACTTATTGCAGATATAACCGCTACTAGTATAATTAATATTATTTGCAATAGCCCTACAATTCCTATTCCTATTGTTTTACCTAATACTATTGTTCTTGGATTTGTGGAAGTTATAAGTGTTTCCATTATTTTTGATGTTTTTTCTGTTGTTATTGAGCTTGAAACTTGATATGCGCAGAAGTATATTGCATAGAATAGCAATATAGATAACATCATTATTATAAATTGATTACCACTTGCTGCATTTTCATCTGTTTCTATTGTATTTACATTAAATGGCATATTTAAGTTTTGTAATTGCTCATTACTTAAGCCAAGCTTAGATAACTGCACATTCTTATAAATATTTTCAAAAGATGCAAGTACTTCCTGAGGTATTTCTCCATAAGAAACTGCACTTTCTACATAGTAATTAATAACTACTTCATTATCAGCTTTTGTAAATACTAAACAGCTGTCTATTTCGCCATTATTTATTTTATTTTTTATTTCTTGTTCATCTATTTTTTCATTTTGTATTATAAAATTATAACCTATATCTTGTGTATTTAATGCTTCTAAATTTTCTTCAAATATATTTTCACTATCAACTAATAAAATTTTATCGTTCCAATCGCTATCTCCTTTTATTTTGCTGATAATATTTGGTATATTAAATCCAACTACTATTAATACTAATATAATTAATGTTGATATTATAAATGATTTCCTTTGTATCATATCTTTTATTGTAAATTCTGCGACTGTTATTAAATCTCTCATTTACCTGCACCTACTTTCTCTATAAATATATCATGTAAGCTTGGTTTTTTAAGTTCGAACTTATTTACTTTAACATTATCTTTTGCAAGTAAATTATATAATTTATATCCTTCTTCTTCGTCTTTTATTTCTATTTCATAATTATTATCTTTTGAAAATATTATTTTTAGCCCTAATTTTTCAATTATTTTATCAATATTTTCTAAAGTTTGTATTTCTATTTTGTTTGATTTATAACTATTTTTTATTTTGTTTAAATTACCTTGAAGTACTGTATTTCCTTTATTTAATATTACTAAATCTGTGCAAAATTCTTCTATTGAATTCATTTGATGACTAGACATTATTATATATTTACCTTTATTAATTAATTCTATGATTACATTTTTTAATATTTCTGTATTTATTGGATCTAGTCCACTAAATGGCTCGTCTAAAACTATTAACTCTGGGTCATGCATAATTGCTGTTATAAATTGTACTTTTTGTTGATTTCCTTTAGATAATTTTTCTGCCACTTGATATGTATATTCTTCTAACTCTAATCTTTTTAACCAATATTTAATAGCTTTATCTGCTTCTTGCTTTTTCATTCCTTTTAATTTTGCAAAATACATTAATTGGTCATATACTTTTGTTTTAGGATATATCCCCCTTTCTTCTGGTAAATAGCCAAAATTAACATGTTTCCTTGAAACTTCTTTTCCATTCCATAGAATAGTTCCACTATCCTTTTTTATAATTCCAAGTATCATCCTAATTGTAGTAGTCTTTCCTGCCCCATTTGTTCCGAGAAGTCCAAATGCTCCTGGTTTATCTATTGTGAATGAAAGATTATCTACTGCAAGTTTTGTAGCAAAATTTTTCTTAACATTTTTTACTTCTAATCCCATTTTTTCATCTCCTACAAAATTTATATATTTATTATATATATTTTTTTTGTAACTAGCAAGTAATTATATAAAGTTTATATATTACCTAGTTTATATAATTAATTTTTTATAGCTTATTTTTAAATTTCTCAAATAAAATCAAATTATGTAAAAAAAAATAAAAATTTGTATAAAAATTTTTAAAAAACAAATTCTAATAATATAAATTTTGAAAGGAGGATAACATGAAAATTTTCAAAAAATTATTTTTATTATTTTTATTATCATTATTTGCCTTAATTGCGATTCCAATTTGTTCTAAGGCTACAAATATTCCAGCAGGTGATGAAAACACCTTAGTTAAAGCAATTAAGGAGGCAGATAGCAATGATACTATTTCTTTATCAACTAATATAGTATTAAAGGCTCCAATTGATATAGCTGACAAAAATATAACTATTAATGGTAATGGTCACACTATTTCTGCCAATGCTGATGAATGGCAAAAGAGTGGAGAAAACAGTACTTTATTAACAGCAGGTAAAGGAACAAAACTAACTTTAAAGGATCTTATTTTAAGTAACAGCGTAAAATATGGTGTTCAAGCTTATAATGGAGGATATGTCGTTTTAAATAATGTAGAAATTAAAGATTGTGCTTATGGTGGAGTTTTAGCTAATGCTGGTACAGTTGAAGTTATAAGTCTACATTTAGGACACAATGGTAGAAAAGGTACTAATAATGGTATAGAAATTGCTAGAGGAACAAGTCTTGTCGATGGAGAAACAAATCCAGTTTTAATAATGAATGGTAGTTTATCATCTACAGAAAAAAATAATGTTGTTTATATTGACACAGAAGACCCTATAGGGGAATTTGAAATAGTAAATAGAGAAAATAGTACTAATAAAGTATATGTAAATGATAATCAATTAGTTGTTACAGATAAAAACAATAAAATTATATATCTAGGTAACGATATTGGAGATGTACCATTCGAAGGTGAAGAGTATAAAGAAACTGTTATTGAAAAGCCTAAAAAGGAGGATACACCAAAAACAGGTTCAAATAGTTTATTAGAAATTCTTGCTATTACTACAGCTACTTTAAGTATGGCAATAATAGTATTAAAAAGAAAGGATTTTAGTTGCTAATAATTGAAAAAAAGGGGTTTATTTCTCCCCTTTTTTTCAATTATTTATTTTTTATTAAATATAATCCTTCTATAAAGTAAAATTTAAATTGCCTGTTTTATTTTTCCTTCTCTATATGCCTTAAGTAGTAACTTTAAGTCATCTATTTCTTCTTGAATTTCTTTTCCTACATCTGTATCTGCAACACTCTTTCTTTCTGTTTCTTTTTCATTAACCATTATATCATATTTTATATCTATCTCTTCTCTAATTGCATCTGCCTTAGAATCAAATGGTTCATTAGCTGCAAGTATTAATCCATATGAATTATATGTTAATGTATATCCTGCTCTACCTGTTTGTGATCTATAACTTTTTGCAAATCCACCATCTATTACTAATAGTTTACCATTTGCTCTTATCGGGCTTTCTCCATCCTTTTCTTTTACTGGTATATGCCCATTAATTATATGAGAATTTTTTCCTTCTAGACCAAATTCTCTTAAAATCTTGTTACAAGTCTCTTCATTTTCAATTAAAGTAAAATATGGATTTTTCTTTTCTTCATGAGTTTCTTTATCTACTACAAAATATCTTTCAAATGTGGCAGCTTTTTCTTTACCAAACAAAGGCGATTTTGGCCCACACCATAAGTACCACATTAAGTCATTTATATCTTTATTTTTATCCTCATTATCTTTTTCAATATATACTTTTCTTATAGTTTTATCAATAAAATCTAAGTATTCTTTTCCTGATAAAGTTCTACCTAATATATCTACCTTTGTAAATTCTCCATTTTTGTCCATTGGTATGCAACCATGGAATAATAAATTCGAATTAAAACATTTATATATTGAAGATTTAGAGTAAAGAAAAGCTATATGTTTATTTAAAGTTTCACTATTCTTAAAAGATTCCTCTAATCTTGATATTATTTCCTCTTCTTCTCTTGTTAGATTATATGGATTTTTTGGATCTATTGTAGGGAAGTTAGTATCATTTAGCTTATATATTTTCCCATCAATTTTTATTGTTCCCTTTTTATAGTCTATTTTATCTAATAATAATCTAGAATTCATTTCATACTCTGGATGGTTCTTTACCATTTGGCCCTCTAGTTTTATTTGTATAATTGATATAGCTTTATGCAATTTAGCTATAGATACTTCATCACTTCCTATGTATTTATTATAGTCAAAAACTTTTGGCATAAATTTTTCGCAATCATCATTGTTATATGTATTTAAAGCAAATGTTGTAAGAGGTCTAATATTTATTCCATATCCATCTTCTAATGTATCTATATTATCATATCTACTACATATTCTTATTACATTTGCTATACAAGCTCTATTACCACATGCTGCTCCCATCCATAATATATCATGGTTTCCAAGTTCAATATCCAAGCTATGGAATTTCATTAATGTATCCATTACAAGCTTTGCACTTGGTCCACGGTCAAATATGTCCCCTAACACATGAAGGTGATCTATCGCCATTCTTTTTATTAGATTCGATATCGCAACTATAAAATCATCTGCTCTATCTAGTTCAACTATTGATTTTATTATTTGTTTATAATAAGTTTCTTTATCAGGTCCACATCCTTGAAGATGTAGCAATTCATCTATTATATAGTCAAACCCCTTTGGCATTGCTTTTCTTACTTTTGACCTTGAGTATTTTGAGCTTACTTCTCTTGCTACTTCTATTAATCTATATAACGTGATACTATACCAATCATCTAAATCGCTTACTTCTTTTTTTACAAGTGCTAATTTTTCTTCCGGATAGTATATTAAAGTAGCAAGTGCACTTCTTTCGCGTTCAGTTATTTGATTACTAAATATATCTTCAATTTTATTTTTTATAATACCAGATCCATTATTCAATATGTGAGAAAATGATCCATATTCTCCATGTATATCACTTAAAAACAATTCTGTTCCTTTAGGTAAGTTAAGTATAGCTTGAAGATTTATTATTTCTTCTGAAACTTGTTCTATATTGCTATATTGTTTGCTTAATAATTTTAGATGTCTTTTAATACTTATATTATCTTTATTATCTTCCATTTTATATCTCTCCTAGAATTAGTATATTAAATTATATTCTTAATTTTTTATTATATTTATTTTTATTTATCATATTTTATCATAATATTAGTTTATATTCCATGTTTCTCATTATTTTGTTAGATATTCACTTAGTTTTATTATTTTATCGCTTTCTATGCTTGTTTCTCCATGATTAAAACTATCATTTTTTTTATTGTCAGAACTTCCTCTAAATTTATCTTCATCATCTTCTTCATATGTATTTTTTCCTTCTAGTCTTGAAAATATCTTATTAGTTTGTAAAGCCCATTTTACATTTCTATTAGATTTTTTATTACTTTCTATATCCTTTACAACTTCATTTATAAATTTAAGTAATTTATCGTTATTTAAAGAATATGAATCCCATTCTAAATATTCAAATAGCTTTTTATTGTAATTAGAACTTAACATTGATATTTTCATTTCTTTAGCTAAAGAATATGTTGCTAATATTTCGTTTTCGTTTAATTTAGATTTTATTTCTTTTCTCAATTCTGCAAAAGTATCTGAATTTAATCCATTATCTGTATTGCTTGGCAATTCTAAAATTTCATTTAGTGATAAAAGTGTCGTAGAATATATTACTATAGATAGCAATTTTGACATAGTAAGTTTTTTATCTTCATTTGTTACTCTAACTGAATTTAAAAAATCATTCATCACATATCTCTCCTATTAGGTCATAGTTTTTTACTCCGTGTTATTCTACAATTTATAAATTTACCTACCATATTATTTTTTGTATTTTTAATTATTATAGTTCCGTCTGTTTCCGGTATATCCATATAACTTCTTCCTATATAAAATTTATTATCAAATGTTATATTTTCTATTAATACATCATATGTATTCCCGATACATGACTTAAGATTTTCATTGGATATTTCTTTTGCTATACCCATTATCTGGTTATATCTCTTCTTTTTTGTATTATGATGCACTTGCTCTTTTAATTTTGCTGCTGGTGTTCCATCTTCCTTTGAATATGTAAAAACTCCAAGTTTTCCAAAATATCCTTTTTTTACAAAATTATATAATTTATTAAAATCTTCCTCTGTTTCACCCGGAAATCCTACAATTAATGATGTTCTTAAAATTACGTCTGGAATTTCTCTTCTTATTTTTATGATTAAGTCTTCTATTTGTTTTCCTGTACTTTTTCTATTCATTCTTTTTAAAACTGAATCTGATATATGTTGCACAGGTATATCAAAGTAATTACATATTTTATCATTTCTTTTTACCGTTTCTATTAACTCATCTGTTATACATTCTGGATAAGTATATAAAAATCTAATCCACTTAAATCCATCTATATTGCATAGTTTATCCAATAGTTCACTAAGCATTGATTTACCATATATATCTTCACCATATCTAGTAGTATCTTGAGCAATTATAATTAACTCTTTTATACCCATACTACTTAGTTTTTTTGCTTCTTCTAATATATCTTCCATTGGTCTACTTACATAAGGACCTCTTATATATGGTATAGCACAATATGTACATCTATTACTACATCCTTCTGCAATCTTTAAATATGCTGTTTTATCCCCTGTACTTATAACTCTATCTTTATAATCTAGGTCATTACAAATATTATTACTTTTATTATTTGCATATATTAACTCATTAATTTTGTTCCAAAAATCTTTATATTCATCAATAGATATAAATAAATCTACTTCAGGAATAGCTTTTTTTAGTTCTTTCATATATCTTTGTACTAAGCATCCCATTGCTATTAAATATTTGCATTTTCCTTTTTTCTTATACTCTGCCATTTCTAAAATAGTATTTATAGCCTCTTCTTTCGCAGATTCTATAAATCCACATGTATTTATTACTATAATTTCTGCTTCTTCTACATCATTTACTATTTTAAAATTATTTTTCTTAAATAATCCTATTGCCATTTCTGTATCTATTAAATTTTTAGAACATCCTAGTGATACGAATCCTACTTTCATTTTTACTTTTTTACCTCTTTCTTACACTCACTCACTAATTTGGCAAAAAAGGGGTCTGTCCCCTTTTTTGCCAAATTATTAAAAATCGTCGTTATTACACATATTTTTTCTTGTCATTTCCAATAAGTTTAATTTAGTAAATCCTAGTATTTGTGATTTTGTTCTATCTTTTTTTAACTCTTTTGTAAGTATTTCTACAATTTTATTTTTATTTTCATCATCATGCATATCTATATAATCTATAATTATTATTCCACCAATATCTCTTAGTCTTAATTGTTTTGCAATTTCAATAGTTGCCTCTTTATTTACTTTAAATACAGTGTGCTCTAAATCTTTACTTCCTGTGTATTTCCCAGTATTTACGTCTATAGCAGTGAGAGCTTCTGTTTTATCTATTGTTATAAATCCACCACATTTAAGCCAATTTTTCCTATTTTCTATTTTTTCTAATTGCTCTCTTAATGAATACATATTTAATAAATCCTCATTTTCTTTTAAGTCTAATTTTATGCTATCCATCATATTCATACTTTTTAATATTTCACTTACATCTTTGTATGTTTTTAAATCATTTACTATAACTTTATTTAAGTTGCGATCAACTACATCTATCAATGTCCTTCTAAGTAAAGCTTTGTTATCATATAATAGTTTTGGTCCATTTAATTTATGTTCATCATATTGTTTTTTTATATTTTTCCATTTTTTTATTAACTCTTCCAAATCTGTTTCTATATTTTCTTTACTCATTCCCTCACTTGAAGTTCTTACTATTGCGCCTGTATTTTCTGGTAATATCGTTTTTACTATATCAATTAGCCTTTTTTTCTCATTTTCATCTTCTATTTTCTGAGATACTGTTATAAAGTCGCTGTTAGGCATAAAAACAATAAATCTTCCTGACAAATTTATATGTGTTGAAACTCTTGCACCTTTCTTTTCTGTTCCATCCCTTTTAACTTGTACTAATATTTTCATATCTTGTTTTATGAGTTCATTTATTTTACAATTCGGAAGCTTATATTTTTCATTGTTCTTTGCTTCATCTTCCTTTGGTAATAAATCTTTTAATCTTATAAACGTGTTTCTTTTATCTCCAATATCTATAAAAGCTGATTGCATACCTTCTAATACATTTTGTACTTTACCGCAATATATATTTCCCTCTAATCTCTGTCTATCATGGTGTTCTTCATGTTTTTCAACTAATATACCATTTTCCACCAACATTATACTTTTTTTATTTGGTTCTTTATTTATTATAATTTCTAACATTTAGATCTCCTTTAATTAAATTTATTCATTGCCATATCTATTCCATTTTCTAAAATCTCTAATATGCCATCTTTTGCTTTTTTTATTGCTTCATCTAATAGCTGCCTTTCTCCCTTTGGAATTTGCTCTAATACGTAGTTTATCATTTGGCTTTTATATTTAGGAGTTCCTATTCCAACTCGTACTCTTATAAAGTCTACTGTGTTTAAATTTTCTATTACAGATTTCATACCATTATGTGTACCCGCTCCACCTTTTGCTTTTAATCTTATATCACCTATATTTAAATCTATATCATCATAAGTAACTATTATATTTTTATTAGTAATCTTATAAAATTTCTTAAATTTTATGATGCTTTCTCCACTTGCATTCATAAAAGTTTGTGGTTTAACTAAAATTACTTTTTTTCCTTTTAATTCTCCCATACCATAAAGAGCATCAAATTTAGATTTTGATACTTCTATATTACATTCTTTAGATAATTCGTTTATTACATCAAAACCCATATTATGCCTTGTATTTGAATATTTTTCTTCTGGATTTCCAAGTCCTACTATTAAATACATTTTTTCTCCTTTTATTAAATACATTTGATTTAAAGCCATCATTAATAATATACCACAAATATAGGTAATTGGCAATATTTAGAATTGTAGTAAATTTTTTGATTTTTTTTAATTAAATAAATTGTTGTTTATTTTATTTATTACTGTAAAATAGTTTAATATAATTTTTTCAAGACGTCCTTCTTCACAAAAATTATTATTTCATAATAATTTTGGATTCGAAGCTCCTATTTCAAAAATTATATTTAAACTATTTTACTAATCAAATTAATTTAAAAACAATTATACAAATTACAATTTATCTAACAAAAAACAACTGCATATTATGTATGCAGTTGTTTAAATTTTAATAATATTAATCTTCTTTTATATCTTTTAATAACTCTAATTGTGAAATTAATAATGACTCCATTTTTGCTTTATATACATCAAATTGCTTTTTTAACTCTTCTATTTCTTTTTCTTTCATCATTATTTGTGTATTTAATTCTTCTACTGAATTTTTTGCTTGGTATTCAGCATCCTTTACTATCTGTTCAGCTTGTTGTTTTGCAACTGCAGTTATTTCATCTGCCGTTTTTTGAGCCATAACTAGAGTGTTTTGTAAAGTATTTTCTATATTTTTATATTTACCTACATCACTATCTAGTTCTTCTCTTTTTTCTTTTAATTCAGCGTTTTCTTTATATAGTTTTCCATATTCGAGTGTCAATTCGTCTAAAAAGTCATCTACTTCATTTACATTGTATCCATTTACCATTTGCTTGGCAAATCTTTTATTTTCTATATCTAATGGCGTTAACATTTGTATCTCCTCCTTATTAGAAAAGGGCATACTTGTATGCCCCAATTTATTAAATATTATTAATTATTTCTAAGCCATGAAACTGATAATTTATTTTTTATTTCTTCTCTAGCTAAATCGCTTGCTATTTCATAATTTACTGGTGCAATTAAAAATATTGCATTTGATACTTTTTGGATATGTCCGTCTAATGCATGTACTGCTCCACTTACAAAATCTACTATTCTTCTTGCAACATCTTTATTTACATATTCAAGATTTACAATTATTGATTTTCTTTCTTTTAAATAATTACATATTTCTTCTGATTGTTCAAAAGATGTAGGCTGTGTTATAACCATTCTAACTTGTTGTGGTTGTGGCATATTTATCACTTTATTTTTGTTTATTCTCCCAAAGAATCCTTTTTCTTCTTGTTCTTCTTCTTGTTCTTCTTCCTTATCATAGTTATATGCATATACATTTTCATTTTCGTTTTCAGCCACTTCTTCATCGTTATCTGCTTCAATTCCTAAAAAGCCATATACTTTATTCATAATTGCTCCTGCCATTTAAAAAAACCTCCTAAATTTCTCCTTAGTATTTTTACTAGTAATAGTATCTATCTTTTTTTATTTCTTGTCAATAGTTTTTGTGTTTGTAATTGAATCTTAATCTCTTTGTAATATTTTTGTAATATTTTATATGCTTGGATTAATTACAATTTCATCATATATAGAAATTTTTTTCATATCACTTATATCCTCTGTAGTAAATCCTAAATTTTTCAAATCTTCATTTTTATAATTTCCAACTATACAATAGTTATCATTTTCCCTTAAGATTTCTACTAATATTTTATCTTGATAACCTGCCCTATTTCTTACTACATAGCTTAATCCATTATCATATACAATAGCTGATTTTGGAACTTTTAATCCTTTATATCGCCACCAAATTACATCAAATGTTATTTTTCTATAATCTATTAGTTTTTCTACACAATCTCCTATTTTAAACACAATTAATACAGATTTATTGTCTTGCTTTGCTATGTATGTTATTGTAGCTTCAATCTCATCTTGGGTTGATAATCTTAATGTAACTTTCTCATTTACAGTTGCTTCCTTAGCTTCTTCAGAATTAATTACTGTAGCAATATAACACTCATAATTATTTATAACTTTTCCTTTTTCATTACTTGTTGTAACTATTTGTCCAGTTTTCAAATTTAACTTATCAAGCATATCTTTATTTAAACTTTCAAAATTATCTGGTGTTAATACTTCTTCTAAATCATCAACTCTGTATGACACAACTCCAGCCATTGGAGAAGTAACGTATTCAGAACTTTTTCTTAAACTATTTTGATAATCTTCCCTTTCCTTTATAAGTCCATTAATATAGGAACCTGCTTGACTTAAATCACCTGCTATCTTAGATTTTTTTGTTATGTATGTATTAATATCTTTTTTATATTCAGATATTTCTTGAATATTATTTTTTGACTTAAGACCATCTATTTTATTTTCTATCTGACTTTCAATTGCTTTAATATCATTAGGAAATAAATCAGTTCGTCCAAGTAAAGCCTCTTGGATTTTACTATTTAGCTCATCAATTTGACTATTTATTTCCTCTTCATTTTTACTTGCATACCTAAAAATTTGATCTCCTTTCGCAACTTTTTCTCCTTCTGCTTTTATTTGTATCATATTAGCATTAGAAGTATTTCCTTTTGCAATCTTTTCATCTCTTATTACATATCCAACAGCACTTTCTTCATTATAAATTGTTCCATTTTCAATTACAAACATATCAGTTGGTATAATAATTAATTTTATAATTTTATATATAATATATATAAATGCTCCTATACAAATTATGGGTATTAACATTTTAGCTATGTTATTTTTGTTTACTTTTTTATTTTTTACTTTTTTACTTTTTTTTGTAGCCAATTAATGTAATCCCCCTTTTACTATTTATATTAAACTAAGTATTGTTTTTATATTTTCATCTAATTTTTTTTCACCGATTTAGCCAACATACCTCTTTATTCTTTTTAAACCAAGTTATCTGCCTCTTTGCATATCTTCTTGTTTCCATTTTTATTTTTTCAATCATTTTTTCTTCATTGCATTTTCCTTGTAAGTATTCTACAACTTCTTTATATCCGAAGTCCTTGCATTGCTGTAGGAAATTCTTTGTATTTTTGTATTATGGATTTCACTTCATCAATTAACCCTTCATTTATCATTTTGTCAACTCTGCTATTGATTCTATTGTATAGTAATTCTCTATCCATATTTATAGCAAACACTTTATAATCATATTTTACACCATTTTTTCTAGATTCTAAATCATGTTCAGTCTTCGTCTTTCCTGTGTTATGATAGATTTCTAATACTCTTATTATCCTTTTCTTATCATTTTTACTTATTTTTTTCATTGCCTCATAGTCGATTTTCAATGCCATATTATATAATTTTTCTAACCCATCTGTTTCTGCAATTCTATTTAATTCATTTCTATATGTTTCATTTATTTCCTCTTCTTTAAACTCTATTCCATATATTAGAGAATCAATATATAATCCAGTTCCTCCACAAATGATAGGTACTTTTCCTTTATGTAAAATTTCGGCAATACATTTTTCTGCATCTTTCTTATACGAAGAAACACTATATCTTTTATTTGGATAAATAAAAGATATCATATAATGTCTAATTCCTTGCATCTCTTGCTTAGTTATTTTAGCTGTTCCTATGTTCATGTCTTTATATATTTGCATAGAATCAGCAGATATTACTTCTCCATTTATTTTTTTAGCGAGTTCAACAGCCATGTTTGATTTTCCTGATGCCGTTGGACCTGCAATTACTATTACTGTAGGTTTATCCATAATTTTTCCTTTATTTATATATTATAATAAATTGTTGTTTGTGAGAGGAAAATCCTAGGGACTGTCCCTAAAAATCACCAATTTTGGGGATTTTTGGGACTGTCCTGAATTTTCCGAACATGAAACAAATTACAATTTATCTTCTGCTAAATTTACGTTCTATGTCATATTTGCTCATCTTAATTGCTGTAGGTCTACCATGTGGACATGTAAATGGATTTGGTAAAACTAATAATTTCTGCATTAAATTATCTACTTCTTCTTTATCCAAATTCATATTTGCTTTTACTGCTGCTTTACATGCTACTGTACTTATAAACTTCTCTTCTTTCTCTTGTGTTGCAGTTATTGCTACAGTATCAATTTCATCTAGTAATTGTAAAAATAACTCTTTAGTATCTAATTCCATACATAATGATGGAACTCCAATTAACCTTATGGTGTTATCACCAAATTCTTCAAATATAAATCCTGCTTTTTTAAACAATTCTGTATTTTCTTTTACAATTTCTTTTTCTTTATGTGAAAGTGTTATTATATCTGGAAGTAACATTATTTGTGAATCCTTCTCTGTATCATTATAGAAATTTTCTTTTACCTTTTCATACATTATTCTTTCATGTGCGGCATGTTGATCTATAATATATATTTCATCTTTTATTTCTATTACTATGTATGTAGAAAAAAGCGCTCCTATATATTTATAATTAGGTAATTTTGAATATTTTTCATCTTGTTCAAATACAGATATATTTTCTATTAAATTTGGTTTTATACTCTCTATTTGTTCTTTTTCTTCTACTGTTTCTTTTGCTGGAAGTTTTCCGAAATGCCTTTACATACATTTCATCAAATCCTTCTTTAGGTTCTCCTGATTCTCTAGATATTTCTTGCATTTCCTTTTGCATATTTATAATACTTGCCATTTTATCTATTTGTTCTTCTGTCGGTACTTTAAAATTATTCTTGACTATTTCTGTTTCTGGTGCCTCTACTAAATTCTCTATACCATTCTTTTTATTATATAATTCTTGAATTGCATTTTCTTGGTTAATATTGGCATTCTCTTGTTCTTCTGTGTTTTTCTTTTTTAACATATTAATAAAACTTGGCATTTTTATGGTTTGGGTTTTAAAATTTTCTTCATTTTGTATTTGAGGCTGAGCGTCACTTTCTTTATTATCTTCCTCACTAATTTTTTCTGGGCTACTTACTAGTTCCTCTTTTAGTAAACTTTCTCTTATTGAATGATAAACTGCCTTAAATACTTTTTGTTCATCTGACCATCTTATTTCTAACTTTGTTGGATGAACATTAACATCAATCTTTTTAGGATCTATATCTATATTCAATACTAAAAATCCATATTTTCCTATTGTTACTAATCCTTTAAAGGCCTGTTCGGCAGATGCTGATAACGTTTTATCTTTTATATATCTTTTGTTAACAAAAAATAGTTGATAACTTCTATTATTTCGTGCAATCTCTGGCTTTCCAACTACACCTTGCACTTTTATATCTTCATATTCGTATTCCACTGGTACAATTCCTTCTGCAACTTCTTTCCCATATATATTATAAATTACATTCTTTATATCTCCATTACCTGTAGTTTGTATAACTGTTTTTGCTCCATTTATTAATTTTATAGCAACATTAGGATTTGCAAGTGCAATTCTTGTTACTGCATCTTCAATATATCCAGCTTCTGTAAAATCCTTTTTTAAGAATTTATATCTTACGGGTGTATTAAAAAATAAATTGTTTACTGTTATTGTAGTTCCTATTTGTGAAGCTATCTCTTCTTGTTCTAGCACTTTCCCGCCTTCTACTAATATTCTGTTTCCAATCTCATCATTTTCAGTTCTTGATATCATTTCTACATTTGCAATTGCTGCAATACTAGCTAGAGCCTCACCTCTAAATCCCATTGATTTAACTGTCTCTAAGTCATCTGCCTTTCTTATTTTACTAGTAGCATGTCTTTCAAATGCAAATTCCATATCATCTTTAGATATTCCGCACTCCATTATCAATAATCCTTATTTTACTAATACCACCATTTTGTATTTCAACAGTTATTTTATTAGCTCCTGCGTCTATTGAGTTTTCTATTAACTCTTTAACTACTGAAGCAGGTCTCTCGATAACTTCTCCGAGCTGCAATTTTATTTATTGTTAGTTCATCTAATAATACAATTT
The DNA here is from genome assembly GCA_947627415.1 of uncultured Clostridia bacterium. Lineage (GTDB taxonomy): Bacteria > Bacillota > Clostridia > TANB77 > CAG-508 > CAG-452. The sequence continues at coordinate 32,032 of CANQVU010000002.1, read as the reverse complement.
TACCCAATTTAATTTCCCCCTTAAACTCAAGTGAATTATATCATAAAGATAAAAAAATTGTATATATTTTTCTGAAAAAAATGAGAAAGAAGACACCACCTGTCTTCTTTTTCATTTTTTTAATTATTTCATTACAGCCCCTATTATCCCTGCATCATTCTTAAGTTCTGCTACTACTATCTTAGGAATTGTATCTTTATTATATAACTCTTTTTTTTCTAATATTTTTTTCTCTAGTCTACCAAGTAATATTTCTTCGTAGTGTGCAAAACTTCCTCCTATTGATATTACTTCTGGTTCAAATATATTAATTAAATTAGCAATGCCCATGCTTAAATATTCTATATATGTATTAATAATGTTTTCAAGTTTTTTATTGTCACTATTTTTAACAATAAATTCTTTTATGTTTTTTCCATCTATATCTGGTAAATCAAACTCTTTTTGTATTGTTTCTTTAAATCTTCTAATAGAAGCATATGCTTCAAAACAGCCTTTTCTTCCACAATTGCATTTTTTTCCATCTTTTTGAATTACCATATGCCCTACTTCAAATCCAGAATATCTTTTAGGTTTTAGTAATCCACCATTTAAAAAAACTGCTCCCCCAACACCTGTTCCTATTATTAGAAATATCGCATCATCATATTGCTTTAAACTTCCAAGTTTCTTTTCCGCAATTGCTGCACATTTAGCATCATTTTGTAAAAAAATTGGAATATTAAAAACTTTTTTCAATTCCCTTTCAATATTTAAATTTTTAATGCCTAAATTCTCTGCCTTTACTACTATTCCATTAGATACAGTCCCCGGAAAAGCTATACCTATTGATTCTATCTCATTAGTATTTATTTTGTTTTCTTTTATTGTTTTATATATTAATCTTATTATCGTATCTATTACAATTTGTGACATATCTTCATTGTTAAATAAATAATCCATTTCATTCTTTAATACTAAATTTTCATTCTCATTTATAATCCCTAATCCTATATGACTTCCACCTACATCAATTCCTATTTTCATTTTGCACCTCCATTTATTATTGTAATGAATGATTAGTAGATAATAAAGGAAAGATTTTGTTATTTCATAACAAAATCTAACCAAAATTATTAATTATTCACTATTCATTATTCATTTATTTATAGGTATGCTGAGAATAACCATGTACCCATATATATTTGTATCAATGGTACTAAAACAACGACTGTTACAAATATTAGTAAAATTCCTACTATTATATATATAATTTGAGGTAATACTTTAATAATTTTTGCAATAATATTATCAATATCTATTTGCATATATTCCAATAATTTTTCTATCATTTCTGCTAAGTCTGTCTGCATTCCTATTTTTAACATTTCTGTTATCATAGGACTTGATAACCCTGATTTTTCAAAAGGTTCTATCCAACTTTGTCCTACTAATATATTATTTATTGATGACTCTATAAGAGAAAGCATAACTAAATTACTCGATATAGTTTTACTAGTTTCTAACGCTTCTTGTATCCTCATTCCATTTCTTATATTTAATAATACTGCCCTCATTAGTCTTGAAAAGTCTATTGCATATATTAACGGTCCAAATATTGGCATTTTATATTTAAAATTATCATATCTGTATTTTCCTTCTGGAGTTTTTATATAAAAATATATTCCAATTAATGCTCCCAATATTATTGTTACTGGTATATACCAAAAATGTATTAATCCTTCTAATACTCCCTTAAACCATAATGTGGTTTTTGGTAATTGATCAGTACTTCCCACTTGATCTAGTACATTTTGGATAGCTGGAATTGCAACTAAAGTTCCAACAATTAGCAATACTAATAATCCTATAAATTGTATTAAGTTTGGAATTATAATGCTTTTTAGTTTTCTATTTAATGCTGCTGTTTCATCTAAATATTCAACTGCTTGTTCCAATGCTCTAGTTAATGATCCGAGATAGCTCTCCTACTTTTATCATATTTATATATATTGGTGGAAAAACACCTGTATAGTATTCCATTGTAGTATACATGTTTTCACCAGCTTCTACACCTAGCAATATATCTTCTATTATAGCTCTAAATGATGGATTTTCTGTACTTTCAATAATAGTAGATAATGCATGTATATTATTGAAATTAGCCTTTTTAAGTAAATAGAAATCTTGTGTAAAAATAACGATATCTCTATTTGTTATTTTTAAATTTGTAAAAAGAATTCTTTTAGCGTCTTGCTTAATAGCCTCAGTTTTAGACATTGTATTCATATTTCTTTGTCTTTCCCTTACTGTTTTTAATATACTGTCACTAGTCTCCATATTTTTCTTTTGTTTTTTTCTTATTTTATTAGCTCTATTACTCATTTGTATTTGAGTAACTTTAATAGGCATAAATCCATTTCTTTTTAGCTTTTTTAATAAAATGAATCTATTTACTTCTTCTACTCTGTTTCTAATTACTTGTCCATCTTTATCTACAGCTTTATAAACATATAAAGGCATTATAAAAATCCTCCATTTCTCCTTGTTATTTATCCTCTTTTTATTTTCATTTGCATAATTGTTCTATTTAATGTTTCAATATTTTTTTCCTCAATTTGTGACTTTGCTTGTTCTAAAGTTATTTTTTCCTCAACAAACAATTTTGCTATTGAATTTATAAGACTAACATTTCCTTTATCTATATTTCCCTGAATTGCATCTTCTAATTCCGCAACGCTAAATTTTTCTTTTCTAATACATCCTGCAACTACATTGTCAACTAACATTACTTCTGGCAACAATACAAGATTTCCATCAACTCCTTTTAAAAGTCTTTGAGATATAACAAGTTTTAATAATGAAGACATTAAATATTTTATGCTCGATTGATCTCTTACTTCATAAAAGTTTATCATTCTATCAATTGTTTCAGCACAAGATTTTGTATGTAATGTTCCAATTACTAAATGTCCAGATTCTGCCATATCTATTGCTGCTTCCATTGTTTCCTTATCTCTTATCTCTCCAATTACCAATATATCACAATCTTCTCTTAATGAATTCTTTACGCCATCCCTGAAATTAGATATATCTCCGCCTTTTCCAACTTCTTTTTGTACTATTATTGATTTTTTACATGTATGCTTATATTCTATAGGTTTCTCTAATGTCAAAATCTTCTTATTTTGAGTTTCATTTATTTCGTTTATCAATGCATTTAATGTTGTAGTTTTACCAGAGTTTGTCTTCCCCGTTACCAATATCAATCCTTGAGGTTGATATGTCATACGTCTCACTATATCTGGAACTCCTAGTTCTTCAAACTTAGGTAAACTATTTTTTATAATTCTTAATGTGAAAATAGGCATATCGTCTGCTGATGATATATTTACTCTTAATCTAACATCTTCATACTCGAATGATGTGTCTAATCTTTTTGTTTCTTTATATGTTTCATCTTTATCTACATTACCTCTCACGAAATAATCATAAGCCTCATATAATTCAGATTCCCCGATTACATCTTCACCTTCTACCTCTTTTAGTTCTCTTGCGATTCTCATTATGGGTCTTAAACCGTATATTAGATGCACATCTGATGCATTTTTTTCTATTGCAATATCTAGTACTTTATTGATATTTAACATTATTTTCCTCCTCAAAATATAATACTTAATATATTATTAATTTTCTATCTATTTCACTTAAATTTGTAACTCCATTTATTACTTTATTAATTCCATCTACTAATAGTGGTTTATAACTACCCTTTAATGCTTCTTTTCTAATTTCTATGCTAGATGCATCATTTACTATTAATTCTCTTATATTGTCTTGTACTGATAAAACCTCAAAAATTCCTGTCCTCTCATAATATCCACTATTATTACATTCTTTACATCCTACTGCATCATATGTATATTTTCCTTCTAAATCAAATTTAACATTGTATTTTTCTCCAATTTGCTCTATTAATTTTTTCTCTTCATCTGTAAATTCTCTTTGTTTAGCGCATTTTTTGCATAACTTTCTTATTAATCTTTGTGATACTAATGTTCCTACTGTGCTTGAAATATCATAATTTGATATACCCATTTTTCTAAGTCTTGTTATGACTTCTATTGAATCTATAGTATGTATTGTGGATAATACATGATGTCCAGTTTGTCCTGCTTGAAATGCTATTTCAGCAGTTTCCCTATCTCTTATTTCTCCTAATAATATTATATCTGGATCTTGTCTTAAAACTGTTCTTAAAGAATCAGAAAATCTTAATTTTTCATTTATTTCAATTTGATTTAATCCTGGTATACGAATTTCCACTGGATCTTCAATTGTTGTAATATTTATTTCTGGTCTGTCTAGATAATCAATTATACTATATAAAGTTGTTGTTTTTCCTTCACCTGTTGGTGCTGCAATTATTGTAATACTATTTCTTTTATTAAAGCTTGACCTTATAAGTTGAACATCATTTGGAAATCCCAAATCTGTAAGTCCTCTAATATTAAGATTTTTCTTTAATAATCTTAGCACAAATTTTTCTCCATATATATTTTTTTGTGATGATACACGTATATTATAATCTGGATACAGTATGATTCTACCATCTTGTGATTCTTGCTTTTCTTGATACATATTTGAAATAGCTTTTAGTCTTCCTATAATTTGAGATTGCTTTTGTTTTGGAATTTTTACAGCATCTATTAGCTCTCCATCCACTCTGTATCTTACTCTTACTTCATTTTCTAATGGTTCTATATGTATGTCACTTGCTCTTTTTTTAATTGCTGTTTTTATTATTGTATCGACAAGTCCTGTTGTATCTGTACTAGAATTAATATTATCTGTTGCACTTCCTTCTAAAGACTCTAAAATATCATTTATATTTTTTTCAAATGTGATGTATCTTTCCATTATTAGGCCTTTATTCAAAAGTATTAACCTAACTGTATCTACAGCCTTTCTATCTAATGTGTCAGAAAAACATACTTTAATTTTATTACCTGTTATATCAAAAGGAATTGCTTTATTCTGCTTTGCAATGTCTATTGAAATATAATCCCAAACATTTAAATTTATATTAGATTTATCTAATATAATTGATTTTTCATCTAAAATATCTCCTAAAGCTTCAATTAGAACATATTCATCACATAAATTTAGTTGGTGTATTATCTCTATTATTTTCATATTAGGATTACTTTTTTGGTAGTCTAAAGCTTTATTAATATCTTCTTCATTAACCAATCCTCTTCTAACCAATTCTATACCTATTGGTCCTCTTCTTTTGCTGTCCATATCATTTTCCTCCTTCAAGACTTGTAAAACAAATTTTGAATCATTATTACATTGATTCTTATAAATCACTATATAAGCTATCTGTAATGATGAATCTATTATTTTAGTATTGTTTTTACTCTTAATTTAAAAATTTTATCATATTTTTATTATAATATATTTATTCTAATTTTCATATATTTTTTGTGTTTTTACATAAAATTACCATTTAATCGTTTTCCAATGGATATACATTATTTAAAATCTGATATATTTCTTCGCTAGATTCATTTACCCATTTACCTATATATTCTCCTTGACTATTTGAAAAATCGTTTGGTATTGTATATAAAGATTTATCTATTTCTACTACATCATTATATCCGTCTATTTCATCTATATATTTGTTACTATTACTAAATAAAAATATTAATTTTTTATTCGTGCTATCATATGCATATCTTGGAATCCATGCATATATTTTTTCATTTGCCGATAAATTTTTTGTATCTACCTCATCATCTATTTTTAATTCTTTATCTGTTTCTATAATTAATGCCCAGTTTCCTATCTCATAATTGTACCATCCAGTGTCATCTTGATTACAAACTTTCCATGTATTATTTGTTTTTTTTATTGGATATATTTTATTTCCTTCTTCCAATTCTAATAACGCTAAATCAGGTGCATTTGGAGTTTCTAAATTTTCTCTAGTTTTTGTTTTCTTCATTTCTATTCTTTGATCTTTATTCCCTAATTTATAACTTATAGTCATTGTTATTTCTTCCACTAAATCTAATTTATCTTTATTTCCTTCTGTTTCATTAAATTTTACTATATTTATTTGAGCTTTAAAAGGAGTATTAACTTCTTCTTCTTGCTCTTGAATTTTTACTTCTGGATCTGATTTAACTGTAACTCCATCTTCTTGATAATAGTACTTGTCATTAAAATATTTTGTCAAATTTTCCTTTGTTACTTCATCATAATATGCTTTATCTATATATTCAAACATGTCTACGATGTATTCTGTAGCTTTACTCATTCTTTTTATAGAGCTATTAGATAAATATATATTGTATGAAATCGTTGCAATTAGACCCGCAAATAGTGAAATAATTAAAATTGCAATTAATGCATCTGAACCAGCAAACCCTTTTTCTTGTTTTAACTTTTTATTTTTCATAATATATCCCCTTAAAAAATGTAGTTTTGTAGTATTATCATAAATATATTAATAAAACATAGATAGAACCCAATACTAATATTGTCATTTTTTGTTTCTATAATTTCTTTCCTACTATTTATATTTAATATCATCTGTTTTATTGCTACTAATAATAATGTAAATATTATGCTTAAAATAACTAATTCCTCTCTAATAAAAATTGATATATATGAGCATAATATCAAAATTTGAATTGGATAAGATTCTTTACCTTTGAGTTTTAATTTTATTGTATTTATTAATATTAATATTAGCATTATAAATAAATATATGACATATCTATATATATTAATTTTTAATACATATAAATATATTATATATATTGTTTCTATTATTAATCCAAATAATAAGACAGAATTTGATATGTTATGATTTTCTTTTTCAATTCCACCTATAATAAATAAGCTAGATATAAATAATATTCCAAAAACAAGATACATTATTTTTTCAATTTGAAATTCGTAAATATTAACCTTTAAGGATAAACTAAATAGTAGAAATACTATTCCGGAAATAAGTTCTAAATATATGTATCTTCCTCTTATTTTTTCCTTACAATATCTGCATTTTCCTCCAAGGCAAATATAACTTAATACTGGTATTAAGTCAAGAAATCCTAATTTATGATTACATTTTGTGCAATATGATCTACCATGCATTATACTTTCTTTTATTGGTATTCTGTATACAGCAAGTGAAAAAAAACTACCAAAAAGTGTACCTATTATAAAAATTAAAAGATATATTATTATTTCCAATATATTTACTGCTCCTTTAGTAAATAGTATTTTAGGCATATACATCCATATAATGCATATGCCCATTATGCAAATTTATAAAATTGAAAATTTCTAAAATAAATAATAATTATTAATCAGTAGCATCTGCAGCACCATTAACAATATCATTTATTGGTTGCATTTTTCCGTTGTAGTTTACTAGCCCATTAGACATTTCTTTTTCTAAGTCTCTTTCAGTAGCAGTATTATCTCTTGCTTCTCTAGCTTTTGTAAATAATCCTCCATTTAATGCTACTGTAATAGAAACACCTACTAATATTAACATTACAATAATAGTTATTACTAAAGCAACTAATGTAATACCTTTTTCACTTTTCATCTTTTGTTTCCCTCCTCTTTTTTAATTTTATATATATTATTTAAAATAAATAATATCAATAGTTTTTACCAGGTGTAGTAATATATACTTCATTGTCATTTGAATAGTTTTCATCATCATTAGAATTATTATCTACTGTGTTGTTTCTTGTGCTATTTGTACTATTTTGTGTTGAATTGTTTGTATTTGTAGATTCTGAAGTAGTTGTTGTATAATCTGCAAAAGGATTTGCTTTTCCTTTGTTATAATCTTTTGTAGATTCATATGCATTTAAATCTGTGCTATCAATATAGTATGTTTTCACAATGTTATCTTGTCCCATAGTAGAATCTTCTAATTCTTTTTTTATATCTTCTGGAATGTTATATGCTTGAATTTTAATTGGAACTGTTTTACTGTTTGGAATATAATCATAAAAGACTATAGCTAGTATTAATGATATTGCTATCAAGAGTAATATAACTATTCCTAATTCTTTAATAATTGACTTTGCCATTGTTTCCCTCCATTATTAATCTAAAGTAATTCCTATATTCTCTACGGTAAATTTAGCTTGTAGGATTATTCCATCATTTTTAGTGGTTGCTGATTGAGTATTATTTGTCTGATTTGATGTTGATGTATTGTTACCACTATCTTCTGTATTATTCAAAATATTATTATTTGAATTTGTATTATTTGTTTGCGTATTAGTATCTACTTGTGATGAAATTACGAAATCTTTAATTTCGAAATTTAATTCTTCATCATTTTCTATATCATATAGAAAATCAGTTATACTTGTATAACTTCCTAATAAAGTAAATTGTAGATCATAAACATCTTCAGTTTGTGTAGATTTTAGGCCTAAATTTAATGACTGTACACTTCTATCTTTTCTGTAATTTCCAAGTATTGTCCATAAATAATGTATCTTATATGTTTTAACTTCAACAGTTCCAATAGAATTTTTTTCTGCATTATTTACATTTTTATTATCATAATCTTGCTTACTAATCTTTAGTTTTTTTATAGCATCTTCTAATCCTTCGACTTCAGATGGATAAGTTTTATTTGAAAGTTCATTTGCTTCATTAAAGTCATTTTCTAATTTTGTATCTGCAGTTTTTATATGGTTAACACCTCTTATATTTAAAAAGTTAATACCCTTTGCAATAGCAAAACAAACTAAAATTAATAATAATACAATTAAAATCGATATTAATATTTTTTTCACGATACTCTCCTTCTATGTTTATCCTTAATATGGTAAATTACCTTCTATAGTAATTAATATAAACTCTCCTTGTCTTTCTCCAGATGTAGCAGTTACATCTGTTAGAATACCTTCATTTTTTATCTTAGCTATAAAATATCCTAGTTGTTCGTATTCTTTTGATTGAGCCTCTATTTTTACTACTTTTCCAGTTGTATTTTCTATTGAGGTCAATTTTACTTCTTTTGGTATGTTAAACATTATTTCTGTCAAGAAATTTGGAAGAACATTTTTCTTTGCATAGCTTTGTGTAAGTTTATCATTGGCTTCATTTATTTTTTCTATCATAGAATCATATTGTTCTCTTCTTTCATTAATAAGTCTTGTGTTGTTTGATATTTCCGCTATTTGTTTTTTAGAATCTGAAATAAAACTTTCAATTTCTTCATCTTTTTTATTTATTTGACTTATAAGTATATTTGAAAAAGCTACATATACTATTAGTAAAATAAATATCCCTGCTGCAAATCTAATCATATTTATTTCAATTACATCTAATCCTTTTTCAAAATCTGTTTTGAACATATCCTTTAATTTGTTCATTATATTTGGATTTGCACTTTTTTTATTTGATGAACTTCCTATTTCCATAGTTAATAGTTGAGCTATTTGATCTAATTTCCCTATATTTTTGAAGTTTATTTCTTTATTGCCAATTCCTAATCCTTGTAAAGCTAAAGCTATTGCAGAATTCACTTCGATATAATCTCTTATATTTAACTTTATATTAGATTTTTCAATAAAGAATGGTGACAATATTTCACATTTCATATTAATGAAATTTTCTTGAAAATATAAATCAATATTATTAATTGCGGCAGCTAAACCTGTTATATATATTTCATTTACTTCTATCTTGCTATCTATAATAATCTTGTTTAGTTCTTCTATTATTTTATACAACACTGGCATTATATCTTCCATATACTCATTTTCTTCAACCTGAAGATTTCTGCCTTGAGTTGTGTAAATTGTAGTATTTTTACAAATTTCATAGGCTTTAGCATAAGAATTTTCTTTCATAATAATGTTATCAAAGATTTCCTTCATGCCTATATCTATTAAATCCACCTTATGAATTTTACCGTTAACTATAAATGTTACTGAAGTTTTTCCTTCTATATTTACAATTATCTTGTTGTTTTTATCAGTTCTACGAATTAAATTTGTTATACTAATTGGCAATGGAGATATATTATTTACTCTAGACCCAGATAAAATTTGAAGTTTTTCTTCTATGTCAGCTTTTTCTGTATACGCATATAAACTTGTTACTTTATCTTTATCATCTAAATTAGGTATTAACAAATTTCTATATTCTAATGCATTGTTGTTTTTATGATTTTCATTACAAAAATATTCGAACTCAGTTTTTACTGCCTTATTTAAGTCCTTTTGATTAAGTAAACTAAAAAGATCTGAATAAGTATATTGCTCGTGTGATAAGTTTATACTAATTGGCGTTTTATAACTATATGTCTCGTTTACAATTTGTTTAACTGCATCACTAACATTATCATAAAATTTCATACCAAATGCTTCAACTTTAAAATTATCACGTTCCTTAGCAACTTTTGCATATTTAATTATATTGCTTTCTATATATAATCCTAAACAGCTTGCCATTATTTTCTCCTTAGTTTTTTATTTTTCTTTTATATTTTACATTTTTTTATATATTTAATACTTGAACATTTCTCATATTTTGTCAAAATATTCAAGTATAATATTTTTTACATTAATATTCTATATTAAATTAATAAAAAGTCAATATATTTGATGTATTTGTAATTTAAATGTAATAAAAATGTAATATATTTTTATTTTTATTTTTTTGCATATTTTTAGTAATTTTGGAAAATATAAAATCATCACATTATTAGGGCATAAATTTGTTCAAATGGAGGTTTTTATATATGACAGTAGAAAAACATTTAAAGTTAACTGGTATATCAGATATATCATGGAAGGATGCTATAAATAAAACAATTATAGAGGCATCTAAAAGTATTGATTACATCTCATCTGTTACTGTGTTAGAACAAAAAGCAAAAATAGATGGAAACAAAATAATTGAATATTATTCCACAATTGATTTATCTTTTACAATTGATGAAACTAGGGATAATAGAAAGGAGAATTAATAATGAAACCTATTAATACTCAAAAAGAATATCAGGAATATGTTAATCAAAAATCACCAAATTCACCAATAATTAAAAATTGTTTTAATGCATTCTGGGTTGGAGGATTAATTTGCACCATTGGACAATTTATAATGGAAATTTGCAAATATAGAGGTTTAGATAATGAAATTAGTGCAACTATAACTTCAATTATATTAATATTTTTAAGTGCATTTTTAACAGCTCTTAACATATTTAATAAGATTGGTAAATTTGCTGGTGCAGGTTCACTTGTTCCTATTACAGGATTTGCAAATTCAATTGTATCTCCTGCTATGGAATATAAGTCAGAAGGATATGTTATGGGAGTTGGAGCTAAAATGTTTACAGTTGCTGGCCCAGTATTAGTGTATGGCATTTCTACCTCTATTCTTGTAGGAATAGTATATTTAATATTTAATACTCAAACTATAACATTAGTATAACATTTTAATTATTTTATATTTATATAAATTGTAATTTGTTTGTGTGAGGGGAATTCAGGACAGTCCCAAAAATCCCCAAAACTGGTGATTTTTAGGGACAGTCCCTAGAATTCCCATCACACAAGTAACAATTTATCTAGCAGAAAGGAGATTTTATGAAAAAAATAGGATCACAAAGTATTAAATTTGACAATCCTGTAACTATACTTGAAACTGCATCTATAGTTGGTCCCAAAGAAGCAGAAGGACCAATGGCCAAATATTTTGATAAATGCTTAGAAGATGAATTTTGGGGAGAAAAAACTTGGGAGAAGGCAGAAAGTAAAATAATAAGAGAAACTGTGAATTCTAGTATTATTAAATCAAAACTTCCTGCAGACAAAATCGATTATTGCTTCGCTGGAGATTTACTAAATCAGTGTATATCCTCTAGTTTTGGTTTAAGAGAATTAAATGTTCCTTTTTTTGGAATATTTGGAGCCTGTTCAACCTTTGTAGAAGCCTTAAGTTTAGCATCTGTTTTTATTGATGGCGGTGGAGCAGAAAATATTATAGCAGCAGCATCTAGTCATTTTTGTAGTGCAGAAAAGCAATTTAGATTTCCTTTAGAACTTGGTAATCAAAGGCCACCTTCCTCTCAATGGACCGTAACTGGAGCAGGTTCAGCAATAGTATCTAAAAATGGTGATGGCCCATATATAACAAGTATAACAACTGGAAAAATCGTAGATATGGGAATAAAAGATGCAAATAATATGGGAGCTGCTATGGCGCCTGCATTTGTAGACACACTTTTAACTCATTTTAAAGATACTAATAGAAATCCAAGTTATTATGATGGAATATTTTCCGGAGATTTAGGATATATAGGAAAAGAAATAGCAACTGAACTATGTCAAACCAAAGGATATAATATAAAAAACAATTATAATGATTGTGGAGTAATGATTTTTGATAAAGAAAAACAAGACACTCACTCTGGCGGTTCTGGATGTGCATGTTGTGGAACAATTTTTTCAGGATATTTATTTAATCAATTGAAGCAAAAGAAATTAAATAAAGTACTTCTTGTAGCAACTGGAGCACTAACAAATGCTACTTCTAGCCAACAAGGTGAATCTATTCCTGGCATTGCTCATGCAATATCAATAGAAAATAAAATTAACTAGATAGATTGGAGTTTGTGTAAGGAAATTCTAGGGACTGTCCCTCTTTTTCCCAAAAAGAAAAAAAGGGGACTGTCCTGAATTTCCACCAATTCGCTAGGACGGAGGAAAAAAATCCATTTCTACGAAATAAATTTTTTCCTCGCGTCCAGACGCTCTTTTCAAACAAACAACAATTTATAGAAAGGATTTATATTATGCAAGATTTTTTTAATAATTTAGATTGGATGCAATTTTTACGTTGTTTCGTTGTTGGTGGATTAATTTGTATTATTGGTCAAATATTAATTGATAAAACTAAACTTACTCCTGCCAGAATACTTGTTATTTTTGTAACTACTGGAGCAATACTTCGGAGGTCTTCGGAATTTATCAACATTTAGTTGATTTTGCAGGGGCAGGAGCAACGGTTCCTTTAACAGGTTTTGGTAATCTTCTTGCAAAAGGTGCCGTTCAGAAAGTTCAGGAATCAGGTTTAGTTGGAGCATTTACTGGTGGTACAGCAGCAGCTGCTGGTGGAATTGCAGCAGCAGTATTCTTTGGATATATTGCATCTCTTGTTTCAAAACCAAAAATGAAAAAACAATAAATTGTGATTTGTTTTATGTTCGGGGAATTCAGGACAGTCCCAAAAATCCCCAAAATTGGTGATTTTTAGGGACAGTCCCTAGAATTTCCTCACACAAATTACAATTTATTTAACCCACAAAAAAAGAAGTTGAACATATTTCAACCTCAATTTCTTAATTTTATTTATGCTTTTTTTGCAATTTCTGCAATTTCAGTAAATGCCTTCATATCATTTACTGCTAAGTCTGCAAGCATTTTTCTATTAATTGTAACATTAGCTTTTTTTAGTCCTGCAATCATTTTGCTATATGTCGTTCCATTCATTCTTGCTGCAGCATTAATTCTTGTAATCCATAATTTTCTAAAATCACTTTTTTTGTCTTTTCTTCCAACATAGGCATATGATAATGATTTAAGTACCGCTTGATTTGCATTTCTAAATCTATAACTTTTTGCTCCAAAATATCCTTTTGCTTGTTTTAACACTTTTTTATGTTTTTTTCTTGTTATTCTTGCTGTTTTAACTCTTGCCATTTAAATTCCCTCCTTAACCATATGGTAATAATTTTTTAACTCCTGCTTCGCATGTTTTATCTGCGTAAGCTTTCGCTCTTCTTGACATTTTTTGTCTTTTTGTTTTTGTTGCTAATCTATGTCTAGAGTTAGCAGATGTTCTTTTTACTTTCCCTTTAGCTGTATAAGCATATCTTTTTGCAGCTGCTTTATTTGTTTTTAATTTTGGCATTTCTATACCTCCTTATATGATTATTATTTATTCGGTGCTAGTATTATAAACATATTTTTTCCCTCTAACAAAGGTTTTTTCTCTAATGTTGCTATTTCAGATAATTCTTCTGAAAATTTATTTAATACCTGTTCACCTAATTTTACATAGTTAAGTTCTCTACCCCTAAATCTAACTGTTATTTTAACTTTATTCCCTTCACTTAAGAATTTTTTAGCATTCTTAACCTTGAAATTAAAGTCATGTTCTTCAATATTAGGTGTAACTCTTAACTCTTTTAGCTCAAATATTTTTTGTTTCTTTTTAGATTCTTTTTCACGTTTTGCTTGTTCAAATTTATATTTCCCATAATCCATTAATTTACACACTGGATTAGTTGGATTTGAAGAAACTAAAACTAAGTCTAAATTTCTATCCATTGCTAAATTCATTGCATCATGTATAGACATTTTTTCTAATTTATTTCCTTCATTATCAATTACTTGAACTTCTTTGAATCTTATTTGATCATTAATTAATAGGTCTTGTTTTATCTTATTCACCTCCAGATAAATGAAAAACTTTGTCTCACCTTATTAATAATTTAGTAAGATAAGTAAAAAAACTTGTTCTAAAGAACAAGCTAATCCACATTGATATTTATATTACCTATTTTGTTATTTGTAATTTAAATATTAACCTTTTTCCCTATTCGGATAAGGTGAGAAGTGGATGCTTCTTCTTTAACTTTAAATATAATAACCTATTTTTTTAAAAATGTCAAGGTTTTTGTTGACTTTTTTTAATTTATATATTAAAATAGTTGGGTACGAATATTTGTAAGATTACATTTTATCCTATTACCCGGTAGATTAAAAATGTGTCTTATATAATTAAAAAATAAGTTAATAAGGGAGGAACAACTTTACAATGAATAATACAACATATATGGCAAAGAAAAGTGAAATTGAAAGTAAATGGTATATAATTGACGCTAGCCAAAAGCCATTAGGTAGAGTAGCTGCTGAAGCTGCAAAATTATTAAGAGGAAAACATAAACCAACATTTACACCAAATCAAGATACAGGTGATCATGTTATTATACTAAATTGTAGTAATGTTATTTTAACAGGAAAAAAATTAGATCAAAAAATATATAGACATCATTCAGGATATATTGGAGGTATGAAAGAATTAACAGCTAAAGAAATGCTTACAAAAAATCCTGAAAAAGCAATGATGCTTGCAATAAAAGGAATGCTTCCACATAATAGATTAGGAAGAAAAATGATTAATAAAGTAAGAATTTATGCAGGATCAGAACATGAGAATCAAGCACAGAAACCTGAAGTTTGGGAGGTAAAGTAATATGGCAACAAAAAAAGAAAAAATAACATTCTATGGAACAGGTAGAAGAAAAAAATCTATAGCAAGAGTTAGAATTACAAATGGTAATGGAACCATTACAATAAATAATAAACCTTTAGATGAATTTTTAGGAATTGAAACTTTAAAAGTTATAGTGAAACAACCATTAGTTGCAACAAACTCATTAGATAAATTTGATGTTATTGCAAAAGTAACAGGTGGAGGAATTAGTGGTCAAGCGGGAGCAATAAGACATGGTATAGCAAGAGCTTTAGTAGAAGCAAATGCAGAATATAGACCAGTTCTTAAATCTGCTGGATTCTTAACAAGAGATGCAAGAATGAAAGAACGTAAAAAATACGGACTTAAAAAAGCAAGAAAAGCTCCACAATTTAGTAAGAGATAGAATTCTCAAATATATACAAAATCCAGAGTTTATATTCTGGATTTTTTGCTATATATTTATTATTTTTTCGATTATACATTTGTCTTTTATTTTAGTAATTCCAAAACATTTTTTACCTAAATCTTTTATTGAAGCTCCGCAATGATATAATTCTTTATTATCAATTATTATAAATCTATCATGAAATTTATTACTTGTACTCATTTTTAGAACTGGATATTGTTTATTAAATTTTTGTATATCTAGTTTCGATATATTAGTTTTATTTGATGTTAGTAATACTACTTCTACATTCTTTCTCTTTTTAGCTAGCATTTTTAAAACACTATCATCTATATAATTGTCTATTATTAATATTTTTTCCTTTGCACTTTTTATTATTTCTATTATTAAGCTATAAGCATCATAAATCTGACCTTTAAAAAATATTTTTTGTTTAAAATTTTCATCCTTTTGTAATTCATTAAATAGAATATCAAATTTTTTATCGTATTCTAACATTTTATATTCTACTTTTGTTAATCTCTCAAACATTTGTGAATTTGACGATATGAATTTTCTCATTTCTACAAAAGCTCTCATTATATTTATACTAACTTTTATTGCAATATCATTCTTTAATATTCCAGCTAACATTGATATTCCTTGTTCAGTATAAACGTATGGTAAATATTTTTCACTTCTATATTTGATATTTCTAGTATCTAATGTGGTTCCATTTTGGAACCACATTTTACTTAATTCGTCTTTACTTAATTGAAAACAAAAATCCTTTGGAAATCTATCAATATTTCTTTTCATAGCTTTATTTATACTTTTCGTTTCATACTGATATAACATAGCTACATCACTATCCAACATTACTTGCTTTCCTCTTATTGTATATATTAAATTTTTTATATCTTCATCACTTACCACATTTAATTCATTTGGCATATATACACTTCCTTTGTTAAACTATATATAGTTTAAAACATTTGTTTGTATATGTCAAGTATTTTTTGGTAATTTTTGTAATTAATATGTTAATAGTTATAGTCTGATATTAAAATATGGTCTTACTTTGCAATTAAAAGTTTTCTATATTTATAGCTTGTTTTTTTATGTTAATTATTATATAATATTTATAATAGTATAATTTATTTATACTAAATTTATGGCTAAAGCCGGAAGGAAATTAACAAAATGAAACAAAACATCACCGGAGTAGTGGAATTGATAGCTAATGCTAATTCCACATCCCCTGACAAAGGGAAAAAATTTTACTTTAAAGGAGATCTTTGCCAAATGGCTAAGGCATCATCAGTTGCCAGCAAATTAGGTATATCAACAGGTATTAATGGCGGTATACCTTATGTTTCATCAAAAAAAGACTTTAAAACTGTTACGCAATATATTGTTGAGAACAGAATTGAAGGCTGGTGGCATTATGTGTCTAAGAATGAATATCGCCAAATAAAATGTTCTTCTAAGTAATATCAAAAAGGCTATAAATATCATTTTTGATATTTATAGCTTTTTTAATTTTATTCTTTACTTATTAATAATTTTCTGCTTTGATTTCGAAATATGCTCTTGGATGTGCACATACTGGGCAAACTTCTGGAGCTTCTTTACCAATATGGATATGTCCACAATTTCTACATTTCCAAATTTTATCTCCATCTCTGCTAAATACTAATCCGTTTTCTAAGTTTTCTAATAATTTCATATATCTTTCTTCATGTTCTTTTTCTATTTTTGCTACACCTTCAAACAAATCAGCTATATGATCAAATCCTTCTTCTCTAGCTTCTTTTGCAAATTTAGCATACATATCTGTCCATTCATAGTTTTCTCCTCCAGCTGCTGCTTTTAAATTTTCTTCTGTTGAAGGAATACCATCATTTAGTAGTTTAAACCACATTTTTGCATGTTCTTTTTCATTATCAGCTGTTTCTTGGAATATTGCTGCTATTTGCTCATAACCATCTTTCTTTGCTTTACTTGCGAAATATGTATATTTATTTCTTGCTTGTGATTCACCTGCAAATGCTTCCATCAAATTTTTTTCTGTTTTAGTTCCTTTTAAATCTGCCATTTTAAATACCTCCTAAATTTATAATTATAATTATTTATCTTTATACTTTATATCATATTATATATTTTTTATCAAGCATTTATTCAATTACTTCCATAACATCATCCTGATTTAATCCTTCTAAATTATAGTAGCTCTCTGGAACTTCACCTACAATTACGCTTTCTACAAGAAGCACTTGATTTACTACTTCGTCTTGTATTGTTTTATATTGAGTTACAATACTAACTTTACAAGTCAATTCTAAATATATTCTATATACAGTTTGGTTTATTCCTTTTGACTCAAATTCATTTTTTATTTCTGTTAAGATATTACCTGCTGGAATAACTTTTACATTAATATTAGGTCCACTACCCGAAAGAAGTTTACTTCCAGTTAAAGCACCAACTGGTATTTGTATTGTTTCTTTTTCTAATTCCTTAAATTGTTTTTCCGCTTCTAATGCAATGTCAGAAGCAATCTTATTTATCACAACAACATCTGTTTTTAACACTTTATTATCTTCATTTTCTTCAATAGTTACAATGTTATTATAGTTTGTGTTATCTAATATCATATTAGAAGCATTATTCATTATATATGTACCTATTTCTCTTGCCCTTTGTATACATAACCCTTCAAAAATTGGATTAATTGACCTGAATAGACTATAAAAAGTAATAGATGTAATTAATATTATAATAAAAATGCTAAAAAATTTTTTAGCATTTTTATTATCTGTATAGAAGCCTTTTATTTTTGGAATTTTTATTCTTTTTCTTGAATATATACTATCCATTTATTATACCGCTATATCTTTCTTCACAAACTTAGGAATGTATAATTGTTGCCCTGGATATATCTTATTTGGATCTTCTATTCCATTTATTCTTGTTATATCATCAATTGTACTTTTAAATTTTTTAGCAATTTTCCAAATAGTATCCCCTGGTTTTACAAAGTATATTACCATACTATATATATTATTGTCTCTAGTTTCCTCTCTTGAAATTTCGTTTATTATATTTAATTTTTCAGTTCTACTTACACTAACATTAAATTCTAGCTCTATATTTGCATCTATATTACTACTATTTACGATGAAATCATCTCTTTTAACCTCTATATCTGTATTCACTGCGCAATTTTCATCTATTACATCAGACATTATCTCAAAATTAAATGGTACCTCCACATTTCTAGAACTAACACCATTATTAATTTCATATAATAATTCTATAGACATTTCCCCTTCATATATAATTTTACCATTTTTTACAGTTTCATTTAATATATTGGGAACAGCTTTAACATTATATAATCTATTGCCATCCATTTCAGGAATATTTATTTGCTCTTTTATTTCACAATCCTCTTTTAAATTTTGTTTTCCTGCCATTGTCATTATTTCTTTTTGATTAAAATTTAATTCTGATGATATACTGTATAAGTCTTCAATTAAATTAATATTTTTTGTTTCATATGCAAAACACGAAATTTCTATTTCTGCTTCTATATATATTGAATGCATATCTCCTATATTTGGTTTTATTATTAAATTTTTAATTTGGTAATCTACATCACATATTGCTTCGTCCATGATATTTTCTATATCTACAAATCCCATAATAGGAATTTTTGTATTAACACTTTTTATTCTATTATCTTCTGTTAAATATAGAATTGAAACATCTGCATCTGCTTTTGCTAAAACTTTATTATAACTAAGTTTTATATCTTTATCTATAATCCTAACATTTACCTTCATTATTTCTGCTAATTCATCTGCTGCATCTATACTTATTGTATCTTTTGCATATACTCTCGTGTTTCCATTTCCAATTAAAGAATTAACTTTTTTTTCATTGTTTAAAACTTGAACGTCATCTAAATTGTTTATATTAGAGATAATCTCTACATTATCATTTGAATAAACTCTTGAACTTATATTTAAAGTTGTTTTAACATTTATTTTTCTTCCATTTAAAACTTTACATTCAATGTTTTTTATCTTTACACTTTCTTTTGACGTCATTCCTGAAGTACAACCATCTACATCTATTATTTGGGTAAAATCTAAAACTGTATTTAAGCTTCTTACTGTGCTATTTTCATCATCTGCTAGATATATAATGTATGTATTAATACTTCCATCAATTCTAACTTTTCCATCCATTACTTCTTTTTTATATATACATGGTATTCCATCTGCACTAATTATATTTAATACATCTGGTTTTATATCATTAACTATAACATCTCCTTCTACTTCAGTTTCTTTCATGTTTTGCCCAACTACTTGATTTATGCATACTCTTTCTTTTTCTGTTTCTAGTAGCATATAAAATCCCTCCTTCAAAGTTTAATAATATATATTATATTAAGATGGACAAAAAAAATTCCTAATTTCTTAGGAATTTTTAAACTTATATATTTTTACTTTTGTACTGGTGGGATTAATGGGCAATATCCTTCTCCATCAAACACTGATACTTCTAAATCTCTTGTAAGTATATCTGTATATCTGTAGCTAACATTAGTGTCATGTTCTTCGTATTTTACCACAAATATATTTGGATATGTTTCTTTTATAACTGCTTGTTCTTCAAAAGGTTTGTTTCTTCCAAGTGATCCTTTAACAATTATCTTTTGTCCTATTTTTTCTCCTATCTCATTTTTTATATTAGAGATATCATTTTTGTAGATCATAAATCTCACGCACCTTCATCTTTTAGATGATGTAATTATATCATCTGACATGAAAATTGTCAAAAAACTACTTAAATTGTTTTTTCCTTGTATCGCTTTTAACTCTAAGGTTTGATTGGTTTTTGTTGTGTAATATTACAATTATATTACATTATTGTTACATAAATATTACTATCCTATAATTCTGCTCTTTCCTCTTGCTCCAATACCACTAACACCTTTTGCCCCTTCTTTTATTTCTTTTGAAATCTCAAAACTGCTAACAAATTTATATTCTTCAGTAGTTGCAATTTTTTCTGCAACAATTAATGGGTCTACAAAATCTATTAAAATTCTTCCTGGTGATGAAGCAAAATCTGCACCTGCAGATATTATACCTTCGTAAAAACTTTGACATGCTCCTGCAAATATAACTAGTTTTTCTGAACTTACTCCCCATCTTCTTGCCTCTTTTACAGTATTTATAAAATATCTAGAATTTCTATAGTTATATACATTATTATAGTTGCTACCATTTTTTAGCATTGCATCATGTCCAGTTATTATTAAAATATCTGGATTATATTTATTAAGAAGTGGCACAACTACATTTGCTTGCCTATTCTCGGTTATATTTTTAACTATTGCATTAAGTCCTATCCTATTATAATACCTAGCAGACTTTTCACTATATTTTCTATCTCCATCTAAATGTAAAATTTTGCCCGTATATACTCTTTGTCTTTTTAAATTGTTTTTTACCTTGTTGTTTTTTTTTATTCTATTTTCTAAATCTATATCTGATAATTTTATACTATTTATAACATCTTGCTTACTAATTATTTCTAAATCTTCAATTGGACTATCTGCCATAATACGTATGTTTAATCCTTTGAGTATAGCAAATTTTTTATTTAATCTAGTTTTTAATATATTATCTACAACAAAAAAAACATCTTTCCCATAAGATTTTCTACCTACAATATCTCCTTTTTTTATGCTCAATATTATCACTCCTAATAATGTCGGTAGTATATTTTATGTCGAAGATTGTTGTTTTGTGAATAATTCAAAAAAGTGCCCTAAAGGGGACACATGTTTAAGCTTTTATCCAGCCTTATCTTTGCAATATTTTCTTTTAGTAGCCATCCCTCCTCTAATATGCCTTTCTGCTTTATTTTCATCTAAAACTTTTCTTACTTCTAATGCTAAAGTTTTGTTTATATGAATTAATCTTTCGCTTACATCTTTATGTACTGTAGATTTTGAAATACCAAATTTTTTTGCTGCTCCACGTACTGTATCTTTAGAATCTATAATATACTGTGCTAAGCAAACTGCTCGCTCTTCTATTGATATGTTTTTCATAAAAGAAAGACCTCCTCTAGCAATACACTGTTTTGTACATTGTATTCAAGGTAGGCTTATCTTAGAACGAAACTTTTAATAGTAAATATAAATAGCTTTATTAATTTAAAAATGAAAAGGAACATTCATTAATAATAACAAACGCTCCTTTTCTAACTAACCTCTTCCATTTAATCCTCCTTTTTTATATTTTTTGTTATTAGAAGAGTTTCTATTAACAAACTAGATTGCTACATCTAGCACATCCTAGTTATGAATATATTATAGCATGCTTTACATAATATGTCAAGCATGCTATATATTAATTACCAATTTATTAAATTTAGATTTTATATACTTCTCTAATTTATTCATGAATTCATCTGGAAGTATTTCTTTTTTTGCTACCATTTCTAATCCCTTTTCCCAACTTGCAGTTAGTTTAGGATTTAACATATCCGGCATTGAAACTTTTACCACATCATAAATTGCTTCTCCTTTTATTGTAGGAGTAATTATTTGTGTCTTATTGTTTATAGCTATGTAATTAATTTTTTCTAATTTTTTTATTATCTCAGCTCTTGTAGCACTAGTTCCTATTCCTGCACCTTTTATTTGCTCTCTTAATTCTTCATCTTCTATAAGTTTTCCTGCATTCTCCATTGCTAAAATCATTGAACCTGAATTATATCTTGCAGGTGGAGTAGTTTCTGCCTCTTTTGTATTGATTTTAACAATATTTATTTCTTGTCCTTTTTTTAATTCTTTTAGTAAAGTGCTAATGCCTTCTTCACCATCTTCTTTTTTTGGTTTTAAAATTTCTAAATAACCTTGTTTTATACATATCTTTTCACTTGTTGCAAACATTTCGTTATTAATACTAATAGTAACTGACACTTTACTAAATTCAGCAGGTGGATAAAATATACTTAAAAATCTTTTTACAATTATTTTGTATATATCTTTTTGTAGTTTTGCAAGCTTTTCATAATTCTCATAGCCTTGTCCAGTTGGAATTATTGCATAATGATCTGTAATTTTACTATCATTTACATATTTTGTTTTTATTAAATTAGTAGAATATTTTCCTTCTACCATTTTTGATATATATTTTTGTATCTCTTCATCTTTAAACCCTTTTGCAATTCCATTCAAATTTTTAGATATTTCTTTTGCAACTGCAGTTGATAACACCCTTGCATCTGTTCTTGGATATGTTACTAATTTTTTTTCATATAACTCTTGAATTACTGCAAGTGTTTCATCTGGCTTTATTTTAAATCTTTTTGAACATTCATTTTGAATCTCTGCTAAATTAAATAAAAGTGGTGCATTTTCTTTTTGTTTTGTTTTTTTTATTTCTGATATAATTGCATTTTGATTATTTAGATACTCTATAAACTCATTTGCATCTTTTTTACTTTTTAATCCAGTTTCATTATATAACTTATTAGATTCATAAAGTTTAGAATTTTCATTTACTCTCCATTCTGCATCTACATTATTATCATCTTTTCCAAATGTACCTATTATTTTATAATATTTAGTTTTAACAAAATTTTTAATCTCTCTTTCTCTTTCTACAATCATACCTAACACACATGTCATTACTCTGCCTATTGCAATTGAAATTCTTTCTTCATTTATTTGTTTTGCAACCCTTCTTCCATGTGTTATAGACAAAAGCCTTGAAAAATTAATTCCTATTAAATAATCCTCTTTTGCTCTTAAATATGCAGCATCTGAAAGGCTGTTATATTCTGATAAATCTTTTGCTTCTCTAATACCTCTTAATATTTCTTCTTCTGTTTGAGAGTCTATCCACACTCTCTTTTTTATTTTACCCGTTACCCCAATCATTTGATCAACTAATCTGTATATATATTCTCCTTCACGACCAGAGTCAGTACTTACATATATTTCATCTATATCTTCTCTTTGTAAAAGTGTTTCTATTATTTTAAATTGATTTTCAACTGCTGGTATTATTTCATATTTCCAATCTTCTGGTATAAATGGAAGTGTATCTAATCTCCATTGTTTTAATTTTTCGTCATATTTTTCTGGGTACGACATAGTCACTAGATGCCCAACGCACCAAGTTATAACCCAATTTTCACTTTCCAAATATCCATTTCTTCTATTTGTATTTATTTTTAAAGCTTTTGCAAACTCCATAGCTACTGATGGCTTTTCTGTAATTAATATTTTTTTCATTTTTCATCCTTATAAATTGTTGTTTGTCTTATGTTCGGGGAGATTCAGGACAGTCCCAAAAATCCCCAAAATTGGTGATTTTTAGGGACAGTCCCTAGAATTCCCCTCACACAAACAAATTACAATTTATTTTTCTTTTTTTATATCTAATTTTATATGAACTTCCCTTAGTTGTTTTTCTGTTACATTTCCTGGTGCTCCCATTAATAGATCTTGCGCCTTACTATTCATTGGGAATGCTATTACTTCACGTATATTTGGTTCATCTGTTAAAAGCATTATCATTCTATCTACACCTGGTGCTATTCCTGCATGAGGTGGTGCTCCATATTGGAATGCATTAAATAATGCAGGGAACTTACTTTCTATTGTTTCTTTAGTATATCCTGCTATATCAAATGCTTTTATCATAATTTCTGGATCATGGTTTCTTACAGCACCTGATGACAATTCTATTCCATTACATACTAAATCGTATTGATATGCTAGTATTTCTAATGGCTCTTTTTCTTCTAATGCTTTAAGTCCTCCTTGTGGCATTGAGAAAGGATTATGGCTAAATGCCACTTTTCCTTCATCATCTAATTCAAACATTGGAAAATCAACAATCCAGCAGAATTTAAATGTATCTTTTTCTAATAAATCTAACCTATTTGCAAGTTCTGTTCTTATTTGTCCTGCTATATTTTCTACAACACCTCTTTTATCTGATATAAAGAATAAAGAATCTCCTACTTTTGCACCTATTTGTTTTAATAATTTTTCTTTTGATTCTTCATCAATAAATTTTGCAATTGGTCCTTGAAGTTCATTCCCTTCATTTACTTTAAGCCATGCTAAACCTTTTGCTCCGCATTCTGAAGTTGCAAAATCAACCATTCCATCATAGAATTTTCTTGGGACATCCTCAGCATCAGGTAATACTATTATTCTTACTATTTTACCTTTAAATGCATTAAACTCAACATGTTGGAATATTTCCGTAACATCTTGTATTATAAGTGGATTCCTTAAATCTGGTTTGTCACTTCCATATTTAAGCATTGCTTCTTCAAAAGGAATTCTTGTAAATGGAGTTTCTCCAATTTTCTTATTAGAAAATTCTTTAAATGTGTTATATATAACTCCTTCCAATACTTCAAAAACATCTTCTTGCGAGCTAAATGCCATTTCCATATCTAATTGATAGAACTCCCCTGGTGCCCTATCAGCTCTTGCATCTTCGTCTCTGAAACATGGTGCTATTTGAAAATATTTATCTATTCCTGATACCATAAGTAATTGTTTAAATTGTTGGGGTGCTTGAGGAAGTGCATAAAATTTACCTGGATGTACTCTACTTGGTACTAAGTAATCTCTAGCTCCTTCTGGTGATGAACTTGTAAGAATTGGAGTTTGAACTTCTGTAAATCCTCTTTCAATCATTTGATTTCTTAAATATTGAATTACTTTTGCTCTTAATAATATATTATTTTTCAATTTATCATTTCTTAAATCTAAAAATCTATATTGAAGTCTTAAATCTTCTCTTACTTCTTTATCTTCATTTATTTCAAATGGCAAATTTTTTGTTCTTTTCCCTAATATTTCATAACTTTCTATTGCTACCTCTACTTCACCTGTAGCAATATTTTTATTAATTGTTTCTTCATCTCTTTTTTTAACTGTTCCTGTTATAGATACGGTTGATTCAACTGGTATTCTAGATATTTCATCAACTAATTTGTCTTCTCCAGATATAACAGCTTGTGTTATTCCATATTGATCCCTAACATCAACAAAAACTAATCCTCCTAAATCTCTTATTGTTTGAATCCATCCTGCAATTTTAACTGTTTCTCCTACATTTTTTAATGTTAATTCATTACAGTTATGTGTTCTGTACTCATTCATATTTTATTCATCCTCCTAAACAAAACGTCCCTGTATACTCATTGTATACAGGGACGAAGATATTTTAATTTTCTCCGCGGTGCCACCCTTATTGGAATTTATTTCCCGCTTTTCTTAACTTTTTTATAAGCTCCAATGTGTTTCATAATTAAACTTATTTATAAATGCTTTCAGCCTAGACATTTACTCTCTTTAAATAATTATATTAATTACTTTCATTGTTAAACGCTCTTTTGGATTTTTATATTTTATACTATTTTCCCTTTTTTGTCAATTATTTATGCAGTTTTATTTTATCTGTTTTTCATTTGGAAATTATTTACATTTATTCTTTCTTGTGCTATACTTGTTTTGCCTTTCGCTTAATGGCAGAAAGGAGGTTATTTATACCAATGAAAAGTATTATAAAAGTACTAGTTTTATTATTAATCCTTTTAATATTAAAAGAATTTAATACATAAGGCAAAAGGCACTAGTCTGCATCTAGTGCCTTTTTTAATTCATACCAATGAATTTTATCAAAGTACTTCTTTAATATATATTATATTAATTTTTACAATATTTGTCAATACATGTTTTTATATTTTTTCTACTTTTGCAATAAGTACTGTCATATCATCTTTTGCAACTCCTAGTCCATTATCAATAGCTTCTTGTAATAAAATGTTTGCAATTCTTTGAATATCATCTGTTTCTATATTTTCTAATAGTTCTTTAACCCAAATTTCTTTATTAGTAAGTTCTTCGTTAGATTCTAATATTCCATCACTACACATTACTATAATTTCTCCACCTTTTAGGTCCTTATCGTATACTACTAAATCAATATTATCTACGATTCCTGCAGGAAGTGATAATGCTTTTACTACTTCAACGTTATTATTTGATTTTATAAACGTTGGGCATGCTCCATTTTTTATAAATTCAATGTTACCATTACTACTATCAAACACAGATATGTCAATAGTTGCATATGTTTCTTCATTAGAATTTAAATTTACAGATGAATTAATTAATCCTATGGAAATATCTTTATCAAATCCTGTAGTAAGAAGTCTTTTTAACATTTTGATAACTGTTGAACTACTTTTTTTTGCTCTTGGTCCTGATCCCATACCATCACTTATTGCCATCATATATTTACCATCATGTAATTTAGTCTGAATACTAGTATCTCCTGATACTTCACTATTATTTTTAGTAGCAACACTTGACGCTACTTCAATCCTAAATTTTACTTCTTCTTTTTTTATTTCCTCATTTTTTTCTTTATCCTCTATGTCTTCAGCAAGTGAAGATATAACTTTTGATACTCCTCCGAAGTTGATTTGCAAGTACTTTTTTATTACTTGCCTCTTTTTGTTTCCATATCAAATTTAATTTGTTTATTCTGTATGTATGATTGATTGCTTTTACAATTTGGTTTATATCATTTTTAATCTGATTACCTCTTTCATCTTCTCCACTTAAACCTATGATATAGTTATTATTATTTTCAAATACTTGTACTAATTCTTCTTTTGTTATTTCTTCTTTTTCCTCTAATATGTCATATATGCTATCTAGAATATAATCATCATCATATATTATATCTTCATATAGTAAGTTGTCTGAAAAATCTTCTATATTATTTAGTAATTCTTCCTTAAAGCTTTTCTTACTATCATTTTTAAGTTCTTCATCTGTTTCTATTGTTGTTGCTGCAACTTCACTATAACTTTTAGCCATTTCTGAAATTGCTTCAGAAACAGTATTTAATTTATATACTGTTTCTTTATCTCCCTCAATTTGTCCACCTGATGTAGGAAGAAGTTTTGTTCTGCCAATTATATCTGATATATCAATGTTAATATTTTTAGGAAGTAATAATAAACCAAGTGAAGCTATTAATATTTCTCTTATTGTTATAACTGGAACTGTATTTCCATTTGCTACATATGTAAGGATTGCATTACCCAGAGCAAACCCTACTATAACACCTATTTTCCCAAGTTTATTTAATATTCCTGCTATCATTCCGAGATATTGCATATGATGCAACCAAAATTGGACTTGATGAACCTATAATTCCAAGCACCATTCCTATTGTGATTCCAGATGTTGCTCCAATTAGCATTCCGTTTTTCCATCCTAAGAAAAGTACTAGCATTATACTTAAAATATTACTAATTGATAATCCGAAGATATTTAAGCCATGTAAAGAATATATTGCAATTGATAATAAAAGGCTTGCTCCAATAACCTCTTCTACTGTAAAGGCTTGCTTTATTCCATAATCTTTTATTACAGTAATCGAATTTGCAAATATTTTATAGAATATATATGTTAAAATTGCAAATACAACGCTTACTAATAAATCATAAACTAAAAACATTGTAAAAAACATTTTACCTACTTGTACAATAAATGATGAAATTAATACATATAAACCTAATTTTTGTTTTTCATTTCTATCTTCTTGAAATTTTGGTCTAAATATTAATGTCATCACTATAAATAACAAAGTAGCTAATAAATAATTTAAAAATCCACCTGGTCCAAATCCAATTAAAGTTCCTAAAGATGTAGCAATATATACGAAACCTGCTGGTATTCTATTACTACAAACTGCGGCAAACATGGCAAGTCCAAATGGAGCAAATTCACCTTTAAAACTTACCATAGATACCATAAATGAAATTGCATATAAAATAAAGTCAGATACTGAAAATAGATTTTTAAGATTTATGATTCTTCTCTTTTTATTATCAGTATCAGAACTTTTATCTTCTTTTATTTCTTCGTCTATTATATTTTGAAACATCCTTACCACCTTCAACAACTTTTTCTTATCTTTTGTGTATATGAAATTTAGTCACTTGTCCTAATTCTACTACTTCTATATAGACTTTTTTGTCATATCTAGTTGTCAAAATAGAAAAAGTTTTTTGCAATTTGTGATATATTTATTTAAAAATTTTTCTTTTATTCCTTTTATTCTTAAGTTATTACTTATTTTATGTATGTTTTAAGCTATTTCTGTAAAATATTCGTTTATTCTTATAATAAGTTCATGCCTTGCTTCATCAATCGTCATCCCTTCTAACTGCGCACCGGCAAGTGTAATATGTCCTCCACCTCCGAAGTTTTTCCAATATTATTTGAACATTTATATCTCCTATAGAACGTCCACTAATACAAATTTTATCTCCTAAGTTACCTATTACAAATGATGCCGTTATATTACTAATTGTAAGCAATTCATCTGCAGCTTTTGCACAAATTAAATTAGCATTTTTATCCTTCTCTTCATATTCTGAAATTCCTATAGAATCATTTATTATTTCTGCTTTTTTTACTATATCTGCAATTACATTATAGCTCTCTAAATCACTTTGGAACCATTTTTTTACTCTTATTATATCAATTCCATATTTCTTTAAATATGCTGCAGCTTCAAAGGTTCTTACTCCTGTTTTAAAAGTAAAATTTTTTGTATCTACCATGATACCAGCATATAAACTTTCTGCTTCTATTTGATTTAGTACTATGTCATTAGTTCCATATTCTATAATTTCTGTGACTAATTCAGATGCTGATGATGCATAGGCTTCATGAAATGTAAGTGTTGCATTTTCAATAAAATCAGTACTTTTTCTATGATGATCTATTATAACTATATTTTCTGTTTTATCTAAAAGCTCTGGTACTTCAACAAAATTCTTTTTATGCGTATCTGTAATTATTAATAAAGTGTTAGAATTTATCTTTGATAAAGCTTGTTGCTTATCTATAATAATATTTTCATATTCTTCTTGCTCATTTAATGTATCAATAAAACTATTAATAGCTAAACTTTTAGTATTATTTACTACATATACATCTTCTTTTATTGTTTTTGCAAATCTATATAATCCTAAACTAGATCCAACTGAATCAATATCTCCATTTTGATGTCCCATTATTATTACATTTTCTGAATTTTCTATTAATTCTTCCAAAGCATGTGCTACAACCCTTGCTTTAACTTTAGTTCTTTTTTCTAATTCCTGTGCTTTTCCCCCAAAGAAGTTATATTTACTATCTATTCTTACTACTGCTTGGTCTCCTCCTCTTCCTAGTGCTATATCCATAGCATCATTTGCTGTTTGATATATTTCATAATTTGTATTTCCTTCATTAGATATAGCTATACTTAATGTTAATTGTAATTTTTCACTAGTTTTTATTTCTTTTATTTTATCTAAGATGCTAAATTTATCATTTTGCATCTCTTCTAAATACTTTTGTTCAAATACATATACAAAGGTATCTCTTTCTGTTTTTATCATTACTCCCTCTGATTCAGTTGCCCAATCATATAATATTTTTTCTATTTCTGCCATTACTTGTGGTTTTTCTTCAGCAGCTATTCTTTGTATAATTTCATCATAGTTATCAATCATAATAATACCTATACATGTTTTAGAATCATTATACTTATTTAATAATTCCTTTGTTTTAGTAATATCTATAAAGTATAATATTGTCATATATTTACTAGTTTTTCTTTTATCTTTTTGTTTTATTTTTACATAGTCTCCAATTACATGATAGGTCTTTTCATCTATATCTATTTCTTTATCAACTGTTGGTATATTATTATTATCTATATCCATTTTTATCTCTTTTGTAATTTCATCAATATAGTTATTAATCCCAATATTAGCAAATTCTTTATTAAATTTAGAACTTCTCCAAATAACATTGCCATCTGTTTCAACTATTATTAATGGAAATGGTGAATTTATTAATGTGTTTTTTGCTGCTGAATCCATGCTAATTGTAAGTTCATTAATATAGCTAAATATTTCTGCTTTTCTTTTGTTATATACTCCTATTGTATATAAAATTATTGCCAAGTATAAAATGATACTTGGAATAATATATACGGTAGCATTTACGCACAACAAAATTAAGGCTATCGCAATTGTTGCAAGATATACCTTTGTTTTAGTTTCTATATTTTCAAACATTTTCATGTTATTATTTTGCATAATTTTAATCTCTCCTTCAAAATTTGCAAATCAAATTTTGTTTTTTATATATTCAGACGACTTTTGTGCGACCCCTACATTTATTAATTTTACCTCAAAATGGCGATTTTGTCAATTTTTTAAAATATAATCAGTTATTTTTGCAAAATCGTTTAACGTTAGTTTTTCCCCTCTTACTTTTAAATCAAATCCCAAATCTATTAACATTTTTTCTATTTCTGCTTTAGATTCTAAATTGCCATTTGTAAGTCCATTTAAGAGTGTCTTTCTTTTTTGCATAAATGCCATTTTAATTATTTTAAATAATAATTCTTCATTTTTCACCTCTACTGAAGGCTTCTTTAAAACATTTAATTTGATCACACTTGAATTTACTTCTGGAGCTGGTATAAATGAGGTATTAGGAACATCTATTACTTTTTTAGGTTCTGTATAATAATTTACTCCATAAGTTATTGCTCCTGAATTTTTTCCTCCTGGCTTGTCTATTAATCTTTCTGCAACTTCTTTTTGAACCATGACTGTTATACTTTCAATATCTAATTTTTCTTCTAACAGTTTCATTATTATTGGTGTAGTTATATAATATGGTAAATTTGCAACTATTTTAGCATTAGTTAAATTAGCATTTTTATTCTCTGATATTAATTTATTTAAGTCTACTTTTAAAACATCTTCATTAATTACTTCAAAATTATTATAAAATTTAAAACGATCATTTATAACATTAATCATTCTTGTATCTAATTCTATACATATAACTTTGCCTGCACTTTCAATAAGTCTTTTCGTAAGTGTTCCGGAGTCCTGGTCCAATTTCTATAATTAAATCATTTTTATTAGCTCCTGATGCAAGAACAATATTATTTATTACATCATCATCTATCAAAAAGTTTTGACCTAACCTTTTATTTGCTACAATATTATATTTTTTTAGAATATCCTTTGTTTCCGTATATGCATTCAAAATAATCACCACTATTATTATATACTAACTTTAATACTTTTTGCAATTTAATAAATTATAATTGCACTAAACTGCTGTCGCAGTGGTCGTTTAAGTTAGTATAGCACTAAAAATAAAAAACTGCTATTAATTTA
>CANQVU010000001.1 GCA_947627415.1 uncultured Clostridia bacterium | reverse complement strand
TATTTTGTTTTCGTTCAAAAATATTATATCACTAGGAGTTTGAGGTTTCAATTTTCATTTAAGTTAACAGATTGAAAAGTTATAATAGGAGAAAAAGAAGCAAATGGAAAAGTAAATCCAAGAGTTATAACTTTTATCTTAAAAGTGGCAATGAAATCAAATGTGAGGATAATAAAAATCAACAGTCATCATACGAGGTAAGCGAAAACTATCTACCAAAAGCGTGTGAGTCACATAGAAACTGTATGCTCTTTAGTTAAAGGAGGACTTTAAGTGAATAATATACTTATTAGAAATATTCAAAAGAAAGATATTCCAGCAGTTGTAAATATACAAATAGACGGATGGCAAACAGCTTATAAAGGTATAATAGATGATACATACTTAGAATCAATGAATGCTGAGCAAAGAATAAATGAACGAAAAAAAGATTATAAATTAGGTTCATTTATAGTTGCAGAAATGAATAACGAAATTGTAGGATTTTGTAGATATGATAATAAAGTTATTTCAGAAAATTTAAAAGATTATGATTGTGAATTGAAGGCACTATACGTAAAGTCTAATTTAAAGAGACAAGGAATAGGAAAATTACTTTTTAATCATGTAAAAAATGATTTAAAAAAGCAAAGAAAATCAAAAATGATATTATGGTGTTTGAAAGAGAATTATCCATCAAGAAAATTTTATGAAAAAATGGGCGGAAAATTAATACAAGAAAAAGATATTGAATTTGGAGATAAAACATATAAAGAAGTTGCTTTTGGATATAATATATGATTTAAATATTATATAAATATTATGATATTTTCGAAGAAATAGTAAATTATTTATAAAAGAAAAAACGGTTATATACCGTTTTTTTCTATATTATCTCGTATTTGCTTTAATTGCCTTACACCTCTTGACTGTTCTGCAATTATGTTTTTGGCAACCGCTTCTAATCTTTTATCAATAGGATATTTAAGCAAATTATTACACATTTCTATTGCACCTTCATGATGTGGAATCATTTCATTAGTAAAGTTTAAATTAATATTATTACATCTTGGAGCAGATCTCATTCTATAAACCATATTTTCAGTAATTTCCCTATATTTACTAAAATACATATTTACATCTTTACATGTATTATTAACACATCTAGTAGTTGCAGCAATCTCACGCATTTGCTTAATTCCTTTTGTTTGCATTCTAATGATGTCATGGGCAATTTCTTGCAAAGGTCTATAAGAAGTAAATTTTAATAAATTTTGACACATATATATAGCTGCTTGGTGATGAGGAATCATACAGCTTATAAAATCTAATGTGATGCTATTAGTTGGGGATTTTGAAAGCATTTTACAAGCCATTGTGCATAGAATCTTATCAAATCTTTCTAAGTACATTTTTGCATTATTATCTAAATTACAACCCATATTAACACTCCTTTTTAATTATAATATGAATAGTAAAGTGATTATGAGAATGTCCATTGTTTGTCAAGAATTTACTCGGAGCGAAAAATTGAAAAATTCAATTTTTCGCTCCGAGCAAATTCTTGATTGATAAATACAAACAGCAATTTATTTA
Source organism: uncultured Clostridia bacterium (assembly GCA_947627415.1). Classification (GTDB taxonomy): domain Bacteria; phylum Bacillota; class Clostridia; order TANB77; family CAG-508; genus CAG-452. The sequence goes on along the minus strand of CANQVU010000001.1, from coordinate 95,731 downwards.
AGAAAAAAATTGTAAAGATTTAAATTAATTGCTATTAATTTATCTATATGATAAAATGTAGAAAAATATCGGAGGAATTATGAGACTATTGATAAATAAAATAAAAGATGAGTTTAGTTCATATAACCCAATTTTAAAAGATGAATTTAAAAGGACTTTTCCAATATATTTTTTAGGGATATTGGGAAATGGTGTTCAAGCGATATTTCATTTTTGGATACCATTTATTATTGGACAAATATTGGATTTGCTATTACAAGGCAACACAGATAAAAATATAATAATGAATAAAGTATATATGTTAATAATAGTATCATTTATTTCTATGATACCAAGAATAATATATAGAACTTTATTTTTTACAACAGCTAGAAGTTCTGATACAAGACTTAGAAAAAAAACAATTAAACATTTACAATATGTAAAGCCAGAATATTATGAAAAAGAGGATAAAGGAACATTTTTAGAATATGTCTCAAAGGAACTTTTAGATATAAGAAGGTTTTTAGGTGATTTCTTCTTTCAACTTGGAAGATTAGCATTTAATCCAATAGTAGTTTTAATTGTTATATCAATAAATTATAATATATATATTCCTACAGTTATTTTTCCAGTACTACTAATTATAACTTTATATATATTTAGATTATATAGAGATTTGAAAAAAGAAGTTGAAAATGCAAGAATTTCTAATATAGAGTTATTTAAAACTGTTGAACAAAACACATCTGGATTTTCACTTATAAAATTATATAATGAGCAAAAAAATCAAATTAATAGATTTAAAAAAATAAATGAGCAGAGATATGAAGCAGATTATAGAATTGGAGTAGTAAAAAACAAAATAAGTAATGGGGTAAATATAATGTATGCTATCTGTTATTGCATAACATTTGGATTAGGATTATTACTAATAAAAAATGATATGCTTACAATGGGAGGATTAACAGCAATTATTACATGTATTACATTTATAATATCTGAAATAACATCATCTATTGAAAAAATAATAGATTCAGTTGCATATTTTAAACAATCTACAAGAAGATACAATTACTTCTTTGCACTTGAGCCATATAAAAAGGAAGGGAAAAATTTAGATAGTGTAGAAACTATAGAACTAAAAAATCTAACATATAGCTATAATGGAAACAATAATGTTTTAGATAATATAAATATACAAATAAAGAAAGGCGAACATATAGGTATAATAGGAAAAGTAGGCAGTGGTAAAACTACATTGATGAATATAATAGCAGGATTTTTAGAAACAAATAATAATCAAGTGTTTATAAATGATGTAGATATTAATGAATTTTCAAGAGATGAAATATTTAAAAATGTAAGTTATTCTACTCAAAAGAATATCATATTAGATGATTCCATAGAAAACAATATTAATCTGACTAAAAATAACAATGTAGATATAGAGAAATTATCTGAATTAAGTGATTTATATTCAGATATTAGAGGAATGGATGATAAATATAAAACCATGATAGGAGAACAAGGAAGTAAATTATCAGGTGGGCAAAAGCAAAGAGTTCAAATAGCAAGAACATTATCAGATGTTAGAAGTATAAATATTTATGATGATACACTTTCTGCGTTAGACTATGAAACAGAAGAGAGAGTATTAAATTCAATAATCAATGAAACTAAAGAAGAAATATTGATTATAGTATCAAACAAGGTAAGTAGTATGAAAAATTTAGATAGAGTATATATGTTGATAGATGGAAAAATTTATGCAGAAGGAACACATGGCGAATTACTTAAGAATAATGAGTTATACAAAGAGATGTATAGTTATGAAAAAGAAGGTGATTTAATATGAAAGACGTAATAAAAAGTCATATTGGATCATTTATAGTTACAGCTGTTTTAGTATTTACTTGTAATTTCTTAAGCGTTATCCATCCATTTATTGTAAAAGAAGCAGTTGATATAGACTTTAAAGCAAATAACATAGAACAAACTTTGATAAATCTATTTTTGGCATATTTATTTATACATATTATACTTGCTATAATGAAAAATATAAGAAATATAAAAGTTAATAAACTCATGGCTAGAATTTTAAGTGATATAAGAGAAAAACTATTTTGTAAAGTACTAAAATTTAAAATGAAAACATATAACAAGTATAATTCATCAGAAATATATACTAGATTAACATTAGATGCAGATAATTTATTTCAACTATTTTTTGGTACAATTCAAATTCTAGTAAACAATGTTATATATATAGCTTTAATGGTATTAATGATGTTTTTTGCAGATATAAATTTAGCATTAATAGGATGTATAGCTGTAATAGTAGTAGCTTTTTCATCATTTAAATTTACAAGAAAACTTAAATTTTTAGATAATAAATTACTTGGGAAAAGAGATGAGGAAAATAAGGAATTTTCTGAAATGTACAATAAAAGTAAACTTACATATTTATATAAAATGCAAAAACAAAATATCAGAACTGTAAATAAATTATTTGATGAAGAATTAAAAATAAGAAAAAGATATATATTTGTGCATCATTTCATGTATCCTGTAGCACTTATATTAGAGGCATTAGGAATATATGCAATACTTTATTATGCCTTAAATATAGGTACAAACATATCTTTAGGAAATATCTATCTTGTACTTTTCTATTTGAAAGAATGCAGAAATCCATTATCTGAGATGTTTGACCAATTAGAAGAAATGCAAACTTGCTTAAATTCTTTTAGAAGAATTAATGCGATTCTAAATGAAAAAGATGATGAAGATATATATGTAGGAGAAGATGCAGAAAACTTAAATGGAGATATAGAGTTTAAAAATGTATATATGAATTATGGAAAAGAACCAGTCTTAAAAGATATGTCTTTTGTAATAAAAAAAGGATCAAAAGTAACAATAGCAGGAAGAACTGGAGTTGGTAAAACAACTCTTACAAATATATTTATGAGACTATATGATATTCAATCAGGTAAAATTTTAATGAATGGATATGATATATCAAAAATTTCAATAAAATCGCTGAGAGATAATATATCGTATATTTCACAAAATCCATATATATTTGAAGATACTTTGAGAAACAATATAACATTAGGAGATAATAATATTTCAGATGAGCAAATACTAGATATTATAAAATATATTGGGGTAAAAGATATTTTTAATAGATTTATAAATGGGTTAGATGATATAATAAGGGGAGCAGAACTATCATATGGTGAATTACAAGTTATTTCATTTATTAGGGCAATTGTACATAAAGCAAATATTTATATATTTGATGAACCAACATCAAATATTGATTTAAAAACCGAAAGATTAATACAAAATTTAATAGATAAAATATCTAAAAACAGCACAGTTATAATTGTTGCACATAGGAAATCAACATTAGAAAGTTCAGACAAAATTATTTATCTAAAAGATGGACAAGTTGATATGATAGTAAATAAAAAAGCAGAAGCTTTAATATAACAAATAAAGGAGAGATAGATATGTGGATTTTATATACTATAATTATTCTATTTTTATTATTAATAGGAATGGCAAAACTGATTTTAAACATAGTTTTTGGAAAAAGGTGCGTTGGAAATCCAAAACTTAAATATTTTACAGCAGATGATTTTGAAGGATTAAATGCACAACCTATTGAATTCAAATCTAACAAAGGGCAGATATTAAGGGGAAATATATATACATATGAAAGAATAAAAGAATATAAAGGACTTATAGTATTTGTTCATGGTATGGGAGGAGGACACTTAAGTTATACAACCGAAATAAATACACTTGCAAAAGCAGGATTTATTGTTGTTGGGTATGATAACACAGGAACATGCACTTCAGAAGGTAAAAATTTAAAGGGCTTTTTCCAATCAGTAATCGATTTAAAACATGCTTTAAAATTTGTAGAAGAAAATGATGATTTAAACAAATATTCTATCGAATTAGTAGGACATTCTTGGGGTGGATATACAGTATGCCAAGTATTGCAATTTAAAACTAATATAAAAGCAGTTGTTGCAATGTCTGGATTTAATAATAGTTCAAAACTAATTTGTGATTCCGCAAGGGCTGAAACAAATGCAAATTTAAATTTTTTAAAACCATTTATCACAATTGTTAATTTCCTTACATTTGGGAAAAATGGGATTAGAAATACATTAGATATTTTAAAAGATACAAAAATACCAGTGCTATTATTACATGGTGAATTAGATAATATGGTTTCTATAGGAAATAGCTTGGTATCAAATAAAGAAATAACAGCAAAAAAGGATAATATAAAACAAATAATTTATGAAGGTAGATTCCACAATGTATATCAAACAAAAGAATCTGAAGAGTATTTAAACAATACTTTTGGTAATCTTTCAGAATTAAGTAAAAAGTATAAAGGAAATATTCCAGAAGAAGAAGCAAGTAAAATATATGATAATATAGATTATAAAAAGATGACAGAAGAAGATGAAGATGTTATGAATACAATAATTAAATTTTTAGAAGAAAATATAAAATAGGAGGTTTTTATGAAAGTTGCAATAGGACAAGATAGCCATAGAATAGATTATGAAAACAAAGAAAAAGAACTTTTACTTGGTGGAATAGAATTTAGCGAAGAGTATTCTTTAAATGGCAATAGTGATGCAGATGTTGTTTTGCACGCTATAACGAATGCAGTATCAGGAATAACCTGTAAAAATATATTAGGGAAAGTATCTGATGAAATGTGCAAAAATGGAATTAAAAATAGTGAAGAATATTTAAAAGAAGCATTAAAATATTTAAAGGAACAAATTATACATGTATCAATATCAATAGAATGTAAAGTTCCTAAAATAACTCCTAAAATAGAAGAGATGAGAAAAAATATTGCAAGGATATTAAATATATCTGAAAATTCTGTAGGAATAACAGCAACTACAGGAGAAGAATTAACAGAATATGGAAAAGGAAATGGAATAAATGTGTTTGCATGTATTACAGTAGACTAAAATTAGTCCGTCCAAAAAAGGAAAAAATGAGGAGCGGTTATGAATAAAGTTTATATAAAGGCAAGAGCAAAAGTAAATTTAAGCTTAGAAATATTGGACAAAAGAGAAGATAATTATCACAATTTAAAGTCCGTATTTCAAAAAATAAATTTATATGATGAAATATATATATACAAATCTAAAAATGATGATTTTGAATTAGAGACTAATATTGAAGAATTAAATAGTAAAGATAATATCATATATAAAGCATATATAAAACTAAAGAAAAGATTTAGGGCCATTTCAGGAGTGAAAGTAATATTAAACAAAAGAATACCTATGCAAGCAGGACTGGCAGGTGGAAGTACAGATTGTGCAAGCTTCATATTAGGTATGAATAAACTATTTAATTTAAATTTATCTAAAAAAGAAATTACTGATTTAGGAAGTAGCTTAGGTGCAGATGTAGTACCATGTATGTATAACAAAGCCGTTCTTGCAGAAGGTATAGGTAATGTTATAACTAAGATTAATACAAACTTTAAGTATTATATTTTGGTTGTAAAACCTGAGATTTCATGTAATACAAAAGAGATGTATAATAAATTAGATAGCAAACAAAGAAGTTTTAAAATAGATGTTGCAGAAAATCTAATTAACGCTTTAGAGAATAACAATATTGAATTATTAGCAAATAACTTATATAATTCATTTGAAGAGGTTGTAGATGCAAAATCAATAAAAGATGAACTTATAAATAACAATGCACTAGGAGCGCTACTGTCAGGTTCTGGGTCATGTGTTTTTGGTATATTTAGGAATAAAGAAGATGTAAAATTTGCATATAAAAATTTAAAAGATAAATATAAAACATACATATGTAACTCATATAATTCTTCAAGGGGGAAAATATTGTGATATCAAACAAAATAGTAACAGGAATAATATTAGTTGCAGGAAACAGCACAAGATTTGGAAAAAATAGAAACAAAAACTTTGAACTTGTAAATGGTAAAACTATATTGTCATACAGCATAAATGTTTTTGAGAACAATCCATATATTGATAATATAATTATAGTTATAAAAGAAGAAGACAGAGAAACTATTAAAAAAATTATAAATGAAGAAGAAATTAACAAAAAAGTAGATATAGTAATTGGTGGAAATTCGAGACAAGAATCGGTGTATAATGCAATAAAGACAGCAGCTTCTGACATTGTAATTATTCATGATGGTGCAAGACCTGCAGTAAAACAAGAATATATTAGTAAATGCATTGAAGAAATGAATAGTTTTAAAGGTGTAACAATAGGTATAAAATCTAAAGATACAATAAAAATTACTGACGACAATGGAATAGTAATTGATACTACAAAAAGAAGTAATACATGGATTGTACAAACACCACAATGTTTTGATAGAAAAACTCTATTAGTTTTACATGAGAAATATAAAAATACGGAGGTAACCGATGATTGTATGCTTCTTGAAAAAGATGGATATAAAGTTAAAATAATAGAAGGAGATTATACAAACATAAAAGTAACAACATATAGTGATATTAATATAATTAAAGAATTTTTAAAAGATGAAGAGTGCAAAAAATAAGCTACGTCTTGCGTCGTTAATTTTTAAATAAAAAGCCTCAACGTACTTTAGTACGTCTCCGGTTTTTCTTTAAAAATTGCCTAGCAATACTTGCTTCTTTTTCGCCCTAGAATTAAATGGAGTGAGAAATAAAATGAAAAAACGCGTTAGCATATTTGGTTCAACAGGTTCAATAGGAACTAGTACTTTAAATGTAATTAGAAATAACAAAGAAATATTTGAAGTTGTAACATTAGTTGCAGGAAACAATGTTGAAAAATTAATAGAGCAAATAAATGAATTTAGCCCTAAACATGTATATATTAAATCAGAAGAAAACAGTAAAATTTTAAAGTCAAAATTTAAGGATCTAGATGTATATTATGAAACACAAGGAATGAAAGATATATCAAATTTAACTGATTATGATATTGCAGTATCTGCACTTGTAGGGATTGCAGGTTTGGAACCTACATATAACATGATAAAACACGGTAAAACAGTAGCACTTGCGAACAAAGAAGTGCTAGTTGCAGGTGGAGAGTTAATTATAAACACTGCAAAAGAGAATAATGCAACACTACTTACCGTAGATAGTGAACATAGTGCAATAATGCAATGCTTAAATGGAGAAAAGAATAATCCTATTGATAAAATACTACTTACTGCTTCTGGTGGACCATTCTTTGGTAAAGAAATAACGGATGATATAACAGTAGATGAGGCTCTAAACCATCCAACATGGAGTATGGGTAAAAAGGTAACGATAGATTCAGCTACAATGATGAATAAAGGATTTGAAGTAATAGAAGCAAAATGGCTATTTGGTGTAGAACCTGAGAAAATTCAAGTTGTTGTACATAGAAAAAGTTTAGTACATTCGATGGTGCAATTTGAAGATGGAACAATTATGGCTAATATTGGACCAAAATCAATGGAGATTCCAATAGCTTATGCATTAAATTATCCTAATAGGTTAAAAAACAAGTTAGAAAAATTAGACTTATTTCAAGTAAAAACTCTTGAATTTGAAAAACCAGACTTAGAAAAATTTAAATGTTTAAAACTAGCTTTTGAAGCAATAAAAAAAGGACATAGCTATCAAGTTGTATTAAATGCAGCAGATGAAGTGTTAGTAAATGCATTTTTAGAAAATAAAATAAAATACACAAATATTCCGAATATGATTGAAAATATGCTAGAAATGCATAAAGGTGAAAAATTAGATACAATAGATAAAATACTAGAATTAGATAAAAGAACAAGAAGAGAAACAGAAAAACTAATTAATATTTAGGAGTGAGTCAGCAAATGAGACAGTAAAAAAGATATAAAGGGGTAAATAAAAGATGGTAGAAGTAACATTTTTAAGACATGGCCAAAGTACAGCAAATGTTGAAGGAATAATGGCTGGAAGAATAGATTGTGATTTAACGGAAAATGGAATATATAGAAAATAAATATTAGAATTTATTGTAAATAGGAGTTAATTAATTATGAAGATAGGAATAGATATTGATAATACAATAACAAATACTTTACCAATATTAAAGGAGTATTGTAAAAGATATAATGAAGAAGTTATAAAAAGAAATTTAAAAATGAATGAAAAAGGCTATTCATCAAGAACGCTATATAATTGGACACCTGAAGAAAACCTTGTTTTTTGTAATAAGTATTTACAAGAAATTGTTTTACAGGCAGAAATAAAAGAAAATGCTAAAGAAATAATAGAAAAGATAAAAAATGAGGGTAATGAAATATATATAATAAGTGCAAGAAGTGAACCAACTTTTATAGATCCATATAAAGTAACAAAAGGATTTTTAGATAAAAATAATATTGTATATGATAAAATAATAGTTAACTGTGAAGATAAATATACATACTGCAGAGAAAATGGTATTGATTTAATAATGGATGATGAACCTCAAAATGTAAATTCTATTTCTAAAATAATACCAGTAATAGTTTTTAAGGGCTTACAAAATGAAGACTGCAAAGGAGAAAATATTATTAAAGTAAATACTTGGAAAGAGGCATATAAAGAATATAGAAATATAAAAGATAAACTAAACAAATAAATGTTGGAGGAGAATATGAGAATAGGGATAGACATAGATGGTGTATTAACAGACATATCAAAATTCTATCTTGATTATGGAGCAAAGTTTGCTTTTGAAAACAACCTAAATAAAATAGCAAATCCTAATGCATATGAGATTGAAGATATATTGAATTTAAAAAAAGGTGCACATAAAGAATTTTGGGCAAGATATGATGATTATTATACTAAAAAGATATATACAAGAGAATTTGCATCTGAAGTAATAGAAAAACTGAAAGAAGATGGAAATGAAATACATATAATAACTGCGAGAAATCCTAAATATGAAAACGGTGAAAGTTGGACAACTGACTGGCTTAAAGAAAGTAATATATATTATGATAAATTAGTTTTTACAGATAAAAAAGTGGAGTATTGCAGAGATAATAATATAGATTTAATGATAGAAGATAATTCTAATACAATTTTAAAAATATCTAAATTAATACCAGTAATATGCTTTGATAATAGATATAACCAAAATTGTAAAGGTAATAACATAATAAGATGCTATAGCTGGTATGATATTTATAGTAAAATTAAAAAAATAGTAAAGTAACTAGTCTAAAAGTTACTTCCCTTTATTTTTAAAGATTTTTATGATAATATATAATCAATCTGAATAAATTTATTACTAAAAGATAAGATGTATTAATATATGTAGCAAAGAGGTGGACTAAAAAATGTTATTTAAAAATTCAGAAGAACTAATTCCTTGTGGTATGTTTTCAGTAGAACATTTTATATTGCTTGCAATAACCGTAATTTGCATAGCAGTAGCTCTTAAATATACCAGTCACTTTGAAAAAGATAAAGTAAAAAAAATAATTAGAAAAAGCACTATTATTTTATGGATTTTGGAAATAATAAAAATCACATATAATATTATTAATTATGGATTTACAGCAGTAAATAAATACATACCACTTTATTTTTGCAGTCTTATATTGTATGCAGGAATATTTAGTGGATTTTGTAAAGGTACAATAAAAAAAGTAGGGGATGTATTTTTATCTACAGGAGGAATTATAGCAGGAATGGTATTTTTAATATTTCCACTTACATCACTAACAACTTATCCAGCTTTCCATTTTATAAGCATACATAGTTTTATATTGCATGGAACAATGATATATATAGGAATATTGATGTTGACAACAAAATATACAATAATTGAAAAAAAAGATATTACATATTATTCTGCAATAATAGTTATAATAAGTAGTATAGCATATATAATAAATTTAGTATTTGACAGCAATTTAATGTTTATATCACAAAATTATCCAGGTACATTTATAGAAATAATATACAATTTATCAGGAAATCTATTTCCATTAGTAATGGTTGTATTACAAGCTACATTACCATTTTATATTGTTTATGGAATATATAATAAAATAAATGGTAAAAATATTAATATTAAAGTATGTTCAAATACTAAAGAAAAAGAAGAAATATATATTAATTAGTACCAAACAAGGAGGACAAAACATGAGTGTATTAAAATTAACAAGCGATAATTTTGAGCCAGAAGTTTTAAATTCAGATAAAACAACAATTGTAGACTTTTATGCAGATTGGTGCACGCCATGTAAAATGATGTCACCAATAATTGATAACATAGCAGAAGAAAATAATAATATCAAAGTAGGAAAACTAAATGTAGATGAAGAGGAAAACATAGCTATCAAATATAACGTAATGAGTATACCAACTATAATAATTTTTAAAGATGGAAAAGAAATAAAAAGATTTGTAGGAGTAACAAATAAAGAAGTTATATTAAATGAATTAAAATAATAGAAACAATACTTTTGTAAATTATAGACGAATAAAAAAGTAGGGTATGTGTATGTATTATTACATTACCCTATTTTTATTTCATTTTTATGACAATTATTGCTAATAAAAAAGTATTATGCTAAAATTGTATCAGTTTATGGAGAATATTAGAAATTTAGGGGATAAAATGGAACAAGAAAAATATTTGAATAAATTCGTAAAAATATATCCAATATTAAAAGGTTTTACAGATGATTTACTATTTTTTATAGCAATAGATACATTGTTTTTTACTGTTGCAAAAGGATTATCTGCCCAACAAATTGTATTTTTAACATCTATATCATCAATATTTTCAGTAATATGTAGAGCAACATTCATAAGAATTATAAAGAAAATTGGAAATACAAAATCTGTTAGATTAGGAATGGGACTTTTGTTATTATCAAGTTTATTTATAACTTTTGGGACATCATATGCATGGATTTTAATAGGAAAAATAATTTACGAAATTGCATTTATATTTAAAGACATGGAAGATGTAATGCTTAAAAACAATTTAAAGATTTTAGGAAAGGCAGATGATTATGCGAAAATAACAAATAAAAAAATGAATGTATATGCCTTTTTAACATTGATTGTTGCTTTAATTTCTGGAGCTCTATTTAACATTAATCCATATATACCAATGCTTTTATGTATAACAGTTTGTATGGTTTCATTTATAATATACCTTTATTATATGAAAGATATATCAAAAAACGATATTATAGATGAAAAACATAAGAAGAAAAGAATGAAGATTAACAAAACTATGTGGATTATTTTTATTAGTTATGCAGTATTTTATGGATTAATAGTATGTGGACAAGAAAATGAGAAATTATTAATTCAATATCAATTAACAAATATTTATGACATCGCTAAAGTTTCAATTTATTTAAGTATAATAGTTTCTTTTTCTAGACTATCAAGATTTTTAGGTTCCGTATTTTTTGGAAAAGTTTATTACAAAATAAAAGACAGAGCATTATTAATTTTGACAACTATACTTTTCTCGTCTTTTCTATTTATTGTAATAGGATATTTTATTAAATTTATGTTACTAAAATTTATATTAATGGCAATAGGATTTTGTATAATACTTGCTGTTAGAGAGCCTTTCGCATTGTATACAAGTGATACAATCCTAAAACTAACGGAACCACAAGAAGCACAAGAAGCTATTTCATATATGCAATTTTCAAGGAAACTTGGTACCACAATTTGTACTTTTCTAGCATCAGCAATTTTATTAAAATGGGACATAATATATGTAATAGTTGTATTAGGAGTTTTAGCAATAATAGAAATTTTTATAGCTATGAGATTATATTCAATGTTGAATTTTAGGAATAATAAAGAGGAGAATAAATGATAGCAATAGTAATATTAAATGCATTTATAAGTACAATAGCTCAATATATAGACCTATTTGCTGTATGTTTAGTAGCTTTAGGTCTATATATAATAAATAATAATATATAAAATTTTAAAAGAGTGAGGTTATACCACTCTTTTAAAATTGACATTTATGTAAATTTATTGTAAAATTAGTATTAACAGAGCATTCTGTTAATACTATAGTGTGAGGCCAGTTCACACTTCTTTATTTTCTGATAATTCAGAAGGAGGATCATTTTCTATGAAAAAATTAGATAGAAAGATACGGTTCATAAATTTTCTTGGGAATTTACAAGAAACAATACTAAAAAGTATGCCAATAACTTTTGTGATATTTATTTTCACATTTATTTATACTATAAATAATATGAAATTTAAAAAAATATCATATTGCCTTTTTGGTGTACTGATTCTATTATTTGTATTATATATTCTATTTGATGGAATATCAAATAAGATTATTAATATGTTAAAAAGAGAATATCCTTTGCATTTGCATGTAAAGGACAATAGGTGTAAAGAAATTATTTCACTTTTTGAACCACTTTCAGATATTATTTTTTTAGAAGGTCCTGATTGCCTTATTATTGCAATAATCAATAATACTTATATTAGGGCAAAGAGGATTGATGATAAAGATTTGAAAATTTTTAATTAAAAAAGAAAGAGCTACTGTACTGGCCACATAGCTCTTTCTTTTTTATATTGTAAATAAAAAATATATATGATAGAATAGCAAATAGAGATATTTGTATATGAAACGGAGAGATAAAATGAAAAGACTAGTAACAATTCAAGATATATCATGTCTAGGAAAATGTTCTCTTACAGTAGCGCTTCCAATAATATCAGCAATGGGAATAGAAACAGCAGTTATTCCAACAGCTGTTCTTTCAACACATACAATGTTTAAAAGATTTACGTTTAGAGATTTAAGTAGTGATATACTTGAAATTGCAAAACATTGGAAAGAAGAAAATATTAATTTTGAAGCAATTTATACAGGTTATTTAGGTTCAATTGAACAAATAGAGATGTTAAAAGACTTTTTCAAACAGTTTAAAACAGACAATAACTTTATATTTATAGATCCTGTAATGGGAGACAATGGAAAATTATATACTGGATTTAATAGGCAATTTGCTTTAGAAATGAAAGAATTATGCAAGATGGCTGATATAGTAGTTCCAAATCTAACAGAAGCAAGCTATATGTTAGAAAGAGAGTATAATGAAAAATATACAGAAGAAGAAATAAAAGAAATACTTATTGAATTAACTAATTTAGGTCCAAAATATGCAATACTTACAGGTGTTAGTTTCAAAGAAAACGACTTAGGAGTTATGGCATATAATAAAGAAACTAATAAGTTCTTTACATATTTTAGAGACAAAATACCTACAAAATATCATGGGACAGGAGATGTATTTTCTAGTACATTAGTTGGTGCAATACTAAATAATAATTCTCTAGAAGAAGCCCTAAAAATTGCAGTAGATTATGTTTGGGAAACTATTTATGACACATATTTAATAAAAAAGGAAGATGCATACGGAGTTAATTTTGAGAGTAAAATTCCATATTTAATAGATAGAATTAAAAAATAAGTACTTGAAAGGGAGGAATTATATGAAAATATCATTTTATTCTAACTTTTTAACACATCATCAATTACCATTTTGCTTAGAAATGTATAAAAAGTATGGAAATGATTTTAAATTTGTATCAACAGAAAAAATACCTGAAGAAAGATTAAATTTAGGATACAAAGACATGGATAACGACTATTCATTTGTTTTAAGAGCCTATGAAAGTGATGAAAAATACAAAGAAGCAATTGATCTTGCATTAGATAGCGATGTAGTTATAATGGGATCAACTAAAACTGATGAATATATAACAGAAAGGTTAAAACAAGATAAATTAACATTTAGATATTATGCTAGAATATTTTATAAAGGAATATTTAGTATATTTGATTTTAAGAATTTAAAAATAGTTTATAACAAGCATTTTAAATATAGAAAAAATAAAAATTTATATTTATTATGTGCAAGTAGCTATGGACCAAATGATTTCAATAAATTTGGCATGTATATTGATAAATGTTTTAAATGGGGATATTTTCCTGAGACAAAAATTTATGATGAAAAAGAGTTATTAGCAAAAAAAGAAAATGATAAAATAAATATAATTTGGGTAGGACGTTTTTTAAATTGGAAACATCCAGGAGATGTAATAAAATTAGCTAGAAAATTGAAGAAAAATGGATATAATTTTGAGATAGATATGCTAGGAAATGGTCCTTTATTTACTAAAATTAAAACTCAAATTGATAAATACAATTTAAATAAAGAGATTAATTTAGTTGGAGCTGTAGATACCGATAAAGTTAGAAATTATATGGAAAAATCTAATATATTCATATGCACCAGTGATAAAACAGAAAGATGGGGAGTAGTGTTAAATGAAGCGTTAAACAGTGGATGCGCAGTAATTGCATATAGAGGAATAGGAGGAGTACCTTTCCTTATAAACAATGGTAATAATGGATATTCTTATTCAAATTTTAAAGATTTATATAACAAAACCATTGAATTAATAGAGAATAAAGAAAAGAGAGAAAGATTTTCTATAAATGCATATAGAACAATGGCAAATATTTGGACAGCCACTAATGCAACGAAGAATCTTGAACTATTAATAAATTCAATTATAAAAAAAGAAGAAAATCCAGCAAAAGAAGGACCTGGAAGCAATGCATATCCAGTTTAAATTTAAAATAAATAGTTGATTTAAAAATAACTTTTATGTTAAAATATTTTTGCAAATATTATAAAGTTTATAATCATAATTTGTCTATTAGATGGAGGAAGAAATGGAAGAAAAAATAAAATCTAAATTTGTAGAATTATTTGGAAATGATGGAGATATTAGAATGTATTTTGCACCAGGAAGAGTAAATTTAATAGGAGAACATACAGACTATAATGGAGGACATGTTTTTCCATGTGCACTTACAATGGGTACATATGCAGTTGCAAGAAAAAGAAATGATAATAAATTAAGATTATATTCAATGAATTTTGAAAAACTAGGAATTTTAGAGAGTACGATAGATGAATTAAAATATAACCCAAAAGAAGATTGGATTAATTATCCTAAATCTATGATATGGGCTTTAAAAAGTGAAGGATATAATATAGATACAGGCTTTGATATTTTATATAACGGAACTATACCAAATGGAGCAGGACTTTCATCATCAGCTTCTATAGAAGTACTAACAGGTTTTGTATTAAAAGATTTATTCAATTTTAATTTAGATATGGTAAAATTAGCATTGCTTGGACAGAAAGCAGAAAATCAATATGTAGGTGTAAATTGTGGAATAATGGATCAGTTTGTAATAGCAAACGGAAAAAAAGATTGTGCAATATTTTTGGACACAGCAAATTTAAAATATAAATATGCACCTGTAATATTAAAAGATGAAAAAATTGTTATAATGAATACAAACAAAAAAAGAGGCCTTGGGGATTCTAAATATAACGAAAGAAGATCGGAATGTGAAAAAGCATTAGAAGAATTACAACAAGATTTAAATATAAAATCATTAGGAGAACTTACTGAGGAGGAATTTGAAAAAAATAAACATCTTATCAAGGATGAAAATAGGAAAAAAAGAGCCAAACATGCAGTTTACGAAAATCAAAGAACAATAAAAGCTGTAAAAGCTCTTCAAGATAATAAAATAGATTTATTAGGTGAGTTAATGATTGCATCACATAACTCATTAAGAGATGATTATGAAGTAACAGGGAAAGAATTAGATACATTAGTAGAAGAAAGTTTAAAGCAAGATGGTGTAATTGGTGCTAGAATGACTGGAGCAGGATTTGGCGGATGTGCAGTAAGTATAGTAAAGAAAGATAAAGTGAATGAGTTTATAAAAAATGTAGGGAAAGCATATCAAGATAAAATTGGTTATAGTGCAGATTTTTATGTAGTAGAAATAGGAGATGGACCAGTGATATTATAAATTATAGAGGAGAAATATGATGAGTATTATAGGAATTGATATAGGAAGTACAACAACAAAAATAATTGAATATAATAAAAAAAAGCTAATAAATAGTGAAATTTTGAAAAATAGAAATACAGAAGAAATATTAGAAGAATTTTTACAATCTAATAATATAAATATTAGTGATATAGAAAAAATAGTAGTAACAGGAATTGGAGCAAATAAATTTAAAAGTAATAAATATAATATTCCGATGAAAACTGTAGAAGAATTTGAAGCAATTGCAACTGGAGGTTTAAATTTAGCAAATAAAAAAGAAGGACTTATAGTTAGTGTTGGAACAGGAACTGCACTTATTAGAGTAAATAAGGGAGGTATAAAACATTTAGGAGGAACTCGGAGTTGGTGCTGGAACACTATCTATGCTATGCAAAAGATTAGCTAATGTAGATTCTTTTGAAGAAATAATTGAAATATCTAAAAAAGGTGATCTATCTAAAATTGATATAAGAATTTGTGACAGAACAGATGAAAAAATAGATACATTACCATATGATTTAACACTATCCAACTTTGGAAACTTAGCAGAAGATGCAACAGATGCTGATATAGTACTTGGGCTATTACATATGGTATTTGAAATAATAGGAATGATGGCAATATTTGCGACCAAAAATGACACAATAAAAGAAGCTATATTAATAGGAAATATTGTGACGATTCCAAATGTAAAAAAAATGCTAAAACAAATAGAAGACCTACATAATATAACATTTATAATACCTAAAAGTGCACAGTTTGCAGTAGTAATAGGGGCAATAGAAAGCTTAGAAAATTAATTAAATAATAAAATTTATTATATTTAACATTGACAAAGATATTCTTTTAATAGATAATAAATAATATATTGAATTTAGATATAAACTTAAGAAAAACATTTAAATATACAAAGGAGGTACATGAATAAATGTACATATTTAATAAGATTACAGTAAATCCACAACTACCTAAAAAAATAGAAAAACTATCAGAGATATCAAATAATTTATGGTGGTCATGGAATACAGAATTTTTAAGATTGTTTAAAAAAATAGATATAGATTTATGGGAGAAGATAGGAAAAAATCCTGTGAAATTTTTAAAACAAGTGGATCAAGAGAAACTAGAATCAATAGCTGAAGATAGTGAATTCTTAAAAGAATACAGTAAAAATGTAGAAAATTTTGAAGGTTATATGAGTAGTAAAAATACGTGGTTTAATAAAACATATCCTGAAAACAAGAATGATTTAATTGCATATTTTTCAGCAGAATACGGATTAGATGAAATACTTCCGATATATTCTGGAGGGCTTGGAATTTTATCAGGAGACCACTTAAAATCTTCAAGTGACTTAGGACTTCCACTTGTTGCAATAGGATTATTATATAAAAATGGATATTTTCATCAAAAAATAAATAATGTAGGTATACAAGAAACAGAATACCAAGATATAGATTTAAATAATTTACCAATATCTCCAGTAAAAAAAGAAACCGGAGAGGATTTAATTATATCTGTTAAAATGCCTAATTCTAAAGTATATTTAAAAGTTTGGAAAATATCAGTAGGTAGAATTAGCTTATATTTATTAGATTCTGATATAGAAGAGAATTCAGAAGAATATAGAGGAATAACATTAAGACTTTATGGCGGAGACCAAGAAATGAGAATCCAGCAAGAAATTGTTTTAGGAATTGGTGGAGTAACCTTATTAAAAGAATTAGGACTTGATCCAACCGTATATCACATGAATGAAGGACATTCATCTTTTTTAGTATTAGAATTAATAAAAAATGTGATGAATGAAAAAAAGGTTTCATTCAATATAGCTAGAGATATAGTTACCGCAAAAACAGTATTTACAACACATACACCAGTACCAGCAGGAAACGATATATTTCCAACTGATTTAGTAGAAATATATTTTAAGGATTTTTGGAAAACACTTGGACTTTCTAAAGAAGAATTTTTAGAATTAGGAATGAAACCAAAAGAAGAAAACAAAAATACATTTAATATGGGAATACTTGCCTTAAAAATAGCAGGAAAGAAGAATGGAGTAAGTAAATTACATGGAGCAGTTTCAAGAGAGCTGTTTGGTGATGTATGGCCAGAAATTGCACCAAATGAATCTCCTATCACATATGTAACAAATGGAGTACATACTTGTACATGGCTTGCACCAACATTGAAAGAATTATATAATAAATATTTAACACCTTTTTGGCAGGATAAAATACATTTAAATGAAACATGGGAAAAAATAAATAATATTCCTGATGAAGAACTATGGAATAATCATCAATTAAGAAAAGAGAAATTATTAAACTTAGTAAAACAAAATGTAACAACTAGATTAAGAAATTCAGGAATGCACTATGATGAAATTAAAGAAATTACATCAAAATTAAATCCAAATGCGTTAACAATAGGTTTTGCAAGAAGATTTGCAACCTACAAGAGAGCAACTTTAATATTTAAGGATTTAGAAAGAATAACACAAATATTAAATGATGAATCACGACCAGTACAGTTAATATTTGCAGGAAAGGCACACCCTAAGGATATTGAAGGACAAAATTTAATAAAAAGAATACATGAAATATCAATGATGCCACAATTCAAAGGAAAAATATTTTTACTCGAAGGATATGATATGTATATGGCAAGACACCTAATATCAGGAGTAGATGTATGGCTTAATAATCCAAGAAGACCAATGGAGGCATCTGGAACAAGTGGAGAAAAGGCATCTGTAAATGGTGTTGTAAATTTTAGCATTTTAGATGGATGGTGGGCAGAAGGGTATAATCAAAAGAATGGTTGGGCAATTGGAACTAATGCAGAATATTATTCTTATGAAGAGCAAGATAATGCAGATAGTGATAGCATTTATTCTATCTTAGAAAATAAGATAATACCAGCATACTATAACAAAAAAGATGGAATATCTGAGGAATGGATAGCTTATATGAAAAATTCTATAATTTCAACAGGGGGTAATTATAGCATGGCAAGGATGATTGTGGATTATACAGATAAGTTATATATTCCATTATGTAATTTAACAAATAAATATTTCAAAAACTTAGAATTAGTTACTGAATATAATAGAATAAAAGACGATTTGTATTCAAATTGGAATGATATACAGATTACTCAAAACAATAATCTTGACAATATTTCAATGGATGCAGGAAAAAATATAGAAGTATCTTGTAATGTAAAATTACCTAATATAAGTGTAGAAAATATCGAAGCACAAGTATATTATGGAAGAATACTTGATAATGGAACTATAGAAAATATAAGTATAATTCCAATGAATTTAGTAAGTAGGAATGATGAAGAAAAAATATATACATATAATGCAAAAATAGAATTAAAAACAGGTGGAAATTATGGTTACACATTTAGAGTAATGCCAAAACATGAAATGCTTTTAGATAGTAGCAATTTAAATTTAGTAAAATGGATAACTAACTAAGTTTTCTTATCATAAATAAATCTCCTTTTTAATATAATATTTATATATTTATAGAAAGGAGATTTTTATTTTGAAAAAAAGGATTTTTTTAATAACTTTTATTTTAACTATACTTGTATTTACACTTAATATTTATGCAGCAAATTCTGAACCAAATACCAGTGGTTATGATTTTGACATTGTATATTCGGGGAATATTGTTGCAGGGGAAGCAAAAAATGCTACTGTTGTATTAGAAGGAACAGAAGGTAAATCATATTCTAAAGTACGTGTTGAATCAAAACAAGTATCTGGACCATCAGAAGATGTTAAAGTAATAGCATATGATGAACAAGGCCAAGGATTTGACATATCTAAAAGTGGAGATTGGGGACCACAAGAAGGATTTCAAATAGGAGGAACATTTAGAAACGAAACACCAATAACAATTACTTATCCGGAAGCAGGCACTTATGTTACACAATTAAGTTTAATAGATTTAGAAAATGATAATACAGTAATTGTTTCTGAACAATTTACAGTAAATGTCCTTGAAGCTCCAACAACTGGTAATAATGTTGTTAACAATGCAATTGAACAAATACCTCAAACAGGAATAAGTATTTGGACATATGCATTAGCAATAGTTTTAGCAATTGCTTTAATATATGTAATAAGTAAATTTATAAAAAGATAAAATTAATCACCATTTATATTTATTTCTCATATTATATATGAGCTCGGTGTTATTCAAGTTAATGTATATTTGATAGAATAAAGGTGATTGATTTGAAAAGTAGAATAATAGTGATTGATAATATAAAAATTATATGTATATTGTTAATTACTATTATTTTTATTGCTTTTATAGTAATAAAAATAATTAATAATAATCAAATGGAAAGTACTCCAACATATGAAGAACAAGAAGAAATTAATGTAGAAAATAATAAAATAGGTAGTATTGAAACAAATATTACAACAAATAATAAAGTTGAAAGAAAAATAGATTTTCCTACAGAATTAGAAGGAACTGAAGTTATAGGAAAAGTAGAAATACCTAAAATTAATTTAGTTACATATATATTAGCAGAAACTAGCAAAGAAACACTTAATAAATCAGTTACCAAATTGTGTGGACCAAAAATAAATGGAGTAGGAAATCTATGTATAACAGGCCATAATTATAACAATAAGAATATGTTTAAGGATTTAAAAAAATTAAATAAAGGAGATAGCATATTTATTACTGATATGAAAGGTAATAAAATAGAATATTTAGTATATGATATATACAAGGTTTATCCAAAAGAAACTGAGTGTTTGTCTCAAGAAACAAACGGAGAAAGGCAAATAACACTTATAACATGTACATCAGGAGCTATAAAAAGATTAATAGTAAAAGCAACAGAATTTTATGATTAGTATTGCAAAATAGAATACAAACAATATATAATATAAAAGTGTTTAATATTTTAAAATTAAGGGATGAAATTAATTATGAGAAAAACTAAAATAGTATGTACTCTAGGACCAGCTACAGATGATCCAAAAGTATTAAGAGAATTAATGAAAGCAGGTATGAATGTTGGAAGAATTAACTTTTCACATGGAAATTATAAGGACCAAGCAGAAAGAATTAATTTATTTAAGTCTGTAAGAGATGAATTAGGTTTACCTATTCCACTTTTGCTAGATACACAAGGACCTGAAATAAGAATTGGAAAATTTAAAAAACAAAAAGTATTATTAGAATCAGGAAAAACTTTTACGTTATTAAATGAAGATAGCTTAGGTGATGAGACAAAAGTATCTATAACTTATAAAGATTTATATAAAGATGTTGAAAAAGGTAAAACAATTTTAATAAATGATGGAACAATTGAATTAAAGGTAAAAGAAATTAATGATAAAGATATTGTTTGTGATATTATACAAGGTGGATATTTAACAAACAGAAAAAGTATAAATGTCCCAGATTTAATATTAAACTTACCAAGTATTACTGATAAAGATATTGATGATATTAAATATGGTATAGCAGCAGGATTTGATTATATAGCAGCTTCTTTTGTAAGAAAGCCACAAGATGTTTTAGCAATAAAAGAGGTATTGAAAGAAAATGGTGGAGAAGGGATAAAAGTTATATCTAAAATAGAAAACAGAGAAGGTATAAATAATTTTGATGCCATTTTAGATGTATCAGATGGAATTATGGTTGCAAGAGGAGACTTAGGTGTTGAAATACCAATGGAAGAAGTTCCAATCTATCAAAAACAATTTATAAAGAAAACATATGCACAAGGTAAACCAGTAATCACTGCAACACAGATGTTAGAATCGATGATAACTAATTCTAAGCCAACAAGAGCAGAAGTAAGTGATATAGCAAATGCTATATATGATGGAACAAGTTCAATAATGCTTTCTCGGAGAAACTGCAACAGGAGAATATCCAGTTGAATGCGTTAAAGTAATGGATAGAGTTGCAACAACGATTGAAAAATCTTTAAAGTATTGGAAAAGATTTAAAAATAGAAATTATGAATTAGAAAAATTTGACTATAATTTTAACATGAATTATTCTGTATGTATGTCTGCTGCAAATATTAATGCAAAATCAATAATTGCATATACTGAAACAGGAGATACATCACGAACAGTATCTAGTTTTGGACCAGAATGTCCGATATTTGCGATTACAGAAAATGAAAGAACATATAGACAATTAGGTCTGTGTTGGAATATAATACCTAAATTATTTCCACATCAAAAAAGTATTGATAAATTAGTTTATGTCGGAATAGATAGTTTAAAAAAAGAAGGCTTTTTAGAAAAAGGTGATACTGTTGTAATAGCAGGAGGTGCAAAAGCTGTAGCTGATTTATCAGATGCTGAGGCAAGTATAAATAACTCAATGGGTGGAATAGTTAAAATTTAGTAAATAACATGAGAAAAGAGTATCAGAAATGATGCTCTTTTATTATATAATAGGAAAGTCTAACTTTCCTATTATATAAAATGCTGTAGTTGCTATTGCCTTTAAAATTTGCTCCTTTTAGTCGCAAACTGAAATTGGCGAAAAGAAAAGGTGGCAAAGCCACTTTTCTTTTGCACATTTTTAAAGTATTAGTCATAAAATGTAGTATATACCAAAAAAAGGAGGAAAATTAAATGTATAGAAACTATATGCAAAGAAGATCTTGCTCTTCATCTAATTGTTCATGCAATAAAAAGGATGAAGATATAATAGATGATACTTGCGAAGATGTACAAAATATAATGGATATTAAAGATTCATGCGAATGTGGATTTGATGAAGAAGATAAATTATTTCCAAAAAATCCTATGTTTGCACAAAGTTATGTACCATGGCAAACAATGAATAAAACATTTATTCCTAGTGTAGGACTTAAAATGGGAACAATATTCCCAGAACTTGTAAGTCCATATATGCCAGGACAGTCAATGGAAGAAATTGAATATATTAGAAATGCAAATAAAATAGGAGAGGGGTGTAACAAATGTTAGACAACGATAAATGTGAATGTATGGATCGTAAACACAAAGATTCAAACAATAATAACTCATGCCCTAGAGATATGAGAAGACAAGAAATGATTGATCAAATAAAAAGTTTAGATTTTGCAATTATAGAACTTGGTCTATATTTGGATACACATCCTGAAGATCAAAGAGCATTGTGTATGCATAGAGAATATTGCAAACAAGTAAAAGAATTAAAAGACAAATATCAAAAAATGTATGGACCACTTACTATATTCTATCCATGCAATAAATGGAGATGGCTTGAAGAACCATGGCCATGGGAAAGGGGGAATTATTAATGTGGACCTATAATAAGGTATTAGAATATCCAATAAATATAAAATGTCCAAATCCAAGACTTGCAAAATTTATAATATCACAATATGGAGGACCTGATGGAGAACTTGCTGCATCACTTAGATATTTATCACAAAGATTTGGAATGCCAGATCAAAAAGCAAAAGCTATATTAAATGATATAGGAACAGAAGAACTTGCTCACTTAGAAATGGTTGGAACTATAGTTCATCAATTAACAGATGGAGTAGATGCTGAAACATTAGAAAAAGCTGGATTAGGAGCATATTATACAGATCATGGGGTAGGAGTATACCCTCAAGCAGCAGCCGGATGGCCATGGAATGCAGCAACAATAGCTGTAAAAGGTGATCCAATTGCAGATTTACAAGAAGACTTAGCAGCAGAACAAAAAGCAAGAGCAACTTATGAAAAATTAATAGATTTATGTAAGGATGACCAAGATGTTATTGACCCACTTCGCTTCTTAAGAGAAAGAGAAGTAGTTCACTTCCAAAGATTTGGAGAAGCATTACGTGGAGTACAAGATAAACTTGCAGAGAAAAAATTTTATATGAATAATAACAATAATATGAACTGTAAATAAATTGATAAAAGACTAAAAATATGATATAATTTTTATAAGTATATTTTATATATACAAAAAAAGAAAGGAAAGCTTAAAATGAAAAAAATTAAAGAAATGCTAATATTTTTATTAGCAATGATATTGATAATTATTTTTTTCAGGGTACCAGTTGGCTAACAGCTGGTTAAAGCCTTTCGCATGAAAGACATGTATAATATTTATACATGTCTTTTCCTAAATTATTATAGAAAATAGATTTTTTAGAATAGAAAACTGAATACTTAAAAATTTACATTATACTTTTGATTTTTTCAATTATCATATTCAAGGCAACTGCATTATGTCCACCTTCTGGAACAATTATATCCGCAAATTTTTTGCTTGGTTCTACAAATTGTTCATGCATTGGTTTTACAGTTGTACAATATTGTGATACAACTGAATTTAAAGTACGTCCTCTTTGCTCAACATCACGAAGAAGTCTTCTTATAAACCTAATATCAGCATCAGTATCAACAAATATTTTAATATCCATCATATTTCTTAATTCTTTATTTTCAAATATTAATATACCATCTAAAATAATTACTTTTTTAGGAACAACTTGAACAGTTTTGGATAATCTTTTATGTTCAACAAATGAATATTCAGGTCTTTGTATAGAATGTCCCTTTTTTAATTCTTTTAAGTGTTCAATCAGAAGATTAGTATCAATAGAGTCTGGATGATCATAATTTAGTTTTGCTCTTTCTTCAAATGGAATATCAGGATGATTTTTATAATAAAAATCGTGTGAAATCATAGTAATATCATTTTTGAATTCTTTTATTATGTTTTCAGCAAGAGTACTCTTACCGAGAACCAGTACCACCTGCTATGCCAATTATAATAGGTTTTAGTTCCATATTAATTTACCTCCAAATTAAATCTATCTACATATATTTTAAGCTAATGTTTAAATAAATACAAGAAAAACTGACAAAATGTGATAAAATAAATAGAGTTGCAATTATGATTGAATAGAAATATAATAAATAAAATAAAAGAGGTGCATGAAAATGATATTAATTGGGAGGATAAAAAGTGGACTTCGGAGAGGCGAGTTACTGGATGAAAAAAGCAGAAGAAGCATTATACAAAAAAACTGGGAAGAAAATGTTTCATGGAACTTTAAATGTTGAACTTAAAAGAGATTACATTTTTGAAGGAAATATAGATATTATGCATAAAGAGGAGTATGGAGGAACCCAGGAAATATACATAAAAAAATGCAAAGTGTTAGGACACGATTCGTATATTTTAAGAACAGATAAAAATATGTCTAAAGGTGGATCACATCCATTAAATTTATTAGAAATAATTTCAGACATAAACTTTAGAGAAAAATACAATTTAAAAGACGAAGACGAAATCCAATTAGAAATTTTTTAAGATAAATAGGGGAAAAGTGGACTGAGCACTTTTTCCCAAATTTCTTTTATTTTTTAGTTCTAAAATTTTTTAATCAGCATATATATAATAAAAGGACAAGTTATATTTAAGGAGATAAATATGCTGATTTCTAATTTACTTACATATTTTCCAGAAGAAATTTATCAAATTTTAATGAATTATTTTAAAGATGATACAGAAGAAAAAATTAAAACTTTAGAAGAAATACGTTTAAGAGCAGAAAAACCATTGATATTAAAATTCAATAAAGAAGAAATTATTTTTAAAATGAATATAAGTCAGGAAATGATTTTGCAAACTTTACAAAAGGTATGTGATAATTCTATATATACATTTCAAAGCCAAATAAGAGAAGGATTTATTACTGTAAAAGGAGGACATAGAATAGGCATAACTGGAAATTGTGTAATAGAGGATAATAAAGTGTCTAATATTAATTATATTTCTAGTCTAAATTTTAGGATTGCAAAAGAAATTAAAGGATGTAGTAATAAACTTCTAAAATACGTATTAGATTTAGAAAACAATAATATTTATACAACACTTATTGTATCACCACCAGGAGTACGGGAAAACAACAATTTTAAGAGATTTGATACGAAAAATTAGTACAGGAATGGAAAAAATTAATTTTACAGGAATAAATGTTGGATTAGTTGATGAAAGAGGAGAACTTGCTGCTATGTATAAAGGAGTTCCACAAAATGATATTGGTCTAAGAACTGATGTACTTGATAATATACCAAAGTCAATTGGTATGAGAATGCTTATAAGATCTATGTCTCCTAAAGTCATTTCAGCAGATGAAATAGGTAATAGCGATGAGATTGAACCTATAAATTATGCTATATGTTCTGGAATAAAAGGAATATTTACAGCTCATGGTGCAAGTCTTGAAGAAATATCAATAAATCCCACTTTAAAAATGTTATTAAATTTGCATATTTTTGAAAGAATAGTATTTTTAACTGACAAAAAGAAAAAAGCAGAAATAGAAGCTGTTTATACATTAAATAAAAAGACATCAGAATATGTAATTATGGATTAATGTAAGTTCATAAAATTAAACTATCAAAATGGAGGAGATTATGTTAGCAATTAAAATTGTTATTTATTCTTTTATATTTTTATCATCTTCTTTACTGGGTATATTATTTTCAAAAAAATATGTTAACAGAGTAAATGAATTAAGAGAATTTAAAAATGCATTAAATATGTTTAAAACAAAAATAAGATATACATATGAACCAATACCTGAGATTTTTACAGAAATATCTGAGAGCATAAATTCAAATATAGGAACGGTATTTAAACAAGCAGCAGAAAAAATGAATATATATGCAGCAGGAGAGGCTTGGGATTTATCATTAAAAATAGATGATTTAAATATAGATGAGGAAGATAGAATGGTATTGAGGAATCTTAGCAAATTATTAGGGAAAACAGATTTAGAAGGGCAACTTAATCAAATAGAAATGACATCTGATTTTTTAGATAAACAAATTAGAAAGGCAGAAAACCAGAAAGATAAAAGTGAAAGAATGTATAGAACACTTGGAATGATAGCAGGAATGGGAATAGTAATAATACTTATTTAAAGGAGATTACGTATGAATATAGATTTATTATTTAAAATAGCAGCAATAGGAATATTAGTTGCTGTTTTGCATCAAGTTTTGGTGAGAGCAGGAAGAGAAGACCAAGCAATGATGACAACACTTGCAGGATTAATAATTGTACTTACAATGGTAATAAAAGAAATAAGCACATTATTTAATACAGTAAGAACTATTTTTGGATTATAAACAATTGAATAGAAAGGTGAAGTTTAGTTTGGACATAATAAAAATAATAGGTGTAGGATTAACTGCACTTACAATAATTATTATATTAAAACAGTACAAGCCTGAATTTACAGTATATGTTTCAATAATTGCAGGAGTTATTATTTTAGCTATGTTAATGGATAAGTTAGCAGCAGTAGTTAATCTCCTTACAAATCTTACAAATAAAAGTGGAACTGGAAGTAGTTTTTTAAAAATTATTTTAAAAATTACAGGTATTGCAATACTTACTGAATTTGCAGTAAGTATTTGCAAAGATTCTGGGGAAACTGCTATAGCTAATAAGATTGATTTAGGTGGAAAAATAATAATTATTACCATATCAATCCCAATAGTAACATCATTGTTAGAATTAATTATAAATATATTACCATAGAAAAACAAATTGTAGTTTGTGAGTTTCAGGTGAATTCAGGACAGTCCTAAAAATCCCCTAAATTGGTGATTTTTAGGGACAGTCCCTAGAATTCCCCTCACACAAACTATAATTTATTAGGGAGAAGAAATGATAAAAAGAATAATAATACTTTTTGCTTTAATATGTTTAATTTTGTTTACTAATACATATGCAACAGATGAAATCATTTCATCACAAATGGATTCACTAAATTTATCATCATTTATTCAGGAAGGGCAAAATTACACATCAGATGTATTTCCAGATATTAATTTAAGTGATTTACTAAATTCAGCAATTAGAGGCAAAATTGACAATATTGGAATATACAAAGGAATATTATCATTGTTTGGGAATGAAGTAATATCAAGTATTTCTATTTTGGGAAGTATTTTAATAATAATAGTAATACATAGTATATTGAAAAATTTTACTGATGGTTTAAATAATGGAGAGGGCATTGGACAAATAGCTTATTACGTACAATACATTTTAATTGTTACATTAATTATGACTAATTTTTCTAGTATTATAAGTATGATAAGGGAATCAATCTCGAATTTAGTAGGATTTATAAATTCATTAGTTCCTATTTTGCTTGCTTTAATGTCTGCTACCCGGAAGCGTAGCATCAGTAACTTTAATACAACCTATAATTATATTTGCAGTACTATTTATAGCAAATACTATAACAGTATTTATTTTACCAGTTACTTTAATTGCAACAGCATTAGGAATAATATCAAATTTATCTGATAAAGTACAAATAGGAAAATTATCTAAATTTTTAAAGTCAGGTGTTATTTGGATATTAGGTATAGTTATAACTATATTTGTAAGTGTATTATCATTGGAAGGGGGGTTAACTAGCAATGTAGATCGGACTTGCAGCAAAAGGAATAAAGGCAGCTTCTGGATTAATCCCTGTAGTAGGTAAAGCTTTAGGTGAATCAGTAGACATGGTAATCGGTTCAACATCAATTCTTAAAAATTCAATTGGAATTGTAGGAATGTTTGTAATAATTGGAATATGCGCTATGCCTATAATAAAATTATCAATATTAACAATCACATATCACTTTGCTTCAGCAATATGTGAACCATTAGCAGATAAGAAGATAGTGGTGTTATTAGAACAGATGGGAGGAACTTTTAAAGTACTTTTAGGAATAATGTTTTTCGTTGCAGTACTGCTTATTACAGGACTGGGAATGTGTATAAAAATATCTAACAATGGAATGATGTATAGGTAGGTGAATATAAGTTGGTAAACTTTATAAATTCATGGGCTCAAGGAATAATGGTGGCAGTAATAGTTTCAACATTAATTGAAATAATTCTACCTGAAGGAAATAACAAGAAATATGTAAAAACAATTATAGGAATTTACATACTATTTGTAATAATTTATCCATTAATATCAAAATTATCAAATAAAAACATTAACATACAATCAATTATAGAGAATACTACTAACCAAATAAATAAATATGAAGTAAATAATAATATGGTAATAGAGACAAATAGTTATATAGAAGAAACTTATAAACAAAAAATAGAAGATGATTTAAATAATAAAATAAAGGAAAAAGGATATAATGTTAGTTCATTAGATATGGACATAGAGACTGAAAATGAAGAAACATACGGACAAATAAATAATATATTTATGCAAATATCAAAAATAGAGAAACTAGAAGATAACAATAAAGTAGAGAACAAAAATGTCACGCAAAATTCAGTTAATCAAATAGAAAAAGTAGAAGTAAGTATTTCAAATAGCAATGTGAATAAAAATTCTGAAACATGTCAAATAGGCATTTCTGAGGAGGATATAAATAACCTAAAAGATTATTTGTATACAACATATATGATTGAAAAAGAAAAAATACATATTAATGAGTAGGTGGTATAATGATGTTTAAAGATAAATTTAAAATTATCAAGTCAAAGTTTATAAAGGAAACAGAGGGAAATAATAAAAGAAAAATAGAGAATTTAGTTCTTTTTTTAGTACTTTTAATAATAACAGTTGTTGCAATTAATACTATATGGGGAGACAAGAAAGAAGAAGTAAAACAAGAAGATAATAATAATTCATACAAACAGCTTGCAGAAAATATAAATAATAATATTAGTAGTAATAATCAGCAATTAGCTGAATATAATTTAGAACAAAGTCTAGAGGACATACTATCAAAAATATCAGGAGTAGGAAAAGTAGAAGTATTAATTACATATTCAGAAACAAGTGAAGTGGTTGCAATGTATAACGAAACATATACATCTAGTAATACAGAAGAAACAGATACAAGTGGTGGCACAAGAAAAATTGAAGAAACAGATACAAATAAAGAGATAATATTTGAAGACAAAGATGGAGAAAAAAGCCCTATTACTCAAAAAGTTGTAATGCCAAAAATAGAGGGGGCAATTATTACAGCAGAAGGTGCTGGCAATGCAAATATAAAAACAGATATAATTCAAGCGGTTTCTGCTGCTACAGGATTATCTACCTATAGAATTCAAGTTTTCGAAATGTCAGCATAAATAAAAAATAAGATTTTACAATCAAAAATAAATTTATTAAAAGGGAAGAGGAATTATTTATGAAAGTTTTAAAAAGAAACCAATTAATTGTTTTAGTGGTATCATTAATGTTAATAACAGCAGGATATTTAAATTTTACAACTAATCAGGAAAATGTTCAAGCTAGTACAATTGCTGATAGAGATGATGAAACTATTGGAGATGCACAACTTGTTAGTACTATTCCCAATGAAAATGAAGAAACTGAAGTAGAAAATGAAAATGCAGAAAATAGTACCAATCAAACAGAGAATATAATAATTGATAATGAAACTCCAACAAGTAGTGTTGTAGATAATGGAGAGAAAAATAGTAATACTAAAAATGAGTCAGAAGATTTTTATTTTACGACGTCAAAATTAGAAAGAAATACAATGTATTCTGAACTTTTGGAAACATATCAAGATATGTATAATAATACAAATGCAAGTGGTGAACAAAAATCAGAGGCACTATCTAAGATAAATGAGATAAACAATACGAAAAATGCAATAATGATTGCAGAAAATTTAATATTAGCTAAAGGATTTGAAGATGCAGTTATATTTGTAAATGATGGAAGCGTAAGCGTAATAATAAAAACTGATAAATTAAAAGATGAACAAGTTGCACAAGTTCAAAATATAGTATCTAGAGAGTTAAATGTAAAAGCTGAAACAATACATATTAGCAATAAATAGAACCAATATCATAAAATAATCATATACTGTAATAAATTGTAATTTGTTTGTGTGAGGGGAATTCTAGGGACTGTTCCCTAAAAATCACCAATTTTGGGGATTTTTGGGACTGTCCTGAATTCCCCCGAACATAAAACAAACAACAATTTATAGGTAAGGTGATTTAACTAATGAAACAATTATACTTAGATGCAAAAAATATCATGCTTAAAGATCCAGCCGCTAGAAATATTTTAGAGGTAATTATTTTATATCCAGGATTTCATATTCTTGTATTTCATAAAATAGCTCATTTTTTATACAATCATAAAGTATTTTTTATTGCAAGGCTAATTTCTCAAATTGGAAGATTTTTTACAGGAATAGAAATTCATCCAGGTGCAAAAATAGGTAAAAGATTATTTATTGATCATGGAATGGGAATAGTTATAGGAGAAACAGCAGAAGTTGGAAATGATTGCACTATATATCATGGAGTAACATTAGGTCGGAACAGGTAAAGATAAAAATAAAAGGCATCCTACAGTAGGAAATAATGTAATGATAGGTGCGGGATCTAAAGTGCTTGGACCAATCAGAATAGGAAGTAATGTAAAAATAGGTGCAGGTGCAGTTGTATTACATGATATAGAAAAAAATTCAACAGCTGTAGGAGTTCCTAGTGATAGAATTATAAAAAGGTACTAATAAATATTACAATTTTTTTATTT
The DNA here is from genome assembly GCA_947627415.1 of uncultured Clostridia bacterium. Classification (GTDB taxonomy): domain Bacteria; phylum Bacillota; class Clostridia; order TANB77; family CAG-508; genus CAG-452. Next base: position 64,183 of record CANQVU010000001.1, on the reverse strand, counting down.
AACAGATATTATTATACTATTAAAAATATTTACAAATAGCTTGTAAATATTTTTTTTATTGATATAATAATATAAAAGTTATTTAGGAGGAATATATGGTTAAGAAAGTTGCTATAATTACAAATGGTGGAGATTGCCCAGGACTTAATGCTGTTATACGTGCAATAGTAAAGACAGCTGAAACTCATGGAGTAGAGTGCTATGGATATATAGAAGGATATAAAGGACTTTTAGAAAACAATTATATAAAACTTGAATCAAATGGTTCAGCATCAGGATTGCTTCATAGAGGTGGAACAATTATAGGAGCATCAAATAGTACAAATTTATTTAATTACCCAGTAAAAGAAAATGGAGAGATAGTATATAAAGATATGTCATATAAAGCAGTAGAAAATGTAAGACAAGCAGGTTTTGATTGTATATTTACTTTAGGAGGAGATGGAACACAAAAATCTGCAAGAGATTTCACATTGAGAGGATTAAATATAATAGGGGTACCAAAAACAATAGATAATGATGTTGCACATTCAGAAATAACATTTGGATATAATACAGCAGTATCTGTTGCAACAGAAGCTTTAGATAGATTGCATTCAACAGCAGAATCACATCACAGAATAATGACATTAGAAGTAATGGGAAGATATGCAGGATGGATAGCATTAGAATCTGCTATAGCAGGTGGAGCAGATGCTGCAATAATACCAGAAATACCATATGATATAAATAAAATAGTTGAAAAAATAAATAAAAGAAAAGATGAAGGAAAAAAATTTAGTATAATTGTTGTATCAGAAGGTGCAAAACCAAAAGATGGAGAAATGATAGTTAAGAAAACATTAAATGATGGTAAAGGACTAGATAATATAAGACTTGGAGGAATAGGAGAAAAACTATCAAGAGACTTAGAGAAATTAACAGGAATGGTATCAAGAAATACAGTTCTTGGGTATGTGCAAAGAGGTGGAACGCCTACAGCATATGACAGAGTATTATCTACAAAATATGGCTCTAAAGCAATGGAACTTGCATTAGAAGGAAAATTCAATGTGTTAGTTACATTAAAAAACGGAAAATTAGATTCAGTACCATTAGAAGATGTAGTAGGAAATAATAAGGAAATAGGAGCTCGCTCACGGTGGAACAGAAAGTACAAATATAAAAAGGGTAACAATGGATGATGACCTCGTAAAAATTGCAAGAGACCTAGACATCTGCTTAGGAGATTAAGGAGAAATATATGATTAATTTTAAAAAAGAGATAGCAACTAAAATTGCAAAAGTAACAAATTTAAGTAAAGAAGAATTAGAAAAATATATAGAAATTCCGCCTAATAGTGATTTAGGAGATTATGCTTTTCCATGTTTTAAACTTGCAAAAGATTTAAGAAAAGCACCACCAATAATTGCAAATGAAATAAAAGAAAATATTGAAACAGATGAAAATATTATAGAAAGAATAGATGTTGTAGGTGGGTATTTAAATATATATATAAATAAAGAAGTATTAATAAAAACTGTATTAGAAGAAGTTGCAAAAGAAAATGAAAAATATGGTTCCTCAAATGTTGGAGAAGGCAAAACAGCTGTAATAGAGTATTCATCACCTAACATTGCAAAACCTTTTCATATTGGACATTTGCGTTCAACTGTAATAGGTGGAGCTTTATATAAAATATATAATTTCCTTGGATATAATACAATTGGTTTAAATTATTTAGGTGATTGGGGCTTACAATTTGGAAAAGTAATTGCTGGTATTTCTCTATGGAAAGATGAATATGATTTTGAAAATGATGAGATGGGTAGCATATTAAAAACGTATATAAGATTTAATCAAGAAGAAAAAGAAAACCCAGAGCTTACAGAAATGGCAAGAGAGTATTTTAAAAAATTAGAAAAAGGTGAACCAGAAATTGTAAAACAATGGGAACATATAAGAAAAATAAGCATAGATAATTATCAACGAACATATAAACTTTTAAACTCAAAATTTGATTCATATAATGGAGAAGCATACTATAATGATAAAATGGCTCCAATTATAGAAGAATTAAGAAATAAAGGTTTATTGAAGGAATCACAAGGAGCACAAGTTGTAGATTTAGAAAAATATAATATGCCACCTTGTATAGTAGTTACATCTGCGGGAACAACAATTTATGCAACGAGGGACTTAGCTGCATTAAAAGATAGGATAAATAAATATAATTTTGATAAATTAATTTATGTAGCAGGAAGTGAACAACAATTACATTTTAAGCAAGTTTTTAAAGTAATGGAATTGATGGGATATGAAGAATATGTTTCAAAATGTGCACATGTTCCTTTTGGATTGATAGTAGATAGAGATGGAGAAAAAATTGGATCACGAAAGGGGAACTCAGTATTTCTAGAAGATATATTAAATGAATCAATAGATAAGGTAAAGAATATTATTAATCAAAAAAATCCAGACATTGAGAATAAAGATGAAATCGCAAAAAAAATTGGTGTAGGTGCAATAATTTTTAATGACTTATCAAATAGCAGAATAAAAGATGAAATATTTGATTGGGATATACTGCTTAACTTCCAAGGAGAGACAGGGCCATATATTCAATACATTTATGTAAGAACTAGAAGTCTATTAAATAAAGCAGGATATATTCCTAAAATAGAAGAAATTGATTTTACTAGATTAAAAGAAAAAGAAGCAATATCAATATTGAAAACTATATATATGTTTAATGAAGTAATTCAAAATGCAGCAGATAAAAATGAACCATCGATACTTGCTAGGTACTTAATTGATTTAAGCCAAAATTTTAGTACATTCTATAATGAACATAAAATAATTACAGAAGATAAAAATATTCAAGATGCTAGATTATTCTTGACATATGCCGTTGGAATAGTATTAAAATCTGGAGTAGAATTATTAGGCATGGAAATGCCTGAAAGAATGTAAAATTTTAATAAATATGAAAAGGAGGAATAAACATGGATGTAATCGAACTAAAACACCCGCTAGTTGAACACAAATTAGCAATTTTAAGGGACAAGAAAACGGGAACAAAGGAATTTAGAGAGTTAGTATCTGAACTTGCTACAATGCTTTGTTATGAAGCAATGAAAGAAGCTGAAACATATGAAACAGAAATTGAAACACCTATGACAAAGATGAAAGTAAATAAGATAAATGAGGATAAATATGCATTTGTTCCAATATTAAGAGCAGGAACAGGAATGCTTGATGGAATTATAAATTTAGTTCCAAATGCAAAAATAGGACATGTTGGAATGTATAGAGATGAAAAAACATTTAAACCAAATGTATATTATTTTAAAGTGCCAAAAGATATAAATAAAAGAGAAGTATTAATATTAGATCCAATGCTTGCAACAGGTGGATCTGGAATAGATGCAATAGACCTATTAAAAGAAAAAGGTGTAAAGAAAATTAAATTTTTATGTATAATAGCTGCACCAGAAGGAATTAAAAAAATGCAAGAAAAACATCCAGATGTACAAATATATACAACATCAATAGATGAAAGACTAAATGAAAATGCATATATAATACCAGGGCTTGGAGATGCAGGAGACAGAGTATTTGGAACAAAATAAATCATCGAATATTAAATAGAGGATTTAAGAAAAGTCCTCTATTTTTGTAATTAATATAGAATAAATAAACATATCTAAGAATACAATTATTATAAAATTAAAAAAGCTAGTAAATTTTTTAAATGTATTATTCCTATGATATTTAAAATTATTTTATTAAAGAGAACTCTTAACGCATTAAGATAGTTATAAAGTGAAAATAAATAATAAAAATGTATTGCAAATTTACAATAAAACAATATATAATATAAATAACCATGTAGGAGGAAATTGTTTTGAGAAAGTATTTCGGGACAGATGGTATTAGAAGAATTGCTAATACAGAATTAACACCAAAATTAGTATATAAAGTTGCAAAAGCAGGCGCATATGTTTTAGCAAAGCATTCAGATCACGCACCAACTATTTTAATAGGTAGAGATACAAGACTTTCAGGAACATTAATAGAAAGCGCTATGACTGCTGGCTTTTTAAGCTACGGCGCAAATGTAAAACTTCTAGGAGTAATGCCAACACCAGCAGTAGCATATTTAACTAAAAAACTTAAAGCAGATGCAAGTGTTGTCATATCTGCATCACATAATACTTTTGAATTTAATGGAGTAAAATATTTTAGTAATAAAGGTATGAAGATATCTGATGATATAGAAAAAGAAATAGAAGAAATCATGGATTCTGAAAGAATAGATGAATTAAATGCAGTACATAATAAAATAGGTGTATCTGAAGACGGAACGTATTTAAAGGATGAATATATTTTCTTATTTAGAAAAATATTCGAAGATAATATAGAAAAACATATGAAAAAAGATTTTATAGTGGGATTGGATGTAGCAAATGGTGCAACATATAAAGTAGCAGAAGAAATATATAAAAAATTAGGAATAAACTATAAAATAATAAATAATAATCCAAATGGGATAAATATAAATGAGAACTGTGGATCAACGCATTTAGAAGAATTAAAGAAATTTGTTATAGATAATAAACTAAGTTTAGGAATTGCATATGATGGAGATGGCGACAGATGCCTTGCAATAGATGAAAAAGGAAATGAAATTGATGGGGATATGCTACTTGCAGTATTTTCAAAATATTTAAAAGAAAAAGGAAAGTTAAACAAAAATACTTTAGTAGCAACAATTATGAGTAATTTAGGATTAAATAAATTTGCTGATGAAAATAAATTAAATCTAAAGCAAACAAAAGTTGGTGATAGATATGTATTAGAAGAAATGTTAAAGAATGGATATAATTTAGGAGGAGAACAATCAGGACATATAATAATGCTTGACTATAATCCAACTGGAGATGGAATATTAACTTCTTTAATGCTAATACAAATATTATTGGAAAAAAATATTCCAACATCTAAACTTTGTGATATAATAAAAACATATCCGCAAGTCTTGATAAATGCAAAAGTAGATTCAAGTAAAAAGAATGAATATGAGAATGATGAAGATATAAAAAACATGGTAAAAAAAGTTAAAGAAGGATTTTCAAACGAAGGACGAGTAATAATAAGACCATCTGGAACTGAACCTTTAATTAGGATAATGATAGAAGGAAAAGATATAAATACGATAAATAAAAAAGCTAAAGACTTAAAAGAACTTATAGAAAAAAAACTAAATTAGTACACAATGATATTAAAAATATAAATAATATACAAAGGAGGAATTAAAATGTTTATTGTTGATGTAACAAACCCATTAACATTAGTATTACTACTTACAGCTACAGTACTATTAATATTTTTAGGAAAGGAAATAAAGAAACCTCATGCACCAGCATTACCATTAATATTCTTTTTGATATTAATTTTATTGCATAGCGTACAACTCGCAACTATACCAGAGATAAATTATGAAGAATATCGTTCAACTTTATTAGGATGCATAACAGTAGATTTGATAATGATATTTGTAACATTTTTTGGTTATCTATGGGTAGATGATATAGCATGTAAATTTTATAAAAAGAAAAGCATTGATAATAGTTTAGATTGGTTTTGGAAACAAGTATAAAATAACCCTAAAGCAGTTATAAAAATAGCAAGTTTTATCTTACAGAACTTGCTATTTTAACATGATTATGATAAAATTTTAAAGTCAAAATTATTGATTTATAAAGGAGAGTATATTTAATGAGCAAAAATATTTTAATAGGGGGAGCATGGCCTTATGCAAATAATTCATTACACTTGGGACATTTAGCAGGATTAATATCAGGAGATGTTTTAGCCCGTTACCATAGACTAAAAGGTGATAATGTACTTTATGTATCAGGAACAGATTGCCATGGTACACCAATAACAGAAAGAGCAAAAAAGGAAAACAGAACTGCAAAAGAGATTGCAGAACAATATCATGAAGAATTTATAAAGACATTTAATGCAATGAATTTTTCGTATGATTTATATTCAAAAACAGAAACAGAATATCATGCAAAAAAAGTACAAGAAGTTTTTAAAAGGTTGTATGATAATGGATATATATATGAAAAAATAGAACCTCAGGCATATTGTGAAAAATGTAATAAATTTTTACAAGATAGAGAAATTCAAATAAAATGCCCAGAATGTGGAGAAATAACAAAGGCAGATCAATGTGAAGCTTGTGGACATACTCCATCAATAGAAGATTTAAAGGATGGAATTTGTTTGAATTGTGGTAGTAAAACAATAGAAAAAGATAATAAAAATTTATATTTTGCATTATCTAAGTTTCAAGATATAATTCAGTCAAATACAGATAAATGCAAAAATTTTTGGAGAATAAATGCTAGAAATGAAACTGAAAAATATTTAAAACAAGGATTAAAGGACAGGGCTGTAACACGTGATTTAGATTGGGGTATAGAAATTCCTATTCCAGGATATGAAACAAAAAGAATGTATGTATGGGTAGATGCAGTTCTTGGATATCTCACAGATACAATGAAACTAGCTGAAGAAAATGGATTCAAATGGGAAGAGTATTGGAAAAATGGATATGATAATAGAATATATATGTGCCATGGAAAAGATAATATAGTTTTTCATAGTATAATATTTAATGGACTTTTAGCCGGATTAGAAGATAATTTTAAATTAGTTGATATTATAGTTTCTACAGAATATTTAAATATAAATGATGAAAAAATATCAAAAAGTAAGGGAAATGGAATAACAGCTCTTGAAATGCTTGAAAAATATAATTCTGATTCATTAAGATTTCATATAATAAATAATGGACCAGAAAAAAAGGATACTAACTTTACACTAGAAGATTTTGAAAGAACTCATAACAATGAAATATTAAATAAATTTGGTAATTTAGTAAATAGAACTTTAAGATTTAAGGGATTAGAAGTATTACCAAATGGAAAATTAGATGAAAAAGCAAAACTAGAAATAGAAAAAGCATATAAAGAAGTAGGAACTTTAATAGAGAATTTAGAATTTAAAAATGCAACAGATCGAGTAATGGAACTTGTAGAATATGCTAATAAATATTATGATGAAAGGCAGCCATGGATTCAAAAGAAAGAGGATATACAAGGATTTAATGATACAATATATACATGTAGTGTTATAATAGCTAACTTATCGAACTTATTTGAACCATTTATGCCAATGGCTTGTGAAAAAATTAGAACATATTTAAATTTAAAAACTCCATCATGGAAGATGACTAATATAGAAGAAAATATAAATTTAAAAAATATTGAACCATTATTTAATAGAATTTAATTGTTCAAGATATAATCTAAGGAGAAACAAATGGGAAAATTATTTGTAATAGATGGAACAGATGCAAGTGGTAAACAAACACAATTTGAGAAATTACAAGAAAGATTAAAAAAAGAAAATGTAGATTATAAGGTAATATCTTTTCCTAATTATGATAGTCCATCATCTTCACTTGTAAAAATGTATTTGTCAGGAGAATTTGGAGAAAATGCAAAAGATGTAAGTCCATATATTGCCTCAACATTTTATGCTGTCGATAGATTTGCAACATTTAAAAAAGAATTAGAAGAATACTATAATGATGGAGGAATAGTACTTGCTGACAGATATACAACAGCAAATATGGTTCATCAAGCAGGAAAAATATATAATAAAAAAGAAAGAGAGAAATTTTTAGATTGGTTATGGGATTTTGAATTTAACATATATAAATTACCAATACCAACTAAAGTATTTTTCTTGAACATGCCACCAGAATATGCTTTTAAGTTAATGGAAAATAGAGAAAATAAATTTACACATGGGGCTAAAAAAGACATTCATGAAAGAGATAAAAATCATATTATAGATAGTTATAATGCTGCATGTGAGGTTGCCGATAAGTATAATTGGATAAAAATAGAATGCGTAAAAGAAAATAAAATAAGGACAATAGACGAAATACATGAAGATATATATAATCAAATTAAAAATATTATATAACAAGGGGGAAATTTACCCCTTTTATTTAAAGAGGAAAAAATTATGGAAAAAGTGGGATTCTTTGGAGGATGTTTTAATCCACCTACATATGTACATATAAATATTGCAAGAAATTTAATAAAGCAAGGAAAAGTAGATAAAGTAGTATTTATTCCAGTTAATGATTATTACAAAAAGAAAGACCTAGTAGAAGCAAAGCATAGGTACAATATGCTAAAGCTAATTACAAAAAAACAAGAAAATTTAGAGGTCGATGATGTTGAAATAAAAGAAAATAAAGAACTATTTGCTGTAGATGCTTTTAAACTCATTGGAGACAGCTTCCATGCAACAAAATGTTGCAAAAAGGACATATTTATGATAATGGGATCTGACAATTATGATAAAATGCCAACATGGAAAAATTACAGTGAGATAAAAGATAACTATAATTATATTATTGTTGCTAGAGATGAAAATGAAATTTCATCTACTCAAATAAGAAATATGATAAAAAATAACGATAAAAAAGTAATAAGATATATACCAAAAGAAGTATATGAATATATAATGAAAAATAATTTATATAAATAAAAAAAGAGAGAAATTTAAATTGAATTTTTAACAATTAAATTTAAATTTCTCTCTTTTTTTATAGAAATCATTTGGCACTTAGATAATGACCAATATATAATTGACAATAAAAAACAAATGTTCTATAATAAATATGGTGATACAATGGAAAGAAAAATCATTCACATAGATGTTAACAATGCATTTTTATCTTGGTATGCAATATGGAGGTTAAAAAATGGAGAAGAAATTGATATAAGAGAAATACCTTCAATAATTGGTGGAGATGAATCTAAAAGAGCAGGTATTGTACTTGCAAAAAGTAACCTTGCAAAACAGTTTGGAATAATTACAGGAGAAACTATTTATCAAGCTAAAAAGAAATGTCCAAGTATAAAAATATTTCATGGAGATTATAATATATATAGAGAATATTCTGATAAACTATACAATTTATTATTAAATTATACAGATAGAATAGAGAGATATTCAATAGATGAATGCTTCTTAGATATGACGGAATATTTAATGAAATCTACATTAATGGATAAAGCAGAAGAAATCAGAAAAAGAGTTAACGAGGAATTAGGCTTTACTGTAAATATTGGTCTAAGTTCAAATAAATTGCTTGCTAAAATGGCTTCAGATTTTGAAAAGCCAAATAAGATACATACATTATTTTTAGACGAAATAAAAGAAAAGATGTGGCCATTACCTATTAAAAATTTATTTATGCTTGGAAGAAAAAGTGTTCCTAAGTTGTATAACATGAAGATAAAAACAATAGGAGATTTAGCTAAAACTGATATAAACCAACTCACAAATAAGTTTGGAAAACATCGGCAAAATGATGTGGGAATATGCAAATGGCATAGATAAATCTGAGGTAATATATAAGTATGAGGAACCTAAAAGTATAGGAAATTCAACAACTCTTGCAAAAGATATTGATAACATAGAGTTACTAAATGAGGTACTTTTGGCATTAGCAGAACATGTAGCTTATAGATTAAGAAAATACAATATGCTTGCGAGCGTAGTAAATGTGGGCTTAAGAACAAAGGATTTCAGGGACTTTTCACATCAAGAAAAAATAGATTTAGCGACATCAAATACTAAAGACATATACTCAAAAGCAAAAGAATTATTAAAGGCAATGTATAAAGGAGAGCCAATTAGGTTAATATCATTAAGGGTAGATAAATTAGTAAATAGGAATGAAATGCAAATATCTCTATTTGATATAGAAAATAAAAACAAACAAGAAAGGCTTGATAAAACAATAGATAATTTAAAAGAAAAATATGGATATTCAACTATTACTAGAGCAGCCAAACTAGGAATTGAAAAAAATATTAAATTTAAGTGATAAGTTATAATAAAATTTTTATAATTATTCTTAAAAGTATTGATTTTTTAATTTTATTTTAATAAACTATATATAAAATATTTAAATAGTAAAATTTGAGGAGCGTGTGTAATGGAAGAAAAAGATTTAAAAGAAGAAAGTAACAAAAAAAATGGGACACAAAAAGAGAAGAAAATTAATTTTTTTAAGAAAAAAGAAATTTGGATTTCTGTAATAATAGGCTTAGTCTTAGGAGCAGCAATAATTTATTTATTAGGAATATTAGGAATTCCTGGTCTTGGACATGAAACAATTATGACTTTTAAAGGTGGAAGAATAACAAGTAATGAAATTTATAATGAAATGGAAAAATATTTTCCAATCAGTTATGTATTAGAATTAGCAGATAAAGAAATTTTAAACGATATGTACAAACTAACTGATGAACAAAAGCAAGAAATAAACGAAGAAGCAAATTCAATTTTAAATATGTATGAAACATATTACGGTTATACAGAAGAAAACTTTTTGGAAGAAAATGGATTTAAAACTAAAGATGAATTTATAGAATATATGGAATTGGATTATAAAAGAAATTTATACTGTATAGACTATTTTAAAACATTAATACCTGAAGAAGATATTAACAATTACTATAATGATAATGTTTATGGTGAAATTAATACAAAGCATATATTAGTTAAAACATCAGATACTGTAACGGAAGAACAGGCTTTAGCTACTGCAAATGAAATTTTGGTAAAATTAAAAAATGGAGCTAATTTTGATGATGTAGCAGATGAATATAAAGACAAAGTAACAACAGAAAATGTTGATTTTGATAATTTTACGGAGGATTCATTAGCAGAAGCTTATGTTGAAGCAAGTAAAAAACTAGAAAAAGATAAATATACTACAAAAGCTGTTAAAACAGATTATGGATATCATATAATTTATTGCATAAATAAAGCTGATAAGCCAACATTAGAAGATGTAGAAAATGATATAGTAGAAGTATTAGGGAAAAATTTAGAATCTGAAGATCAGTATATAAGATATAAGGCATTAATAAAATTAAGAGAAGATAAAAAATTGAAATTTAGCAATAAAGATTTAAAAGAAGAATATGATAAGTATTGTGAACAAGTAAATTCATCGACAGATACAAATACAAATGCAAGTGCAGCAGAATAATAGAACAAAAACATTAAATCGTCCTTTGTACTTGCTAATTTGAAATTGCGAGAAAAACTAACAAATCTCAAAGACAATAGCAATTATAATATTTTTATATAACAGAATCTTAAAGAATTTTACTATTATATAATTAAAGGAGCATTTACAGATTGCTCCTTTAGTTTTTTATAATATTGGAAACAAAAGTTAAATTTTCACATAATATAAATAAAAACTATTTGGAGGTTTGTTTTATGAATAACTATGAAATAATGATGAATGGGAATGTGAAGATTGGAGAATTTGCACCTGAATTTGAAGCTATTACAACAATGGGAGATATAAAATTGTCTGACTATAAAGGAAAATGGCTAATATTGTTTTCTCATCCTGGAGACTTTACCCCAGTATGTACAACAGAAATGATAGCATTTACAAAAGCACATACATATTTTAAAAATTTAAACACAGAACTTTTAGGATTAAGTGTAGATAGTAATAGTTCACATCTAGCATGGATTTATGATATTTATTGTAAAACTGGAATTAAGGTATCATTCCCAATTATAGCGGACAGAAATGGGGAAATAGCAAGAAAATATGGAATGATAGCAAATGATATAAGCAACACAGAAACAGTTAGAAACGTTTTTATAATTGATGATAAAGGAATTATAAGAACGATTTTAATATATCCATTAAATATAGGAAGATTCATTTCTGAAATAATAAGAATTGTAGAGGCTTTGCAAATGGCGGAATGCACTAAAGGCTCAACTCCAGCAAATTGGATACCAAATCAGCCAGTAATAGTTCCAGCACCAAAAACCTTTGAAGGTTTGCTAGAAAGAAATGAAGAAATTGAAAAAAATAAAAACGGAATGAATTGGTATTTGAGTTTTAAGAACCCACCAAAAGAATGTATAGAAGAAAATGAAAAAAAGAAATTAGAATAAAATTTACAAAAAAATTGAACCTTCTTTTAAATTACTTTATATTAATATTTTAGACAATTTTGCAAATAATATTAATATATTGATTTTAAAGGAGGTTTAAAATGGAAGGTAAACAATTAATTAATTGTACTGTTGGTAGTTGTGCATTTAACAATGATAAAACACAAAAATGTGAGTTAGAAGATATTATTGTAAGGCCATGTACAAATTGCAATAACGGTAATCCAGAAGACGAATCTATGTGCGGAAGTTACAGATGTAGCTACGAAGACGAAAATCAATAATTAATATATAATAGAGAAGTAAATTGTATTTTACTTCTCTATTATATTATAAATATAAATAATTTTTTTAAGTTATTGACAAGTTAAATTTTAAGAAATAGAATATGGTTATAAAATATAAGGAGGTAAAAATATGCCATTAGTAACAACGAAAGAAATGTTTGAAAAATCAATGAAAGAAGGATTTGCAATAGGAGCTTTTAATATAAATAACATGGAGATTATACAAGGTATAGTTGATGCTGCACAAAAACAAAATTCACCTGTTATTCTTCAAGCATCAAGTGGAGCAATAAAATATGCAAGAATTAAATATTTAATGAAAATGATAGAGGCATCAGTTGAAGAAACAACAATACCAATTGCAATACACTTAGATCATGGAGCTGCTTTTGAAACATGTAAGATGTGTATTGATAATGGGTTTACATCAGTAATGATAGATGGTTCAAAATATAGCTTTGAAGAAAATGTGGAAATAACAAAAAAGGTTGTAGAATATGCCCATAAAAATGGAGTAGTGGTTGAAGCAGAATTAGGACAATTAGCAGGTATTGAAGATGATGTTAATGTTTCTGAAACAGATGCAAAGTATACAGACCCAAATCAGGCAAAAGAATTTGTAGAACGAACAGGCTGTGACTCTTTAGCTATAGCGATTGGGACAAGTCATGGAGCATATAAATTCAAGGGTGAAGCAAAATTAAGGATGGATATATTGAAATCAATTAAAGAGAAAATACCAAATACTCCTATAGTACTACATGGAGCCTCTACAGTAATTCCAGAATTAGTAGAAACATGTAATAAGTATGGCGGAGACATACCAGGAGCTAAGGGCGTTCCTGATGACATATTGCATACAGCAAGTATTTCGGGGGTATCAAAAATAAATGTAGATACAGATTTAAGATTAGCATTTACTTCAGAAATAAGAAAGACTTTATCAGAAAACCCTTCTGCATTTGACCCTAGAAAATATTTAACACCTGCAAGAGAAAAGATAACAGAAATTGTAGAACATAAAATAAAGAATGTATTTGGATCAGCAAATAAAGCATAAATAAAGTAGAGGAGGGCTAGATTTTTGCTCTCCTCATTTTCATTTCAGCATCTTTTTTTGCTATATCGCGTCTTTTATCATATAACTTTTTACCTTTACCAATACCTAATTCTACTTTAACAAAATTGCCCTTGAAATACATAGAAAGTGGTACGAGGGAATATCCTTTTTGCTTTATTAAACCGACCAATTTATTTATTTCTCTTTTATTTACTAATAATTTTCTATCTCTTAATGGATCCTTATTATAGATATTTCCAAATTCATATGGACTTATATGTAAATTATATATGTATAACTCTCCATTTTTTATACTAGCATAACTATCTTTTAAATTGGCTTTACCATTTCTAACAGATTTAATTTCTGTTCCAGATAAAACTATTCCTACTTCAAGTGTATCTTCTATTGTGTAATTATGTCTTGCTGTTGGATTTTTTGAAATTATTTTAGACATGTGCAAATTGACCTCTTTCTTAAAATATATAAAATTATATCATAATATAAAAAAAATAGAAAGCATAATTTTAGGTATACTTTCTATTTTTTTGACTTAAAACTACTTTTATTAATGTTTATTATTTTGAGATGCGTAATAACATACAACTGCAATTATTACGACTGCAGCTATTGCAACTGCAACCCAGGTCCATGTTGTAGTATTCATATTGTTTGTGTTTGATAAATCTTCTGCTTCACTAACAGTTGCATTATAAGTATCATTTCCTATATTTTCAATAGAGTTAGCTCCGTCCATAACAGCATTTCCTATATCTTCTGCTCCATCCTCAATTGCATTTTCTGCTGCACCGACACCATTTCTTACATCTTCAGCAAGATTTTGAGCACCATCTACCACGGCATTAGTTGCATCATTTACAGTATTTTTAATATTATTAGCAGTATCAGTTGCAAAGCAAATACTACTGATTGATAAGATAAGAAATGATATTAATAATAATATAAAAGATTTTCTTTTCATATTTAACCTCCTAAATTTTATGTTTAAAAATCTATTTATATTATTTATAATTTATTAAAAAATATTCATAAAAAAACAACTTTTGTAAATTTTATGCAAAAGTTGTTAAAACAGATTATTTAAATCTTACTAAAATTGCTATTGCTAAGAAAATTAGAAGTATGCCAATAACTATTATCATTACTGATAATATGTTTTCTGCAGTCAAAAAATTATTATCTTCAGAAACAGTAGTAGAAGATACTCTTGGATTACTTACTGAATTAGAGGTTTCTGTAGCAGAGGAATCAATATTATTAGAAACATCATTAGAAATTGCATTTTCATTCAAATCAAATTCATTTGATGTGTTTTCAGTTGAATTAGAAATATCATTAGCTATTAAATTCATATTTATATTAGCTGCATTCACACATGTAGTTAGCAGTAGCAAAATTAGGAATATAGATATAATAAATTTCAATGAAATTTTCATTAAGATCCTCCTTTATATTAAAATTACATATCATAAATATAATCATACACAAAAAATACTAAATTGTCCATAGAGAAAATAAAAATGATATTTAATAAATAATTTTACTAAAATATTAGAAGTGTAATAAGAGGCTATATTTCTTGATAAATTATGTAAAGTCTGTTATAATTGTATTATAGCTAAATTGCTATAATATTAAAAACCGGTTAAACCGGAACGGAGGAATAAAATGAAAAAGAAAGACAAAAATTCAAAACGGAAGAATGCTGTAATATTCATATTGTTAGCAGTACTTGTATGCTTAGAATATAATTTCTATACAAATTACAATTATTTAGAGCAAACAGTAACCACAGAACTAAAAAAAGAAGAACTTACAACTGATGAAACAATATCATTAATTGTAACTACTGAAGAATTAACAGAAACAACCACAGAAGAAACAACCACAGAAGAATCAACTACAGAAGAATCAACTACAGAGGAATCAACTACAGAAAATTCATGGCAGGGTGAAGTTCTTAATCCAATAAATGGTACTGTAGAAGGACCATCAGGCAAGGAAACTTATTACAATTTGAACATGTCTGGTGTAATACGGATAATGGAAAGTTCTGGATATCATTACGAATATTGGATTCGTGATGATGGTGTAAAAATGTATGGAGAATATATAATGTGTGCTGCTAACTTGAATTTACGTCCAAGAGGCACAATTATTGAAACATCGCTCGGAACTGCTATCGTTTGCGATACGGGCAGTTTCGCAAAGAACAATCCAAAACAATTGGATATTGCAGTTGACTGGTAAAGGTAAAAGTTCCTCGAAGAGAGCTTAAAGACATAATTGTCTAATGGCTCTTTTTTATTGTACAATTATAATAGTATAAATATAGTAAAATAAAAAAACATGTCGAATAATAAAAGTTATTGAATTTTATTGTTTGCAATGTTACAATAGTAAAAGACAAGTAATTAATATGTTTTTCATTTGAAGTAATTCTTAAAAATAAGGGGAAATAAATGAAAAAAACTGTTATTATAATTAGTTCAATTTTATTGATTATGTTAACATCATTCGTAATTTATATTTTATTACAAAGTAAAAAAACAGACAATGCTGTCGAAACAATCAGTATTTTAAATAATAATTATGATAATGAAACAAATAATGAAATTTCAGAAGATAAATCAAATCAATCTACAGATGTTGTTATTAATGATAAAAAAGATAATGACAAACAAAATAAGAAGAAAAATAAAAGTAATAAAAATAGGATATATAAAGAAGTAAATGAAACAGTATATGCAATTACTACAGTCCATATAAGGGAAAAAGATGATATAAAGAGCAGTATAGTTACAACACTTTCTTTAGGAGATATTTTAAAAAGAACTGCTGTAGGTAGTAATGGTTGGAGTAAGGTAAAATACAATAATATAACAGGATATATTTCAACACAATACATTTCTAAAGAAAAACCACCTAAGCAAGAGAAAGTAATTCTAAATGTAGATTCTAATAGAAAAATAGATCCATCTAAACCAATGGTAGCTTTAACTTTTGATGATGGCCCTAATCCAAATTCAACACCTGAAATTTTAAAAACATTAGAAAAATATAAATGTGTAGCAACTTTTTTTGATGTAGGAAAATGTATGAAGAGTTATCCGCAAATCACACAAAAGGAGGAAGCAATAGGATGTGAGGTAGGCTCACACACATATGCACATAAAAATTTAGATACTTTATCTAAGGATGAAATATTAGAAGATATTAAAATGGCAGAAGATATATATAAAGAGACATTAGGACATGACTTAACTTTAGTAAGACCACCATATGGGGATGCAAATAGTACAGTTAAATTAACTTTAAATTATCCATTAATAAATTGGGATGTAGATACAATGGACTGGAAAACTAAAGACAAAGAAAGTATAATAGCAGAAGTAAATAAAATAGGAAATTTAGATGGAAGAATTATATTAATGCATTCAATTTATAAATCTACAGCAGATGCTGTTGCCAAGCTAGTACCACAATTATTAAAGCAAGGTTATGAGCTAGTTACAATATCAGAACTTGCAAAGTACAAACAAATTGAATTAAAGACCCATACATCATATTGGGGATTTAAATAAATAAAAATTTAAGGAGGAATTTAAAATGCTTAAAAATTTAAAAATGATTATTATTTCTTTTATTTCTATTCTATTATTAATAGCTTTTTCTTGTAATTCATACGCAACTAATTTAGATTACGATATAATGGAACTAAAAGAAAAAATTGAAGCTATTGATTTAAAGGATGTAAAAAATGCTGAGGATGTAAAAAATTATTTTGCGAATAAAGAAGATATTAAAACGTCTGAAATAGTTGAACTATATACAGAATTAACAGAAAAATTTTCTAATCAAGATATAGCAAATATGATTGAAGAAAATAAAGAAGCAATATTAGAAAAGTCTGAAGTAGATGAAAAAGTTTTAGATACAGCAACTACAGTTTTAAATTCATTAGATACAGAGACAACAAAGAAAGTATTAGAAGAAGATTTAAATATAGATGAAATAATAGAAAAGTTAAATAATGGGTATACTTTAAATCAAGTAATTCAAGAATTAGAAGATGAAATGCCAATTTCCAAAGTGGCTTCCATTAGTTTTAAATTATTACTTGCATATAAAACAGTTAAAACAATATTAATAGTATTATCTGTATTATTAATATATACAATAATAATTAGATGGATAATATTTAAAAAAGCTGGAAAACATGGTTGGGCAACAATAATACCAATTTATAATGAAGTTACATATTTAAAAGTAGCAGGAATTAGCCCATGGTGGATTTTAATACTTCTTATCCCAATATTAGGATTGGTAATATATGGAATAATACAAATAATTTCAAGATTCACACTAGCATATTCATTTAAAAGAGGTATTGGGTTTGGACTAGGACTTTTATTCTTAGCAATTATATTTGAATCAGTATTAGCATTTAACAAAAATATCAAATATGTAGGACTTGATGAAGAATAATAAACAAGGCAATGTATCGTAAGATACTTTGCTTTTTTTTATAACAGTGGTAAAATAATAACTAAGTGTAAAAATAAAAAAATTAAAGAAAAGAGTTGAAATTATATGAGTAAAAAAACAAAAATACTAATAATATGCACTATTTTAATCATATTAATAGTGGGTGGAATTATTGTAATAAATAAAGCAAATATATTTAAAAAGAAACCAACAAAATTGGAAGTATCTAATGATATTGTAATTGTGCCAACAATGAATGATACAATAACATCAGATAGCAGTTGGTGTGGAACATTTCAATTAATTTGGAATGATATGAAAAATGAAGTTGTAAAGAAAGATGTTGTATTTAATCCTCAATTAGAAATGGTAGAAAATCTAAACAAAGAAGATTTTAATGAATCAATGCTTTCAGAAGATTATTATTTTAAAATTTATGGGTTAAAAACTTTAGAATTAAAAGAACAAATAGAAAATGGAATTAAAGAAAAATTTAATCAAACAAGTGATATAATAGATGATTTTGATTGGTCAGAAGATGAATTAGATAATCCTAATGATGCTGATATTAGAAGATATTTTTTCTATACTATGCTATATAGAAAATTTGAATTTTTGGAAGTTTTTGACAAGTTAGAAAATGGAACATTTGGCAATAAATATAACAATATAGAATATTTTGGAATAGATAAAAATACTGAAAATTCTGTAGGAAACCAAATACAAGTATTATATTACAATTCAAAAGATGATTTTGCATTACTAATAAATACTAAGACAAACGATGAAGTAATATTCTGTAAGAACCCTACAGGAAATAATTTTAATGAAATATATAAAAATATGAATGATGAAATGAACAAGTATACAGGAGATAAAACATTTAATAATGTAGATGAGTTTAAAGCTCCAAACTTAACATTTAATGAAAAGAAAGAATATTCAGATTTAGAAGGAAAGCCATTTAAAACTGCAGATAACAATACTGGAGAAATAATAAAAGCATTGCAAACAGTAAAATTTTCTTTAGATGAAAAAGGTGGAGAAATAAAAAGCGAAGCAGGGATGGAGGTATCATTTAAAGCCTCTATAGAAGAGCCAAAGAAAGAAAATCCAAGATATTTTTACGTAGATGATACTTTTGCAATATTTTTAAGAGAAAAAGGAAAGGAAAAACCATATTTCGCTGGAAGAATAGAGGATATAACAAAATTTCAATAAAAATTGACAATAATAATTTAATATGATATTTAATTGTTATCTAACGACATATTACATTTAAGGTAGGTGTGGACATAATAGAACAAGATAGAGAAAAAAGTAATATATATAAAGCTCTTAAAATTGTTAAACCAGAAGAAATTAATAAGAAGGCAAGTGATATAAAGTCTGTATCAAATAAACTTTATAAAGAAGTTAACGAAAAAGGTATAGAAATGATTAAATCTTTATTTTCAAACGGTAGGACTTTATCAGAAAGATTAAAATATGACATTAGTGTGGAATATGTAAAAAAGATGATTCTGTCACAATTAGATATTGGTAAAATGCTGTTAACTCATAGATTTTATGATGCAGGTTTTGATACAATTCCAGAATTTAGAAAAGTATCTGATAATTTGAGAGCAAAATTAAATAACGAAGACATATTGCAATTTGATGATGAAATTATAGAAGATTTATTCGGAAATACGCTTGATATTTCATCAAATGAAGATTATGAAGAATGGAAAAATTTTATATGTGATGGAAGACATCAAAGTTTTAAACTAGATGATATATTTTTGGAGGAAGAATTTAAATATAATTATGAAAAAGAAAAAAATACAATAAAAAAATTTATTAAATCTTTTAAATATAAAAAAATGCAAAAAGGAAATATTTTAGAGGATCCTTATATTAAAAAAACAAGAAAAATTATGAGAGAAAAAATAATTGCTAACCCAGATGATACGATTGTTGCTTTAGGAGATTGTAATAGAACAATCGAAAAAGGTGTGGTAGAATATGAAAGTTTAAAAGAAATAGAAGATATTTCAAGAATGGTATTAACAAGTTTAATAGGAAATCAAGGAGATATTATAAATATTGAAGAAGAATGCAAAAGATTTAGAGAAGAAATGAAAAGCTCTATTGGTATGACAAGCATAGGAAAAGAATATAGACAAAAGCAGGTAACGTTAGGTTCTGAATCAGGGATAAAAAAAGGCCCAGTAATACAGACAATTCATTTTGCCGAAATACCAAATGCTATCAAAAAATTACAAGAAGAGTATGAAAAAGAATATAATACTGAACAAAGTAAGGAAGATTATATTAAACATATATCTCGAATATGTGCTAATTTTATTTATATACAACCATATGAAGATGGAAATAAAAGAACAGGAATTTGTTTGTTTAATGAAATGTTATTATCAAAAGGAATTATTCCACCACCAATAAGTTTAATAAATGATGAACAAATGGCAATAGCATTTAATAAAGTTCATGATGATAGTGATTATTCTATGCTAGAGAATATAACTGTTGAAAAATACAGAAAGATGATGTCATCTTTTGAAAATAATAGTGGACATAAAAACGAAAGATTAAAAGAATTAGAGTGTGAAAATATAGAACAACAAAAGGAGAAATAATGTTCAAATTAGTATCAAATTACAAGCCAACTGGCGACCAGCCAGAAGCAATAGAAAAGCTATCTAATCGGAGTAAAAGAAGGTAAGAAATTCCAGACACTTCTAGGGGTTACAGGTTCTCGGAAAAACTTTTACAATGGCAAATGTTATACAAAAAGTGCAAAAGCCAACACTTGTTTTAGCACACAACAAAACCTTGGCAGGACAGCTTTACAGCGAATTTAAGGAGTTCTTTCCAGAAAACGCAGTCGAATATTTCGTATCATATTATGATTACTATCAACCAGAAAGCTATATTCCATCATCTGACACCTATATAGAAAAAGATTCCTCAGTAAATGATGAAATAGATAAATTAAGACATTCGGCAACACTTTCTTTATTTGAAAGAAAAGATGTAATTATTGTTGCGTCAGTTTCTTGTATATACGGACTTCGGAGACCCAGAGGATTATGAACTTCTTATGATGTCGCTAAGACCTAATATGAAAAAGTCAAGAAATGATGTTATGCGAGAACTAATAGAAATGCAATACACAAGAAATGAAATGGAATTCAAAAGGGGAACTTTTAGAGCAAAAGGTGATATATTAGAAGTATATCCTTCTAATCAAGAAGAAAGTGCATTAAGGATTGAATTTTGGGGAGATGAAATAGAAAGAATTTCAGAAATTAACCCATTAACAGGAAAAACAATAGGAACAAGAAATCACGTTTTAATTGGACCAAATTCGCATTATGTTGCATCGGAAGGAAAATTAAAACATGCAATAGAAACAATCGAAGAAGAACTAGAAGAGAGAATTAAATATTTCAAAAGTCAAAACAAATTTATAGAGGCTCAAAGAATAGAAGAAAGAACAAATTTTGATATTGAAATGCTTATAGAAACTGGATTTTGTCAAGGAATAGAAAACTATTCAAGACATATAAGTGGAAGAAAACCAGGATCTCCACCATACACTTTGTTTGATTATTTTCCAGATGATTTCTTACTTTTTGTTGATGAATCACATGCAACAATACCACAAGTAAGAGCAATGCACAACGGAGATAGAGCAAGAAAAGAATCATTAGTTAAATATGGATTTAGACTTCCATCTGCATTTGATAACAGACCTCTTAAGTTTGATGAATTTGAAAGTAAAATAAATCAATGTATTTTTGTTAGTGCAACACCGGCAGAATATGAGAAAGAAAAATCAAAAGATAATGTAGTAGAGCAAATTATAAGACCTACAGGATTATTGGATCCATTGATAGAAGTAAAGCCAGTTGAAAATCAAATAGATGATTTAATAAATGAAATACGTATAAGAGTGGAAAAAAAGGAAAGAGTACTTGTAACAACGCTTACTAAAAAACAGGCAGAAGATTTAACTGCTTACTTAAAGGGACTTGATATAAAAGTAACATATATGCATTCAGATACAAAAGCATTAGAACGAATGGAAATAATAAGAAATTTAAGACTAGGGGAGTTTGATGTATTGGTAGGAATAAATCTACTTCGAGAAGGTCTAGATATTCCAGAAGTATCACTTGTTGCAATATTAGATGCAGATAAAGAAGGATTTTTACGTTCTGAGCGTTCATTAATTCAAACAGTAGGTAGGGCAGCAAGAAATTCAGAGGGCAAAGTTATAATGTACGCAGATGAGCTAACTGATAGCATGGAAAAAGCAATACATGAAACGAATAGAAGAAGAAAAATTCAGCAAGAGTATAACAAAGAACACAACATTGTTCCACAAACTATAAAAAAATCAGTAAGAGATGCAATAAAGGCTACAATTGTAGAAGATGTATCATCAAAATATGAAATTGGAAAAGATGAGTCAGTAGAAGATATAATAAATAAATTAACAGATGAAATGCTAAAGTATGCTGCAAATATGGAATTTGAAAAGGCAGCTGAATTAAGAGATAAAATAAAAGAATTAGAAGAGTTTATTTAAAAACAGGATAAACCTCTAGCTTAGTTGAAGTTTATCTTGTTTTTAAATATTGCAAAAATCGACATAAAATGGTAAAATAAACTTATAGTACAGTGTTACTGTATTAAATATTAAAAAAAGAGGTATTAATAATGAGCACACGGAAGGAACAGTACGAAAAAAAGAGAAAAGAATTATCTGCAATTTGTGTAAGATGCAGAAATCAAAACAAAACTTTTCCTCCTACTATTGAACGGTGTGAATCTTGTACTACTGGTAAACGATTGAGATGGCTCGAGACAGAGTATTCAGATGTAACTGGATTTAGCCACAAAATTTGGTAGTAAATCCTCGGAAACTAGCTTGAAATATGGCTAGTTTTTTTATGCAATACTAGTGTTTTTTTGTAATATTTATGATATAATATTATATAGTTTTAATTTTATGGGGGCATAAATAATGAACGATAATATAGTAATAAAAGGTGCGAAAGAGCACAATTTAAAAAATATAAATTTAAGTATACCAAGAGATAAGTTAGTAGTTGTAACAGGACTTTCAGGCTCACGGTAAATCTTCACTTGCATTTGATACATTGTATGCAGAAGGACAAAGAAGATATGTAGAGAGTCTATCTAGCTATGCTAGACAATTTTTAGGACTAATGGAAAAGCCTAATGTGGAATCAATAGAAGGATTATCTCCTGCTATATCTATAGATCAAAAAACAACGTCAAGGAATCCTCGTTCTACAGTTGGAACAGTTACAGAAATATATGACTATATTCGTCTTTTATATGCAAGAATAGGTGTTCCATATTGTCCAAATTGTGGAAAAAGAATAGAAAAACAAACAATAGACCAAATAGTAGATGCACTTATGGAATTAGAGCAAGGTACAAAGATACAAGTATTAGCACCAGTAGTAAGGGGCAGAAAAGGAGAATTTGTAAAATTATTAGAGAATTTTTCAAAAGAAGGATTTGTAAGAGCAAGAATTGACGGACAAGTTGTTGAACTTACTGATGATTTACAAATAGATAGAAAGAAAAAGCATAATGTAGAAATAATTGTAGATAGATTAGTAATAAAGGAGGATATACGAAGTAGATTAACAGAAAGCGTAGAAGTAGCACTAAAATATGCTAATAATATTGTCCTTATTGATGTTATCGGGGACAAAGAGATGTTATTTAGTCAAAACTATGCATGTCCTGATTGTGGTATTAGTTTTGAAGAATTAACTCCTAGAATGTTTTCATTTAACAATCCTTTTGGAGCTTGTCCAAACTGTACAGGTATAGGATATTTAATGAAAATGGATGAAGATTTAATTATTCCAGATAAAAATAAAACTCTTTATGATGGTGTAAAAGCTTTTGGAGCAAGTACCATGAAAAGAGGAGATACTATGGCAAAAATGTATTTTGAAAGCATAGGAAGACATTATGGCGTAGATATAAAAGTACCAATTAAAAAACTTCCAAGGGAATTTTTAAATAAGATTTTATATGGTACAGGAAATGAGAAAATAGATTTTGAGTACCAATCAGCAGCAGGTATAAGAAAATTTACTGCTCCATTTGAAGGAGTAATACCAACACTAGAAAGAAGATATAGAGAAACAAAATCTCAAGGAATGAGAACTTTTTATGAATTTTACATGACTAATAGTCATTGTGATGAATGTAATGGAGCAAGGCTTAAAAAAGAGAGCTTAGCTGTAAAAGTTGGAAATAAAAATATATATGAACTTACTAATATGCCGATAAATAAAATAAAGGAATATATATCAAATTTAAAGCTTACAAAAACTCAAAATCTAATATCTGAACAAATCATTAAAGAATTAAACATAAGATTACAATTTTTAATTGATGTTGGTCTTGAATATTTAACTCTTTCAAGATCAGCTGGAACATTATCAGGAGGAGAAGCTCAAAGAATAAGACTTGCAACACAGATAGGTTCAGGATTAACAGGAGTATTATATATATTAGATGAACCAAGTATAGGACTTCATCAAAGAGATAATGATAAATTACTTGCAACTTTAAAAAAGTTAAGAGATTTAGGAAACACCTTAATTGTTGTAGAACATGATGAGGATACAATGTATGCAGCAGATCAGGTAATTGATATAGGTCCAGGACCAGGTGTACATGGAGGAAATGTAATTGCTCAGCGGAACTGCAGAAGAAATAAAAAATGTATCAGAATCAATTACAGGGCAATACTTAAGTGGAAGAAAGAAAATATCTGTACCTAAAAAAAGAAGAAAACCAAAACCAGTATCTATTCAAATTAAAGGTGCTTGCGAAAATAATTTAAAAAATTTAGATGTAAAAATACCATTAGGAGTTTTTACTTGCATAACGGGTGTATCTGGTTCACGGGAAAAGTACACTTGTTAATGAAGTCTTATACAAAAATTTAGCAAAAGAATTATACAGAGCATCTGAAAAAGGTGGAAAATGCAAAGAAATCAAAGGAATAGAAAATATTGATAAAATAATAAATATAGATCAATCACCAATAGGAAGAACCCCGCGTTCTAATCCAGCAACATACACAGGAGTATTTGACTATATTAGAGATATTTTTGCTACTACAAACGAGGCAAAGCTTAGAGGATATCAAAAGGGTAGATTTAGTTTCAATGTTGCCGGAGGAAGATGTGAAGCATGTCAAGGTGATGGAGTATTAAAAATAGAAATGCATTTTTTACCAGATGTATATGTACCATGTGAAGTTTGCAAGGGTAAAAGATATAATAAAGAAACATTAGAAGTTAAATACAAAGGTAAAAGCATTTCTGATGTATTAGATATGACTGTGGAAGAAGCATTAGAGTTTTTTGCAAATATTCCAAGAATAAAACAAAAAATTCAGACATTATATGATGTAGGACTTGGATATATTAAGCTTCGGTCAACCATCTACTACACTTTCAGGAGGAGAAGCTCAAAGAATAAAACTTGCTACTGAATTATCAAAAAGGCCAACAGGCAAAACATTGTATATTTTAGATGAGCCTACAACAGGTCTTCATATTGCGGATGTTCATAGATTAGTTGATATTCTTCAGAGATTAGTTGATACAGGCAATACAATATTGGTAATAGAACACAACCTAGATTTAATAAAAACAGCAGATTATATAATAGATTTAGGACCTGAAGGTGGAGATAATGGAGGAGAAATAGTAGCAATAGGTACTCCAGAACAAATTGTAAAAAATGATAAATCTCTTACAGGTAAATTTCTAAAAAAATATTTAACATAATATTGATTAATTTATATATATGATGTATAATATAAAAATATTAAGGAGGTAAGCCTATGTCTCAAGTAAAATTATTAGCTGCCGAAAAAGCGGAAAATGGAATTAAAATAACTTTTTTAAATGAAAATAATGAAACAGTTACTGGTATATATAATAACGGAAACTTAAGTCTAAGTGATATTCAAAAACTCATAGGCAATAGAATAGCATTGAATGATGCAAATAAACAAGGAGAGCTACATATAACTAAAGCATGGAATGATAATAATACTCCAACGTTCTGTGATGATGTAAGACATGGAATGGATAGGTAAATAAAACAAAAAGAAGGAATAATTCCTTCTTTTTGTTTTATTATAATTATCTACAATTATTATTTTCTTGATTATTATTGTTGTTATCAATTCTTTCATTTCTATTATTGTTATTGTTTTTGCTGTTTTTGTTTTGTTGATTTTGTTTATTTTTGTTATTTTCCATAATCAAAGCACCTCCATTTTTTTTCTTACGATTTTATTATCTACAAAATTAAAAAAAATATTCTATTAAAAATTTGTTAAATATTGTTTTTTGTTATATAATTCAATATATAAAATTTTGTGTTTAAAAGCAGTGAAGAGGTAATTTATGGAAAAATTGGTAAATTTATTAATAAAAAAGAAAAAAACTATTTCATCTATGGAATCATGTACAGGGGGAATGTTTGCAAGCGAAATTACAAATATTGATGGTTCGAGTCAAGTTTTTAAACTGGGATTAGTTACCTATTCTAATAAATATAAAGAATATTTTGGAGTATCAAATAAAATAATAAATGAATATACTGTTTACAGCAATGAAGTGTCAAGAGAAATGGCAAGAGTATCTTCTAAAATAGCAAATTCTGATTTTTCAGTTGGAATAACAGGAATGCTTGGAACAATTGATCCTAATAATAAAAGTGATGAAATTAATTCGGTATATATCACAATATATGACAAAGAAACTAACCAATATCATGATTATAAAATTAAAACAACTGGTAAAACAAGACTTGAAAAGAAAAAAAATATCATTAAGTATATTAAGGAGAGATTATATGAAATTTGTAAATAAAAAGTTAGAAGAATTTAATAATTATATAAAAAATAAAAAAGTTGCAATAATAGGTTTGGGAGTAAGTAATATTCCTCTAATAGATTATCTACATAATTTAGGCACTAGAATAATGCTCTTTAGTAATAAGCCAATAGACAAATTAGATACTAGTATATTAGATAAGATATATGACTATAAAATAGATTACTCGTTTGGAGAAAATTATTTGTCAAAATTAAATGGCTTTGATGTTATATTTAGGAGTCCTTCATGTAGGCCAGATTTACCAGAAATAGAAGAAGAGATAGATCGTGGTGCAATACTAACATCTGAAATAGAATTAGTTCTAGAATTATGTCCTAGTACAACGATAGGTGTAACAGGTAGCGATGGAAAGACAACAACTACATCATTAATATATGAAATCTTAAAAGAAGAAAACTTAAATTGTTATCTAGGTGGTAATATAGGTATTCCTCTATTTACAAAGATATCTGATATGAAGCCTGAAGACTATGTAGTACTTGAATTAAGTAGTTTTCAATTGATGACAATGAATATAAGTCCTAATATAGCAGTAATTACTAATATTACTCCAAATCATTTAGATATACATAAATCATATGAAGAATATATACAATCTAAAGCAAATATTTTTAAGTATCAAAATGAAGATAATTTATTAATTTTAAATTATGATAATGAAATAACAAAAGAATTTGCAAAAATAGCGAAATCTAAGGTTATATATTTTAGCAGTAAAGAAAAATTAGATAATGGTTTAATATTGGATAATGGAATTATAAAAGAATGCGATAATGGATTAAGAAGGCACCTAGTGAATACAAAAAATATTAAATTAAGAGGAATACATAACTGTGAAAATATATGTGCTGCGATTGCAGCAACTAGTAGTATAGCATCAAACGACTCACAAATAAGAGCTGTATCTAATTTTTCAGGAGTTAATCATAGATTAGAATTTGTTAAGGAAATAAATGGTGTAAAATGGTATAATGATTCGATTGCTTCTAGTCCAACAAGAACAATTGCAGGATTAAATTCATTTGACGAGGAAATAGTTTTAATAGCAGGAGGATATGATAAACATTTAGATTATAAACCACTAGCCCAGCCAATTATAAATAAAGTATCTAAGTTAATTTTACTTGGCCAAACTTCAGATAAAATATATCATGAGGTTACTCAATTATTAAATTTAAAAAATAAAAAAATGGACATTTTTAAAACTACAGCTCTTGAAGAAGCAGTAAATAAGGCAAAAGAAGTAAGTAAAAAAGGAGATATAGTTCTATTTTCTCCAGCAAGCGCAAGTTTTGATATGTTTAAAAATTTTGAAGAAAGAGGAAACAAATTTAAAGATTTAGTTAATAAATTGTAATTTGTTTGTGTGATGGGAATTCTAGGGACTGTCCCTAAAAATCACCAATTTTGGGGATTTTGGGGACTGTCCTGAATTCCCACCAATTCGCTAGGACGGAGGAAAAAATTCCATTTCTGCGAAATAAATTTTTTCCTCACGTCCAGACGCTCAAACAACAATTTATCTAAAAGATTATAAATTGAATATAATCTTTTATTTTTTTGCACTAAATAGAAATGTTTAGCATATAATATAACATCTATAAATTAGGAGGTTGGATAATGAACTATCAAAATTACGAAGAGTATATGAGAAGTGTACTTGGATATTCGCCATATGTGGGAAATGATTATACATATACTGATGAACAAGAAGATATCTATAATTATTCAAATGATGTAATGCCTATTGGGCAAATGCAAGATTTGACACCTTTTTATCCAGAGATATATAAGTTAATATATCCAATGGTTTGTAAAGCGTGTAATACAAATTCAAATAGAGAACTTACAAAAGATTTATTAAATCAAATGACAGATGAAATTTATAATAATGTTGAGCCAGAACAGGAGGAACAATCTTGCATAAGAAATCAACCTCCTCTTAAGAATGGAGATGTAATAAATCCTAACGCAAAAGAGGAAGTTAAAACTCAAACAAAAGAAACTAGACAAACTAATTTCTTACTTAGAGATTTAATTAAAATATTATTACTTAGAGAATGGGGTAGACCAGGAAGACCACCTATGAGACCACCATTTCCCCCAAGTGGAAGGCCACCAATGGGACCAGTAGGCCCATCAATGCCACAGCCTCCAAGACCTGGAAATGGAAGGCCACCAATGGGACCTTCACAAAGGCCAAGATATTTTTAGAATGAATATATGGATGTGAGGTAAAAATTTTTAACGAGGAGATTTTTGCCTCTATCCAGTGATTAAAAAAGGAAATTTAATATTTGTCTATTTTTTTGCATATTTTTCCAAAAGAGATACAAAATAAATATATATTAAATTTAGAGGAGGAAAAATATGAAAGTAAAAGAATGTATGTGCAGTGAAGTTGCATGTGTTAATCCAAATTCTAAAATATCAGATGTTGCTAAATTAATGCTTAATAAACATGTAGGTTGTATACCAGTATGTGATAATAATAAGGTAGTTGGATTAGTAACAGATAGAGATTTAATCTTAAGAAGTTTAGCATGCGAAAAAGATATTAAACAAACACCTGTAAGTGAAGTAATGACAACAAAAGTATTTAATGTATCTCCAGATGCAGATATATCAGAAGCAAGAAAAATAATGTGTGATTGTCAAGTAAGAAGAGTACCTGTAGTAGAAAATGATGTGATTGTTGGAATAATAACTGTGGGAGATTTAGCAAACAATCAGAATGTAACATCTGAAGAGATATCAGAAACAGTAGAAGGAATATGCAAATGTAATCAAAATCCTAAAAATGCAGAATAAATTGTAATTTGTGAGAGGAAATTCTAGGGACTGTTCCTCTTTTTTCCCAAAAGGGAAAAAAAGGGACTGCCCTGAATTTCCACCAATTCGCTAGGACGGAGGAAAAAATTCCATTTCTGTGAAATAAATTTTTTCCTCACGTCCGGACGCTCAAACAACAATTTATTTTATTTCTAAATCGCATATTTGCTTTGCTTTTACATATATTTATAGTACAAGCTAATTAGATAAGGAGTGTATAAGTTTTGGTAATAGACATGGGATATTTTACAAAAGTTTTTAGAAAAATTTTAATATTAATAATTACCTTAGTTGCCATATATTTATCTTTTAAATTAGCTTTATTTTATGTACCATTTTTAATAGGCTTTATAATATCTCTGTTAATTGAACCACTTATAAAATTTATAAATAGAAAAACTAAGTTAACGAGGAAAAGTAGTGCAATAATAGTTTTATTATGTATATTTGCAATATTAATAAGTATTATAACTTTTGGAGCAATAAGCTTAGTTACAGAATCATCTAATTTATTACAAAGTTTGAATATATATATAGAAAAAATATATAATCAAATACAAAAATATATTACAAACATTGAATTTGATAGAATAGAAATACCTAATCAAGTAATAGTAATACTACAAACATCAGTTAATAATTTTATAGATTTTATAAGTGAGTGGATAAGTAATTTTTTAACATCAATTTTACAAGGTATTACATCATTGCCAATTATAGGCATATACATTGTAATTACAGTACTTTCAACATATTTTATATGCGCAGATAGGCTTTATATACTAGACCAATTAGAACATCATTTTCCAAGAATTTGGGTAAAAAAATTTGGAATACATTTAAGAAAATTAATTACAACATTAGGTGGATATTTGAAAGCTGAAGCAACATTAGTATTAATATCTTTTATAGAAGTACTAATAGGATTATATATTTTTAAATGGATAGGATTAAATGTTGGTTATCCACTTCTTGCAGCACTTGGAATTGGATTTGTAGATGCACTTCCAATACTTCGGTTCTGGAACTGTGATGATACCTTGGGCGATAATATCGGCTGTTAACGGCGATTTAAAACTAGGAATATCTCTACTTATATTATATGCAATAATTATAATTGTCCGTCAAATACTAGAGCCTAGAATAGTTAGTGGACATATAGGTATACATCCAATATTTACTCTTATTGCAATGTATACAGGATTTAAGCTATCTGGATTAATAGGATTATTTATTGGTCCAATAATACTGATAATATTACAAAATGTATTTGAAACAATGATAGATAACGGAATAGTAAAAACAATTTTAGACAGAAAATAAAGAGAAAATCCCCCAAAGATGGGGGATTAAAGGCAATTATGGCAAAGATAACATTTTTGCCAGATCATTGTTACAATTTTCTTTACAATACTCTGCAACAATTTTATTATAGTCCTTTAATTCTTTTTCTGTAGGCCGCCACCATTCTTTGCCGAAGTCTTCAATCTTTTCCTTCAAGTCAATATAGAGTTTAGGGTGACTATGCCTAATAAACTGAATTTTCTCCAGTCGGTTCATATTATTATTGCCCCTCCTTAACTTTTTTTTACTATTCATTTGAATAGTAGAGTTCATATAATATGAATAAAATAATTATATCACATATTTACTAAATATTCAAATAATAGATTTGCAAATATTAACATAAAATGATATAATAAATTCATGTGTAATTTGATTGCACAAATAAATAAGAGAGGTTATTTAAATGATGACACTCGAAAATTTGAGGGAATCTGCAGTTCAGATGTTTACCTCACAAATGGGTAAGGATAAACACTATAATTCTAACAACAGCAACTTTGCTTTTGTTGATGGAGTTACTATGTATATTCTTCCCAAGATGGACATTTATGAAGATTTTATTGAAAATAAAGGATATATATATGATTCTGGATTATATATTCCTCAAATAGAATTTTAATGAATGTTCTAATTAAAGTTCTATGCCATTATATGACATAGAACTTTTGAGTTTAAAATATAGCAGATGTTGGAATGTATGTATCATCAGGTGGATATACATATATATCGTCTTTTGGTTTTTCTATCTGTTTAATTTCTTTTATTTCAATAATTGGCATATCTCCATGATATGAACCTTTAGAAATTTCTCCTATTATTTCAACCCAAGATTCATTTTCAAAATCTTTTGCATTCTTACAGTCACATAAAAAACCAACTATTAATGTTTGCATGTCAGAACTTATTATCATATCCCTTGCTAAAACAAATTCTGTTTCCTTAAAGTCTAGTGCTCTATAGACATAACCTGTAAAACAAATTTTTTTACCTACATAACTATCTACATCATTATGCACAGATTTTAAAATATTTGTATAGTTTTCAGCTGTCAAATACATTATTTTGTTTTCATCTATTTCATCTTTTACTTTAAAGCTACTTTGATATATTTTATATGTGGATATAGCAAAATACAAAGTTACTGCTATTGCTACAATAACAAGTAAAATTTTTACTAATGCTTTTCCATTAAACTTGAAATTATATATAAACATAAAATCAATCCTCTCGTATAAATTGTTGTTTGTCTTATTTATTACTGTAAAATAGTTTAATATAATTTTTTCAAGACGTCCTTCTTCACAAAAATTATTATTTCATAATAATTTTGGATTCGAAGCTCCTATTTCAAAAATTATATTTAAACTATTTTACTAATCAAATTAATTTAAAAACAATTACACAAATTACAATTTATTTAACATTTTCTTTTAAATTATATGTTAAATTCTTGCAATATATGCTAGTTCATGATATATTATTTAGTTGTTAGAGATTAGAAAATTAGAAGTTAGAAAGAAGGTTAAAACATGGGATTATTAAACAAAATATTTGGTTCATACAGTGATAAAGAAGTGAAAAGAGTAATGCCAATAGTTGTAAAGATAAATAACTTGGAAGAAAGTATATCAAAACTTTCTGATAATGAACTAAAAAATAAAACAGTAGAATTTAAGGAAAGATTATCAAATGGAGAAACATTAGACGATATACTTCCAGAAAGCTTTGCAGTAGTTCGTGAAGCATCAAAAAGAGTTCTTGGAATGAGACATTTTGATGTCCAACTAATAGGTGGAATTATTCTTCATCAAGGAAGAATAGCTGAGATGAAAACAGGTGAAGGAAAAACTTTAGTTGCAACGTTACCTGTATATTTAAATGCTTTATCTGGAAAAGGAGTTCATGTTGTAACTGTAAATGATTATTTAGCTAAAAGAGATAGTGAGTGGATGGGAAAACTATATAAATTCTTAGGACTTTCAGTAGGACTTGTAATTGCGGGTATGGATAATAATCAAAAAAAAGAAGCATACAATTGTGATATTACTTATGGTACAAACAATGAATATGGATTTGATTATCTAAGAGACAATATGGTTATATACAAAGATCAAATGGTTCAAAGACCATTAAATTATGCAATAGTAGATGAGATAGATAGTATATTGATAGATGAAGCTCGTACACCTTTAATTATATCTGGAACAGCTGAAGAATCATCCATTTTGTATAAGCAAGCAAATGATTTTGTAAAAAAATTAAAACCAAAAGTTTTAGTTGAAGAGGATGTAAAAGATTTTGATCAGGCAGAAGATAATGAAAAATATGATTATATAGTAGATTTAAAAGCAAAATCTGCATCTCTTACACAAAAGGGAATAAAAAAGGCAGAGGATTTTTTTAAATTAGAGAATTTAAATGATATAGATAATTCTGATATTGTTCATCATATAAATCAAGCACTTCATGCACATGGAGTAATGAAAAGAGATATTGATTACATAGTAAAGGACGGAGAAGTTTTAATTGTTGATGAATTTACAGGAAGAATTATGTATGGTAGAAGATATAGCAATGGTTTACATCAAGCAATAGAAGCAAAAGAAAATGTAAAAATAGCAAATGAATCAAAAACACTTGCTACAATAACATTTCAAAATTACTTTAGAATGTATGATAAGCTTTCAGGTATGACTGGTACTGCTATGACAGAAGAAAACGAATTTAGAGAAATATATAATTTGGATGTAATTTCAATTCCAACAAATAAGCCTATGATAAGAATTGATAATAATGATATTATTTATAAAAACGAAAATGCTAAATTTAAAGCAGTTGTAGAAGATATCAAAGAAAGCTATAAAAAAGGTCAGCCAGTTCTTGTTGGTACAGTTTCTATTGAAAAATCTGAAAAATTAAGTAGTATTTTAAAAAGGGAAGGAATAAAACATGAAGTATTAAATGCTAAATATCACGAAAAAGAGGCTCAAATAATTGCTCAAGCAGGTAAATATGGAGCAGTAACAATTGCTACAAATATGGCAGGTCGTGGTACTGATATTATGCTTGGAGGAAATAGCGAATTTTTAGCAAAGCAAGAGATGAAAAAACATGGATTTAGCGATGAATTAGTGGAAGAAGCTACTGCTCACAACGAAACAGATGATGAAGAAATCTTAAATGCAAGAAAGACATTTGCAGAATATGAAGAAAAATTTGAAAAAGAAATTAAAGATGAAAAACAAAAAGTAATAGATGCTGGTGGACTTAAAATAATTGGTACAGAAAGACATGAATCAAGAAGAATAGATAATCAGCTTCGTGGTCGTAGTGGACGTCAAGGAGACATAGGAGAAACTAGATTCTATATTGCACTAGATGATGATTTAATGAAAATATTTGGTGGAGATATGGTTACATCTGTGTATAATACACTTGGCGCAGATGAAGATATGCCCCTTCAAATGGGAATATTGTCTAGAGCAGTTGAAAGCGCACAAAGAAAAGTAGAAGGAAAGCATTTTAGTATTCGTAAGCACGTTCTTCAATATGACGATGTTATGAATACTCAAAGAGAAATAATATATAAACAAAGAAGACAAGTTCTAGATGGTGAGAATATTCATGATAACATACTTAATATGATAGGAAGTGTAGCTGAAGAAACAGTTACAACTCATATATCAGATTCTGAATTTAATAAAGAAGGATTACTACAAGATACAAAAACAATATTTGGAATATCTACTCTTGAAAATTTAGATACAAAAAGCATAAATGAACAAAAAGTAATAGAAGAATTAAAGCAGAAGGCATTTGACAAATATAATGAAAAAGAAAAAGAAATTGGAGAAAATCAATTATCAGAACTTGAAAGAGTTGTTATGTTAAAAGTAGTTGACCAAAAATGGATGGATCATATCGATGCAATGGATGAGTTAAAAGATGGAATAGGACTTAGAGCTTATGGACAAAAAGATCCAGTTGTTCAATATAGAATAGAAGGATTTGATATGTTTGACCAAATGGTTAATGATATAAAAATAGATGTTGTTAAGATATTGATGAACATCAATAGGGTTCAAAACTTAGAAAGAAAACAAACTGTAAAAATAACAAAACAAGGTCTTCAAGAAGCTACAGATGCTATTAGAAGAGACATGCCAAAAGAAAGCAAAGAAGTTACTCATACTCCTATTGTAAATAATGAACCTAAAGTAGGAAGAAATGACCCTTGTCCTTGTGGAAGTGGCAAGAAATATAAGAACTGCTGTGGTAAATAAGCTTTAAGCCATTATAAATCGAGGTGAGATATGCGTATTGGTATCGATATTGATAATGTTTTATCAAATTTTAATGAAGTATTATTAAATGATTATATTAACCACGATAAAGAATTAAGAAATAATGGTATAATCAAAAATAATGTTTATATAAGAGATATATTTGATTGGACACAAGATG
This sequence comes from uncultured Clostridia bacterium, assembly GCA_947627415.1. Classification (GTDB taxonomy): domain Bacteria; phylum Bacillota; class Clostridia; order TANB77; family CAG-508; genus CAG-452. The sequence continues at coordinate 28,618 of CANQVU010000001.1, read as the reverse complement.
AAGAACAACAATATTATCATGATAATATTGAAAGATTAGCAAATTTATTTAAGCCAATTAAAGATTGTTCTAAATACATAAAAGAGTTAAGAGATAAGGGACATTATATATGTATCATTAGTGGTAGAGATAATAGAGAATATTCTGATCCTTATAATATGACCATTGAGTGGTTAAAAAAATATGCTATTGAATATGATAAACTTATTTTAACCAATGCTTATAATGTTCAGGAAAAAGCAGATGTTTGTATAGAAAACAAAATAGATTTAATGATTGATGATTCAATAAAAGTTTGTGAAAAATGTTTAAAGAATAATATTAATTCTTTATTGTTTAATACTGATTATAACCAAAATGAATTAAGATTTAAAAGAGTAAATGATTGGGAAGAAATATATAATTATATCATGGAAAATCATAAAATAAATGTTATTTTAGATACAGATACTTATAATGAATGCGATGATCAGTTTGCACTTGCTTATATGATTAAAAGTCAAGATATATTCAATATTAATGCAATAACTATAGCTCCTTACTCACATAAAGAAAGAAATGAAGCTGTAATAAGTGGCCGAGAAAAAAGTTATAATGAAGTATTAAAAATATGTAATTGGTTAAATTTTGATACTACTAATAAAGTTTTTAAGGGAGCAGAAAATTATATTCAAAATGGGTATGATGAAAGTAATCCTGCTATAGATAAAATAATTGAAATAGCATTAAAAAACGAAAAAACTTATATTATGGCAATAGGAGCAATTACTAATATAGCACTTGCAATAAAAAAAGAACCTAAAATAATAAACAAAATTGAAGTTATTTGGTTAGGTGGTAATGAATTAGGTTATAAAGATAATTTAGAATATAATTTTAAACAAGATATACAAGCAGTAAAAATTGTATTTAATTCTAAAGTAAATTTAACAGTACTACCATGTAAAGATGTTGTTTCAAAATTAAAAATTGATATAAACACTTTAAAGGAACGTTTAACTAATAAATCAGAATTGTGCAACTATTTAGTTGATAGATTTTATAATGATGGATATCATGGTATACAAAAAGAGAGAGTTATTTGGGATATATCAGTTATTGCTTATATGATAAATAGTAATTGGTTTAAGTTTAAAGAAGTAAGTTGTCCTAATATTAGTGATGATACTTCTTATAAGTTAATTAAAGATCGTCATAAAGTAAAATTTATAACTGATATAAACAGAAATGATATATACAATGATTTATTTGAAAAGTTAGGTGATAATAATGAAATTAACGAGTGAAAATGCAATGAAATTATTAAGACATGGTATATACAAAAAAACATATTATCATATTGTAGAGACAGTTAAACTAAAAGAATACTTTGATAATTTATTATGATAAATACCATAAATACTGGAGTATGCTCAACTTGTATTAACTGATAAAAGAAGAAATAATTAGAAAGGAATGAAAAATGAAAGATGTAGTAATTTCAGAAGACATTAAATACATTGGCGCAGATGATGAGGATATAGATTTATTCGAGAGTCAATACAGTGTACCAAATGGTGTTTCATACAACTCATATATTATAATTGATAAAAAAATAGCAATAATGGAAACAATAGATAAAAGAAAAACTAATGAATGGTTAAATAATTTAGATAAAGCTTTAAACGGTAAAACACCTGATTACTTAGTAGTTTCACATTTAGAACCAGACCATGCATATAATATTGGAACAATAATTGATAAATATCCTAATATAAAACTTGTTGGAAACAACAAAACTTTTGCTTTTTTGCCACAATTCTTTGATATTAAAGATTTAGACGAAAGAAAAGTCGAAGTAAAAGACGGGGATGTTTTAGACTTAGGAAAACATAAATTACACTTTATTATGGCTCCAATGATACATTGGCCTGAAGTAATGATGGAATATGAGGAAACTGAAAAAATATTATTTTCAGCAGATGGTTTTGGAAAATTTGGTACATTAAACACTGATGAAGATTGGGATTGTGAGGCAAGAAGATATTATTTTAATATAGTAGGAAAATATGGTATGCAAGTTCAGTCATTACTAAAAAAAGCAAGTTTATTAGATATACATATAATTTGTCCCTTGCATGGTCCAATATTAAAAGATAATTTATCTCATTATATTAGTAAATATAATATTTGGAGCAGATATGAAGCTGAAAGTGATGGTATATATATTGCTTGCGCTTCTATACATGGTAATACTTTTACAGTATGTCAAAAACTAAAAGAAATATTAGAAGAAAAAGGTGCTACTAAAGTAGTACTTACTGATTTGTCAAGAGAAGATTTCGCAGAGGCTGTAGAAGATTCTTTTAGATATGGCAAGATAATATTTGCATCATCGACTTACAATATGGAGATGTTTCCACCAATGAGAAATTTATTAATGGATTTAAAAGAAAAAAATTATCAAAATAGAAAAGTAGGAATTATTGAAAATGGAACATGGGCACCAAATTCAGCCAAATGTATGAAAGAGATATTATCTACAATGAAAAATATAGAGATAATGGAACCAATCATTACAATAAGATCAACATTAAAAAATAGCGATATAGAAAAATTGAATGAATTAGTTCAAAAAATTTTACAATAATTAAATAAAGTAATAAAAGGAGTAATGTGGTGACCAGTTTAAAAAACAAAATAAATATAAGGTTAGCAAGCATAACAGATTTATCTGAAATAAAAAAATTATATAAAGAAGTAACATACGATATAAATAATGTTAAAAAAATCAACATGCTGTGGAATGAAGTGTATCCTATTTGCGTACTTGAAAGCGATATTAATAATGAGGAACTATATGTTATTGAAATTGACAGTAAAATTATAGGAAGTTTTTCACTATCAACATTTGATAATCCTGAGTATCATGTTATAAATTGGAATTCAATTAATAAAAAATGGATTTATCTAAACAGGTTAGTTATATTACCTTCTTATCAAGGTAAGGGATATGCAAAGTATGCAATAAAATATGTAGAACAATATGCAATAAAAGAGAATTATCAAGTTATAAGGTTGACTGTGCATGAAGATAATAAATATGCAATAGGATTATATGAAAAATTTGGTTTTATAAAGATAAAAGATAGCAATTGGGTGTTAGATGGTGAAATTTTTTTTGGATTTGAGAAGGAAATAATTAAAGCAATTTAACATAATGTTTAAAAATAGATTTTATAATCTGAAAGGAGGTGTCCAAAAGATGAAAAAAAGAACTATTATATATATCTGCTGTGCAATTGCTGTAATTCTAATAGTTGCATTTGCTGTTTACTTTATAGCAAAAGCAGCTAATAAAACTGAAGGAATTACCGAAGAAAAAATAATTATAGAAAAATACAACGATAGTTTTGAAGTAGAAAAAACAATAGAGATAACAAATAAAAAACAAATAAAAGAAATTAATGCTATTTGTGACAATCCATCTTTAGAACAAGATGATACAACGCCATATCTTGCCATAAGAAATGATATAAAATTAGATTTTGGAAACGGTAAATATTTCATGATACAGCTTGACTTACCAGAATATTGCTATTATGAGGATGCAAATTCAAATATAAAACTTGTAATAAAAATGCCAGATGGATTGTTGGAAAAAATAAATACTGTATTAGCAGAAAATTAATAGGCATTTATAAATATAGAAATAAAGAATAGTCAGCAGTACAAAATGTTTTACATTTTGGAAAGGGGTGTCAAATTTAGTGGTAGAACTAGAAGAAAACAAACATAAAATTTCATATATGAAATCTAAATTAAAAGCAATAGGTGATTCACTTTGACATTGTAAACATGCAAGCACAATTGGAAGAATTGGAAAAAAGAACGAATACACCTAATTTTTGGGAAAGTCCTGAAAAAACTACGCCTGTTTTATCTAAAATAAAGAACATAAAGAATAAATTAGATAAGTATAACAAAATTGAAACAGAACTTTCAAATATTCAAAGTTTGAATGATTTACTATTATTGGAATATGACAAAGAATTAGCAGACGAACTAATTGAAAATACAAAATATTTAGAAAAGGAAATTGATAAATTAGAAATACAAACACTTTTATCAGGAAAATATGACAAAAATAATGCTATTCTTACACTTCATCCAGGAGCTCGGAGGTACAGAATCTCAAGATTGGGTAGAAATGCTATATAGAATGTATTCAAAATGGGCTACAGCAAATGGATATACTCTAAAAGAATTAGATTACTTAGAAGGTGACGAAGCAGGAATAAAGAGTGTTACATTTCTAATTTCTGGTGAAAATGCATATGGATACTTAAAAGGCGAAATGGGAGTACATAGGTTAGTTAGAATTTCACCTTTTGACAGCGGTGGAAGAAGACATACATCTTTTGCATCATTAGAAGTATTACCTGAAATATCTGAAGATATCGCTTTGGAAATTAATCCAGATGATTTAAGAATTGATACATATAGGGCATCACGGAGCAGGTGGACAACATATAAATAAAACAGATTCAGCAGTTAGAATTACACATATTCCTACGAATATAGTAGTTTCATGTCAGTCTGAAAGATCACAAATTCAAAACAAAGAAACAGCCATGAAAATGCTAAAATCTAAGCTTTTAGAACTCAAAGAAAAAGAACATAAAGATAAAATAGAAGATTTGAAAGGAGTTCAAAAGGATATAGCGTGGGGAAGCCAAATACGTTCTTATGTATTTTGTCCTTACACATTAGTAAAAGATCATAGAACTAATTTTGAAGTAGGTAATGTTGAATCAGTGATGAATGGTGAATTGAATGAATTTATGGAAAGTTATTTAAAGTTTTTAGCAAAAACCAAAGAACAAATGTAGAATAAAAATAATATAATATAGAGTAAGAGTATTATTTTACTATTACATAAATAAAATTTAAACTTAGATTTTATTTATACTTAAAATAATAAAGAGGTGCCAAAATATGGGCATAGTTGTACAAAAATTTGGAGGGACTTCTGTAGCAGATAAGGATAAACTTTTAAATGTATGTAAACATATAATAAATGAATATGAATCAAGCAACAAAGTTGTTGTTGTAGTGTCAGCACAAGGAAAAACAACAGATATGTTGGTTTTAGAAGAAAATGAGATATCAAATAATCCAGATAAAAGAGAACATGATGTTTTACTTTCAACAGGAGAACAAATTACTATATCTAAAATTGCCATATACTTAAAAGAACTTGGATATAATGCAATATCATATACAGGATGGCAAGTACCAATTATAACAGATGATATCTATGGTAATGCAAATATTATAGATATAAATACTGATAAAATATTAAATCAACTTGAGAAAAATAAAATTGTTATCGTAGCAGGTTTTCAGGGAGTAAATAGTTTAGGCGATATTACAACACTTGGAAGAGGAGGCTCAGATACTACAGCTGTAGCATTAGCTGCATATTTGAATGCTGAAAAACTATATATATATACAGATGTAGATGGAGTATATTCAGAAGATCCAAATATCAATAAAAATGCAGTCAAATATGATACAATTTCATATAACAAAATGATTGAAATGGCTAAAAATGGAGCTAAAGTCCTTCACACAAAATGTGTAGAAATGGCAAAAAAATATAATGTTCCGATAATTGTAAAATCTACTTTTGTAGAAAATGAAGGAACAATCGTAAAGTAGGGAATTTCTAAAAAATGAAATTCCCTTTTTCACACAGTTAATGGCTCCGGCAACAGCAAGTACACTTTTCTTGTTATAGTATTTTGTCGAACGATTAAGGAAAGAAATGATTTATATCTGATTTGTTTCCATACATGTATCCAAAAATTTCATTAAATAGTTCATATATAATATTAATGTTGTAATATTGTTTTTTTTGTAATATAATGAGTTTGTAATTTTAATTTGAGGGAGGTAATTTTATAGTGAAAGCATTGATTAGTGTTTCTGACAAAACAGGAATAGTAGAATTTGCAAAAGAATTAGAGAATATGGGGATTGAAATAATTTCAACAGGTGGTACATACAAAAAATTAAAAGAAGAAGGGGTAAAAGCAATAGAAATTTCTGAACTTACAGGTTTCCCGGAATGCTTAGATGGAAGAGTTAAAACTCTTCACCCTAAAGTTCATGCAGGAATTTTAGCTATGAGAAGTAATCCAAATCATATGAAACAATTAAAAGATTTAGATATAGATACAATAGATTTTGTTGTTGTTAATTTATATCCATTTAAGCAAACAATATTAAAAGAAAATGTAAAAAGGGAAGAGGCCGTTGAAAATATAGATATAGGTGGACCTACAATGCTTAGAAGTGCAGCTAAAAACTATCAAGATGTTACAGTAATAACAGACCCTAACGATTATGAAAAAGTTCTTTCTGAATTAAAGCAAGATGGAAAAGTATCTTTAGATACAAAATTCTATTTAATGAATAAAGTATTTGAACATACAGCAAGCTATGATGCTATGATTTGTAAATATTTAAAAAATGAAAGAAAAGATGAAAGCTTACCACAGGAATTAACACTAACATATGAAAAAGTACAAGAAATGAGATATGGAGAAAACCCTCATCAAATAGGAGCTTTATATAAAGAGATAGGAAAATGTGAAGGATCTCTTACAATGGCTGAACAATTGAATGGAAAGGAATTATCTTTTAATAATATAAACGATACAAATGGAGCTTTAGAATTATTAAAAGAATTTGACGAACCAACAGTTGTTGCATGTAAACATGGAAATCCATGTGGAGTAGGTAGTGATAAGGAAAGTATTTATAAAGCATGGCAAAAAGCATTTAATAGCGATAAAACATCAATATTTGGTGGAATTGTTGTAGTTAACCGTGAGGTAACAGAAGAAATGGCAAATGAAATGAAAGAAATATTCTTAGAAGTAGTTGTTGCACCTTCTTATTCAAAAAAAGCATTAGAAATATTAAAAGTAAAACCTAATTTAAGAATACTTTTATTACCAAGTATAACCGTAAGACAGCCTAAAGGTTCTTATGATATTAAAAAAATAAATGGTGGTATAATACTACAAACAATAGATTCAGAACTACTTAATGAATATGAAGTTGTAACTGATAGAAAGCCAACAGAAAAAGAATTAGAAGATATGTTATTTACTTGGAAAATAGTTAAATATGTTAAATCTAATGGCATAGCAATAGGAAAAGATAAGCAATCAATAGGAATAGGGCCAGGACAAGTAAATAGGATATGGGCAACAAAGCAATCAATTGAACACGCAAATGAATTAATAGAAGAAGGTGTAACAAAAGGAGCAGTACTTGCATCAGATGCATTCTTCCCATTTTCAGATTGTGTAGAAGCAGCACATAAAGCCGGAATAACTGCTATAATTCAACCAGGTGGAGCAAAAAGAGATCAAGACTCAATAGATAAATGTAATGAATATGGAATAGCAATGATATTTACTCATATGAGACATTTTAGGCATTAAAAATTATATTAATTAAAGGAGATTTTATGACTGAAAGAGAAGATTTAATAAAAAGATTGAAGCGACCCCAAAAAATGTTTAGAGTTTTGTTTATTGATGATAATGAAAAATAAATCACTAAACAAATAAATTCAATTAAATTAATAAGTAAAGCCAACTATTTTTTTCAAGATTAGTTGGTTTTATTTTTAATAAATATTTTGTTCTAAATGAGACAAGACCTGAATATATATATTTTATATAGTAATTATTAATTTTATGAATTTGAAGGGAGTAATATGTATGACTATAGAGGAAAGAAAAAGTTTATCTGGTACAGTAATTCAAAACTTAGTATTGGAAAATAGAGAAAAATTAAGTATATCAGGTGTTTTAGATGTTCTTAGTTTCGATGATCAAGTAGTAATAGTAGAAACTGAACTAGGTTTATTAAATGTAAAAGGAGAAAATTTGAGAATAAATAAATTAAGTATAGATACATCAGAAGTTATTGTAGAAGGAGATATATATAGTATGATTTATTCTGAAAAGGATAGCAACAAAAAAGGCTCTTCTCTTATAGGAAAAATTTTTAAGTAAAATAAGGTGATGAATTGGAAAATCAAGCATATTTATTTATGATTTTTATATTAAATGGTTTTTTAATTTCTATTTTATTTGATTTTTTTAGAATACTTAGAAAATCATTCAAAACTAAAGACTTTATAACTTATGTTGAAGACATTCTTTTTTGGATTTTAACTGCATTAATAATTCTATATTCAATATTTAAATTTACTAATGGAAAACTAAGGGCATTTATGTTTGCACGGAATAGCATTCGGAATATTAGTATATATGCTATTATTTAGCAAAATATTTATAAATATTAATCTAAAAATAATTAATCTTATGAAGGGTTTTATAAGTATAATAATTATAAAACCTATAAAATTTATAATAAAAATATTAAAGAAAATGTTCTTTAAACCAATATTATTTATACTTATTAATTTTAGAAAAATTTTGTCTGTTTTTAAGTTAAATTTTAAAAGTTTGTTTAATAAAAAGAAAAAAAATGAATATAAGAAGGATTTCGTTTAAATTTGTTGAAATATATAGTATATGATAAATTTATATATTTTAACTATACTTAAGGAGATAGATACAAATGAAGAAACAATTAAAATCAGGTAAAATAATTAAAAGGCTTTTAATATTAACAATTTTAGCTTATATTATATATATTTTTATAGGACAACAAAAAACACTTGATTCTTATAAAACTGCTCAAAAATATTATTCAGAACAATTAAATAAAAAGTTGGCTTATCAAAAGTCATTATATGATACTAAAGATAATATAAATTCTAAAGACTACATAGAAAAAGTAGCAAGAGAAAAACTAGATATGTATTTACCAAATGAAAGAGTATATATAGATAAAGGAAATTGAAGTTAGGTAGAAAATGTTGCGTTCTACCTAATTGGTGTTTATAGATTTATTCATTATAATTGTCTAATAATTTAATTCTTTAATTTTCCAAGTAAATTTAATCATAAAATACATAATAATTATGGAGTAGGGGGTAATTTGTATGGGGCTAGAAAGTCTAAGTTTGTCAGATTTAAAAGCAAGAGCTAAAGAAGAAGGAATAAAGAATATCTCAAAATTAAAGAAAGAGGAATTAATTTCTTTACTAAGTGGACAAGAAGATTCAAATAGTCAAACTAATTCTATAAGTGATACATCAGAAAGTGGTTATAAACTTACTAATGAAGGTGATGAATTTGTTGAAGGAATATTGGAAGTACTTCCAGATGGGTATGGATTTTTAAGAGGTGAAAATTATTTACCGACACCAAAAGATGTGTATATTTCGCCAATTCAAATAAAAAGATTTAGACTAGATACTGGAGATAAAGTAAAGGGAATTAAAAGAACTCCAAAAGAAGGAGAAAAATTTCCTGCACTAATATATGTGGGAGAAGTGAATGGAGAACACCCTGAAAAGGCAATGAAGAGGCCTCACTTTGATGATTTAACTCCAATTTATCCTAATGAAAGATTAAATTTAGAAACAGTGCCTTCTGAATATACTATGAGACTTATGGATTTGCTATCACCAATAGGAAAAGGTCAAAGAGGTATGATAGTAGCACCTCCAAAGGCGGGAAAAACTACAATATTGAAAAAAATTGCTAATAGCATAACAACAAATAATCCTGATGTTGAATTAATTGTTTTATTGATTGATGAGAGACCTGAAGAAGTAACGGATATGAAAAGGTCAATTAATGGAGATGTCATCTATTCAACTTTCGATGAATTACCAGAACATCATGTCAAAGTTGCAGAAATGGTTTTAGAAAGGGCTAAGCGATTGACAGAACAGAATAAAGATGTTGTAATATTATTGGATAGCATAACAAGGCTTGCAAGAGCATATAACCTAGTTATACCAACATCTGGTAGAACTCTTTCTGGAGGTTTAGATCCAAGTGCTTTACATAAACCAAAAAGATTTTTTGGTGCAGCTAGAAATACGGAAGATGCTGGAAGCCTAACAATACTAGCTACTGCATTAGTTGATACAGGGAGTAGAATGGATGATGTAATATTTGAAGAATTCAAAGGTACTGGAAACATGGAAGTACATTTAGATAGAAAACTTTCTGAAAAGAGAATATTCCCAGCAATTGATATAAATAAATCGGGAACAAGAAAAGAAGAATTATTACTTTCAAAAGAAGAATTAGAAACAATATTTGCTTTAAGAAAAACTATGTCTAATATGTCTATACAAGAAATGACAGAGCAACTAATTGATCAGATAATTTCAACTAAATCTAATGAAGAATTCTTAGCACGAATGAATTATTTTTTTAAAAACAATAAGTAAAAGAGAGAGGTATATCTAGAAAATATACCTCAAATTTTTCTAAACGCAACATTGCACAAAATCAAAGTTTTGCGCAAATAGAGATAGGACTTTTTTGAGATGAGGTCCTATCTCGCTGTTTTTAAGGTTTTTGCAGTTTTTCTTACTCAACAAACTATATGTCTTTTTCATAAAAACCTCTTAAAACTCATTCTCATGAGTCAATATTTTTAGTCTTTCTAATTAATTATTATCATTTTATAATTTATTAATTAGTTATATAAAATTTTATATCATTCTTATAATATTTTTTTAAAATTTATAAAATCCTTATATTTCAGTGTTTTACTCAATTTTATAGACAACAAGTTATATTACCTTTTTTTAAAAACGGCTTAAAATCGATTCTCGTGCGTCGTTTTTTTAGCTATTTTTCAGCATTTTTCAAAAATCATTGATTTTACAACATTTTAGTAATTTTACATTATATCGATAATAATTTTTAAATATTGAAATTAAATTTCAAATGATTAACTTTATGAGTTGAATATAAAAATGTCTTAAAATCGATTTTGAAGCTTTATAAAATGAAATTATTTTATAATGTTACAATTAGAAATTTATTTTATAAATTTCATAAAATATTTATAAAATTACATTTTAACTTATAAAAATTTAAATTATAACAAATGTTCGGTTTTGAAATTTAATGTTTGTAAAATAAATTTTTAAAAATCTTAATTTAAAATTATAAATTTTATTTTAGTATTTTAGTTTTATAAAAATTTTTTAGAAATATTTTTGTATCTTAAATTTTATTAATTTTATTTAATTCATGATATCCATTTTTCAAAACTGCCCCTCTCTCCTACTATATACATTTTTTTGTTGCAGTAATTCCATAATATCTTCTTATTAACAAAATCCCCCTACCTGTTTTATGTGAATCTATATATTTGTCTAATAAATCCATATCAATATCTAATTTTAAATTACTATTTTCATTTTCTTCTGAAAAATCTAATAAAATTGGAGTTTTTAATAACAATGTCCATAAATCTACTTTTGTTTCATAATATTCTCTTATATGAATTGGAACCAATTCAACATTTTCAAATCCAGCATCTAATATATTTTCATAATCAATTAAACTAATTGGTTTTAAATCTTTATAACCCTGACCTTTTTTAAACATATATTTTAATTCCCAACAATCTAATTTATCAACACCTCTTACTATTAAACATCCTCCGGGTTTTAAAGTTTTGTATATTTGTATAGGATCAATTTTTGTGTGGCGTGCTGTTACTAAATCAAAATAATTATTAGGTGTATCCATTTTTAAATTGTTCATAACTCTAAAAGCAATATTTTTTCTTCCACTATTAATTAAGTTTTGATTTGCTGATTTAATCATTTCCATTGAGAAATCAGTTCCTAATATTTCAGCACAATCTGGAAAGTTTTTTAAGATTTTTTCTCCAGCTGCTGTACCTAGATCTAAAACTTTTGAAGATTCATTTATATGTTCCTTTATTTTTTCTTCATAAACCCAGTTTGTGAGTGTTTCTTCTGTACAATTTATATTGTCAAAATACCAGTTTGATAATCTATCATAATAATCATATTCGTTTATTTTCATTTCTATCATTCTCCTTTTTATAATATTATGATTGTATACAAAAAAAACCTCCTTTCATGAATATACAACAAAAACAATCACAAAAATTTTGTGTATATATTTTTGCCATTCATGAGGAGATTCTTAAGACTCTTCATTATTCCTTTAAACACTTTGTTTATCTGGTAGTAAAACGCGAATGACTGAATTGATTTACTACATTTATATTATACTATAGAAATTATATGTTGGCAACATTATACTTAAAAGTATATATTTATATTTATTTTAATCTAACTTCATTTTCATAATATTTTTTATCTTTCATAATTTTCATATACTTCCTTAAACTAAATTTTTTAATTATACTCTTCAAAATTACTATCTATCTAACTAAAATAAACTATCATAATAATTGTTCTAATATTTTATCAATATTAGGAAAAATAATATTTTTCATTCCATGATTATATAAATTTAAAACTTTTGTTGCCTTATCTACAATTTCTGTTTGTAATTTATTTGATAATCTTATCGGTACTTTGTTCTTTATATATTGGCTTTCTACATATTGTTCCGTTACAGGAAACATATTTTGTATTAAGAAAGCACTATATGTATTTGCTACATCTCCAAAAACAATCGTATCGATTGATGGCTTTTTTCCTAATTTAATTTGTTTTTGTATTTTATAATCATAAATTTTTTGATATTTATCTATTTTTGTACTTACAGGAATAAACCAAATTATACTGTCATATTCTTTACTTTTAAAGCAATAATAGCATGGTCGCTTATTTCCATTTTCTTTATTCTTCATCAACTCTGAATCATCTATAATATCAAAAAATGAATCTTTTATAAAATAGAAACATCCTACATTTATTTGCATATTTTTGCTCCTTATAATGTTAAGAGCTTATCATTTCTGATAAGCCCCCTAAAATTTATTCACTCTCTCATTTATAACTCGCCAAAGAGGCGGCGACAAATACATTTATTCACTCTCTCATTTATAACTCGCCAAAGAGGCGGCGACAAACACATTTATTAAAAACAATGATGTCCTTAATTATTATATTCATATTAGCATAAAATATGTGAATTGTCAATAATTGTTCTAGATGATTATATCAAACTAATTTGTTCATTTTTATTTGTTTTCCAACTCTTTTGTTTTGCATCGTGGATTTTGTCACCTTCTTCATTTCCACCAATTAAAAATGGAGATGTAGGAATATGTTTTTTTATATTTTCTCTAACTAGACCAGTATTTGCATTGGCATAGCAATATTTACATAGATGCCCACAAGTATTATATGCTCCTATATCATTTCCTAATAAACAATCACAACCTTCTCTCTTGCTATTGTTTTTTGGTGCATCTAATTTATTTTCTATTGCTTTTTCAATTATTTCTTTACTCATACAACCAGTTATATCTAATCCATAATTTTTTAAAAACTCTTTTTCACAGCAAGAATGTATTGTAATATTATTTTGTTTTCCTATTTTTGAAAATGCTTTTGCAATTTGTATTTGTTCTTTTTCTGTTGGTTGTCTTAAATCAGGTGCATTTCTTTTTACTTTTTCATACATATCTAAAAAACTAATAGTACAATCTTCTGTATAACCTTTAAGCTCATTTAATAACTTTTCAAAACATTTAATGTGAATACTTACATCGAATTTCTCATTTATAAATATTGGATCATAACGAACTGCTACTGCATTTTTTCCAAGATGTTCTGATAACTTTTTGAAATCACTAATTACTTGTTTCTTATCTGGTACATTTGGTTCTATATCTTTTCCATAAGGAGTAATCGTTACAAACCAAAATTGTTTATATTTGTCTAATTCTGATAAATGAGAAATTAACGGATGTGGATTTTTAGTACAAAACGCTAAACAATCAACGACATTGGGATTTAAACTATATCTCGTTACTTGATGTTTATAATATGGATTTCTAACATACACATAGCCTTCCTTTATTCTATTTAGTAACCAATTAGAATAAAAAGCTGGTATATCAGTTCTCATTCCTGTATTTATTATCATTTCTAATTTTCCTTTTCTTCAATAACTTTTTTAATATCTTCTTGTATTTCTATAAATCTATCTTCTAAATTATAAAAACTTCTTGTCTCTTTATTAAATCTAACTAAAGTCCAATTTTTATTTTCAAGTATCATCTGCTCAAATGGAAATCTTATAATTCCAGGTGTATTAAATCCTACTCCAAATTCAAGTAATAATACACTTTTGTTCTTATTTCTATCTAAAAATTCACTATATTTTTTATCTTGTTTATACCAATCTGCATCTTGAACAAAGTAAGCATCTTTTCTTAAATTCATATCCATATTTCCTTTACAAATAGGACATCTCATTACTAAATTACTTGGTATTTTGCAATCATTTGTATTAACAAGCCATTTTTCTACTAATTTTCCATTATAATACAATTTATTATGACAAGCCTTTTCACATTGTAAATAAGCATAATCACCTTGAGTTGCAAATATGTTTTCTTTATTAAATCCTGCTTTTTCAAATTGACCATCTACATTCGTGGTAATTACAAAATATTCTTTATCTTTTACTAAATTATATATATCACAATATAATTTTAAAGGCTCTTTATTAAATCTGTTTAATTTAATTAGTCTTGCCCAAAATGCCCATTTTTCTTCTTGGGTATTAAATGGATAAAAAGATGCTGAATATAAATCTTCAAAATTATATTTATCTATAAAGTCTTTATAGTTATTCTCAAAATTTTTTCCTGAATATTCTAATCCTGCTGAACTTGATAATCCACTTCCTGCACCTATCAAAATGCAATCAGATTTATTTATTAAATCTTTTATATCATTTAATGTTTTTTTCATATATCATCACATCCTCGTTGCTCCAAAGATTGAACACAACTTTATCTATTTTATCTTGATGTTTACTTATAAAGCTATCTACTGTTTTTAATGCAATTTTACTTGCTAAATCTTTTGGGAACCTAAATACTCCTGTTGAAATACAAGGAAATGCTATTGTTTTAATTCCATTATCCATTGCTAAACTCAAAGAATTTTTATAGCAATTTGCAAGTTCTTCTTGTTTATTTCGTGTTACTTCATTTTCTATTATTGGTCCAACTGTTTGAATCACATATTTACTTGGTAGATTATATCCTTTTGTTATTATTGCTTTTCCAGTTTCAAGATTATAGTTTAATTCTTTCATAATTTCATTACAAGCTAAACGAAGTCTAACTCCTGCAAAAGTATTTATTTGATTATCTATACAATTATGATTTGGCATAAAGCAACCTAATCCTTGTGAATTTCCTGCATTTACAATTGCTTCAATTTTTAATTTTGTTATATCTCCTCGCCATAAACAAATCTTATTGCTATTTAATAAATTAGATTCTTTATATAGTTCTTTTATTGTTTTTATATTTTCTATATTAGTTATATTTGCTTTTTGTAATTCTTCTTGTAAATATTCATCTTCGGCTCTTAAAAATTCATTTGAAATAGGATTTGCTTGCCTTATATTTACCAATGCCCTATACAATGACTTTTTATCTTTATTAGTGTAGTCAAGATTATTTCTACCAGATTCTTTTAGCAAATATTCAATAAGATAATCTATTTTTTCCATAAATACCACCTACTATTAAATAAGACTGATATTTTGTATCAGTCCAATTATATCACATATTACTTTTTGTCTTTGTATTTATTCCCAAAATCTTTCATTAAATCAATTATTGGCTTTAATTCTTCTCCTTTTGGACTTAATGAATATTCTACTTTTGGTGGAACTACAGCATAAGTTTTTCTATTTACAATACCATCATTTTCAAGCTCTCTTAAATTCTCTGTTAATACTTTTGCAGATATCCCAATAATAGATTTATTTAATTCATTAAATCTTTTTGTTCCTGTAAGTAAATCTCTTAATATTAAACATTTCCACTTATTTGATAATATTGATGCAGTATATTCTACTGGACATTCTGTATAAACTTTTGCCATAATTTACTTTTCCTTTCTACCTACATAGCTTTAGCAACAACTTCTCCACTTGCATTTTTCATATCTCCTGTTTCTTTATCAAGTAATAATGGATCTGCTACTGCTAGTATTTTATTTGAATTTTCTTCATCATACCAAAATACCTTATCACTATTTAAAACATTCATTCCAACTATTGCATTTTCAGGAACATTACTTATATAATCAGTTGCTCCTTCTATTGCTCCACTTTTTATTGTGTTTATTTCTTCATCTGAGTAAGGTTTCGCATTTGCAGGATTTACTATACCTTTTCTTTCAAAATATTTTTTTGAATAAAAAATTATTCCTACTCCTGCTCCTTCGTGATTTAAACTAAAACCATAAGCCCAATTTTCCATTTCTAATACCTCCTAAATTTTTATTATATTTGCATTATAGCAGAGTATTTTATATTTAGGAAGTACGCACTTTTTTGTAATATAGTTACTTATAAGTAAGTTTTATTGATTTTACTTGTTTTCAAAGTTATATTTTTTTATCTGAATAACAAATTACTATTTATCTAATATTGTAATTCGTATTTGAAATTAGTTGATAGCTACACCATTAACATATAACTTATGTCCATTGAAATCTATATTACTATATGTTGTATCACCATCTTCTAATTCTGTAATATAACAATCGCCTGTTAGTCTTATTTTAGATGTATTATCTAATTTTAATTTTATATTCTTTGCTGAATTATCTCCATTGATAATTCCTTCATAGTAAGAATTATCTTTCATAGTCATATCCAATGTTGATATTTCATCTATAACAATATTTCCTATAGCTTCTTGATTCTCTAATATAAGTGTAACATCTCCACCATTAGAGCCTGTTTTACCCCAAGAATCTTTTTGTACTCTTAAAAAATTTCCAGTACTATCGTTGTTTATAATTGTATTATTTTTTAAGTTTATAGTTGATGTAGTATTTGTTACATAAAAGGAATCTCCTTTATTTGTTATAATCTTACTATCATTCGCAGTAAATTCAGAATTTCCATTTGCTGCATCTCCACTCATAGATTGATATAAGAAAATATTTTTATAGGTTGTAGATTGTCCATTTAATTTTGTATTACTATCTGTTAAATTACAATTATTTATTGTTACACTATTTTTCCCTTCTATGACAATTCCTTCTGATGTTTTAGAAGTTAGATTACTATTATTTACTGTTATATTAGCTGTTGAATAAATTGTAGGAGAGCCTTGACCTGTTGTTGTGTAATTTCCACCATCTACTGTAACATTCCCTCCACCTCTATCTGTTCTGATTGCTGCACTTGATGTTCCTGCTGTATTAATAGTTAGATTAGAGGCTTTCATAGTACCTCCACCTGTTGTCATTATTCCACCTGAATTATCTTTTGTTGTTGTAATTGTAGAATCACTAATAATTACTTCCGTTCCATCATTAGAAGAATTATTTGTTGTGGCACTACCTCCATAACAAAATACTCCATTTGATCCAGTAGCATCTGTATTTACTGTTATACCCTTTAGAGTAAGATTTGCTTCACTTTTTGATAGTATTGCTGAATTTGTACCATAAAAACTTGTATTATCTCCACCATCAGAATCTCCTGTTTTATTTACTTCAATATTAGAAATTGCTACATCAATATCTCCATTTATCAAGAGTGCATTTTCATCTGCTTTTTCTGATGAATATTCTCCATCTTCTATTGTAGTATCATCAGTTATTTCTTTAGATGCAGAATAAGAAATAGAACTGCTATTTGTTCCATTCATTCCACCCTGCATTTCTCCATTTGGTTTTTGCATTTCTTGACCTTGCATCAAATTATTTTTATTTATAACTTCTATTGTATATTTCAATAATATACCTAAAATAATTGCAAGAATTATAATAACTATAATTTCAATTATTTTACTCTTCTTCATATATTCCTCCTAATTAGTTACATTGTTACTATTTGAATCTTCTAGCTTTATTGGTGGTTCTTCATTACTATCTCCATCAGACTTTGCTGGAGGTTCTCCCTGTTCTTCTCCATCTGGTTTTGCTGGTGGCTCTCCCATATTGTCATTAGAAGGTAGTTGCATCTGTCCATTTCCATTCATTTGCATCATTTCAGGTTGAGTCACATTATTACTTAATGATTTGTTATAAATTAAAAATCCACATGTTGTAATTATAGCACCTATTAAAACACCAATAATTAAAAACATTATTTTATCTTTCACCTTTAATTCCTCCTATAAATATTTTATTAAATAATATATAATGTTTCTTAAAACTATATTAAATTTTACATTATTTTTATGAACAATATATGAATAATATGTATAAAAAATTAAAAAAATTATACATATTTTAAAAACATGTATAATTTTTTAATAATATATAAAACCCGTCTATTATCAAAGTTTTGCGTAAATAGAGATAGGAGTTTTAAAGTTATTTTCTTAATTTATTTTTTCGTCTGTTTTATTATTTTTACTTATATTATTGTGTCCACTAAACTTAAATTGAAAAGCTCCTCCAAATAAAGATAGTATTGCTACTAATATATAAAAAGCAATTATATAGCTATCTTTATTAACATTTAATAGAGCAAAAATTTGTTTAAATACTAACATACTTTCTGTTACAGAAGTTGTTATTATAGTCACTATATATTTATATTTAATTGAATATATACCAATAATAATAGCTAAAACTAAACTAATCAAAATACTATATCCATTCGGTATTACTTTATTTAATATATTTGGTAGAAAAATGTATGTAGTTAAAAAATTAATTATAAAAATTTGCACTTTATATAAATGTTTAGAAAAATATGCTACTAATGCAGCTATAATAAATGCAAGTATAATAAATATGTTTATATTTATATTAGGGAAAAATACCGATCTTTATCTCTAAAATTCAGTTGTTTTTTTATTCTTACTCACACTAATACCAATTTAACCTTTAATCATAATACTACATGTCCTGTTTATTTTTTATACATATTTTATATTATAGCTTTGTAAAAATCAACATTCGGATTAATATTTGATATATCTCATATTTTTTGATATATTTGTATCATGAAATAATTGTTAATACATATTATATAAAGGTTTTCAATAGAAAAATTAATAATAATGGAGGATTTTATGAATATAACTAAATTTGAAACTAATTTTAAAAGAAATTTATTCATGTATGAAACTAAAGATATTTCTTTTAATCAAGATTTTAAACATGAGGAAAACAAATTAATAAATATATATCCTTCTTTAGAGTTCCAAAAATTTATAGGATTTGGTCGGTGCCCTAACTCGGCTCTTCTTGTTATAATTTATCTACTTCTACAAAAGAAGTTTCTAGCAGCATTTTAGATGAATACTTTTCTGAAGATAAAATGAATTATAATATTGCAAGAATTAGTATAGGTAGTTCTGATTTTAATAATTATAGTTATTCTTATTCAAATAAAAATGATTTATCAGACTTTTCAATTTCTGAAGATATTAAATATGTTGTTCCAATTATAAAAGAGTCTCAAATTCGAAATAAAAAACTAAAATTTTTAGCATCACCTTGGAGTCCACCCGCTTTTATGAAAAATACACAAAAATTAACAGATGGAGGTAAATTACTTCCAGAATTTAAAGATACTTATGCTAAATATCTCGTTAAATACATAAAAGAATTTAAAAAGAAAAATATCAATATAGATTTTATGACAATACAAAATGAACCAGATGCAAAACAAATTTGGGAATCTTGTTTATATACTGCAGATGAGGAATTAGATTTACTTATTAATTATATTTATCCCAAATTTAGAGCAAATAATATAAATACAAAGCTATTAATTTGGGACCACAATAAAGAAAAACTATTAACAAGGGCTTTAGATTCTTTTAAAATAAAAGGAGCTTTAGATAAAGTTTCAGGTATAGCCTTTCATTGGTATACTGGAGATCATTTTGAAAATATCGAATTGGTAAGTAAAATGTTTCCTAATAAATTATTAATTCATACTGAAGGATGCACACGGTTATTCTGCATTTAGAAAAAGTGATGAAATCATAAATGCTGAAATATATGCGCATGACATTATTGGTGATTTAAATTCTGGAATTAACGCATTTATTGATTGGAATATGGTGCTTGATAATAAGGGCGGTCCAAATCATAAAAATAATTTTTGTAATAGTCCTATTATGCTAAATAAAACTAAAACTGACTACATTAAAAATTTATCATTTTATTACATTAAACATTTTAGTAGATTTATACAACCTGGTAGTAAAAGAATAGGATTTAGTAAATTTTCTGATAAAGTTGAAATTACAGCCTTTAAAAATCCTGATAATAGTGTTATTATAATATTGTTAAATAGAAATGATTTTAATATAGAATATAATCTTAAAATAAACAAAAAGATATTTCATGATAACTTAGACAGTCACGCAATCGTGACATTTAAAATGAGTGATATATACTAATTTACAAAGGAGGGATACTTTATGATAAATAGAGATTTAAATCCTGATTTTTTGAATTCTTTTTTAGATTATAGTATTACAATACTTAATAAATCTCCAAATAGCATAAAAGAATACAATTACGATCTTAGTAATTTTTTAAAATTTATAAAAAAGGAATTTAAATTAACAGACGAAAAAGACTATTCTAAGATAGAGATAGCAGATTTAACTCTAGATATAATTAAAAAGATAACATTAGAGGATATTCATAAATATGTATCATATATGGCGACAGAACTTAGAAGTAAACCTACAACTCGTGCAAGAAAGGTTTCTACAATAAGAGTATTTTTTAAATATCTATCTTCAAAAGCTAAATTAATAGATACTAATCCAGCTCAAAACTTAGAAACTCCTAAGCTTGGTAAAAGGATACCTAAATATTTATCATTAGACGAAAGTAAAAGGCTTTTGGAAGTGGCCCGGAAGTGATGATAATAGAAATTCAGAAAGAGATTATGCAATAATTACTTTATTTTTAAATTGCGGAATGCGTTTATCAGAATTAGTTAATATAAATATAAAGGATATTACATTTAGCGAATCTAAACTTAATGTTATAGGTAAAGGTAATAAAGAACGTACCATATATCTAAATAAAGCTTGTATATCAGCTATAAATGAGTATCTATTAGTGAGACCTAAAGAAGGAATTAAATATGATTCAAAGGATGCTCTATTTTTAAGTGAAAGGCGTGAAAGAATTAGTAATAGAACAGTTCAGCTTATAGTAAAAAAAGAACTACTAAAAGCTGGATTAGATATAAATAAATATTCTGTACATAAATTAAGACATACTGCAGCAACTTTAATGTATCAATATGGTAATGTAGATATTCGTGCACTTCAAGAACTATTGGGTCATGAAAGTATTTCTACAACAGAGATATACACTCATGTTGATAATAGTCAAATAAGAAATGCAGTTGAGAATAACCCACTCGCGAATTTATAGAAAATGCACTATAATAAGTGCATTTTCTAATTATATCCAATAAAAAACAGACACCCAAGTAGGTGCCTGAAAAAGAGAGTTTTTGTTATTATTAATCAATTTTTTGATAAATTACAACAATATTATTAGCTGTAAATAAAGTACCACATCTACCCTTAGTTTTCCCTATGTCAGATAAAGATTCAAGAATCTGCTTGAAACAATATCCAGCGGGACACTGTTCATTTATTTCTTCTGTTATTTGATTTGCTAAATGGTTTTCATCAAATGAGCTTATTCCATTTAAATTAAGAGTTTTTGATATTATGTTTCTCATAAGAATAATTCCTTTCTGCTTTTAGTAAGAACTCTCTTTTTAGTTAATATAATCCACGTTAACATAATTTATTTTAACATATTACTTCGGATTTTTCAAGTTATCATACAACTGGTATCAGTAGTTCTTGATTTATACTTATATTACTATTATCCAAGTTGTTTATTTTCATTAAATCATTTATTATAAATCTAACATCTTTATTATTGTAATAATCATTAGTTATTTGATTGTCTTTAGCTATGTTCCATAATGTATCACCTTCAGATACACATATTGTTTTGTATTCAACTTCTTTATGTGATAACGTTGATTTACTTATCAAAAGCGTTATAGCTACTGCTATCCCTAATATTATTAATATACTTCTTATAAATTTTTTTACATTTGTTATTCTCATTGTACATCTCTCCTATTCTTTCCCCGCATTCCCCATAAATTTTTGCAATTTGTTTTGCGAACATTTATTTGTTAAACATATTATAGCGAACATTCGTTCTTTTGTCAATACCTTTTTTAAAATTTTTTATTTAAATAAATTGTAATTTGTATAATTGTTTTTAAATTAATTTGATTAGTAAAATAGTTTAAATATAATTTTTGAAATAGGAGCTTCGAATCCAAAATTATTATGAAATAATAATTTTTGTGAAGAAGGACGTCTTGAAAAAATTATATTAAACTATTTTACAGTAATAAATAAAACAAACAACAATTTGTAAAATTATGTATATACTTTTCTTTTTATATGTGATAAAATGAATTAAATTGTTTTAAAGGAGATTTGTGATGAAAAATAAAGAAACTATTGTAATTTTAGATTTTTATAGTCAATTTAATCAACTAATAGCAAGACGTGTTAGAGAATGCAATGTATATTCAGAAGTATTACCTTATGACGTATCAATTGAAAAAATTAAAGAAATTAATCCTAAAGGAATAATTTTTACTGGTGGACCTGCAAGTGTATATGAAGAAGATGCACCAAACTGTGACAAAGAAATATTTAATTTAGGTATTCCAATTCTTGGAATTTGTTATGGTATGCAATTTATGAGTTATTCTTTAGGAGGAAAAGTTGAAAAAGGTAGTAAAAAGGAATATGGAGAAACAGAAGTTAATTTAGATACCTCTTCTCCACTTTTTGAAGGATTTAATGATAAAAACATTTGCTTAATGAGCCATACCGATTTAGTAAAAGAATTGCCAAATGGATTTAGAACAATAGCAAGTACTTCTAATTGCCCTATCGCAGGTATTGAAAATAAAGATTTGAATTTTTATGGTATTCAATTCCATGCAGAAGTTAATAATACAGTAAATGGTGTTAAAATAATTAGGAATTTTTTGTACAATATTTGTAAATGCTCTGGCGATTGGGTAATGTCATCTTTTGTAGAAGAATCTATTAAAAATTTAAGAGAAAGAATTGGAAATAAAAAAGTATTACTTGCTCTATCTGGTGGTGTTGACTCTTCTGTTGCTGCAGTATTACTTCATAAGGCTATTGGAAAACAATTAACATGTATATTTGTAGACCATGGCCTTCTTCGCAAAAATGAAGGTGACGAAGTAGAAAATATTTTTAGAAATCAATTTGATATAAATTTAATCAGAGTAAATGCTGAAGAAAGATTTTTATCTAAACTCGCTGGTGTTTCGGAGCCAGAAAAGAAAAGAAAAATAATTGGTGAAGAATTCATTAGAGTGTTTGAAGAAGAAGCTAAAAAAATAGGTACAGTAGATTTCTTAGTTCAGGGAACTATATACCCTGATGTTATAGAAAGTGGCAAAGGAAAAGCTGCTGTTATTAAAAGTCATCATAATGTTGGTGGGCTTCCAGACTATGTAGATTTTAAAGAAATTATAGAACCTTTAAGAGATTTATTTAAAGATGAAGTTAGAAAGACTGGTTTAGAATTAGGAATACCTGAGATGTTAGTATTTAGGCAACCATTCCCTGGTCCTGGACTTGCAATTAGAATTATTGGTGATATAACGAGAGAGAAACTAGATATATTAAAAGATGCAGATTATATCTTTAGAGAAGAAATTTCAAAAGCAGGGTTAGATAAAGAATTAAATCAATATTTTGCAGTTCTTACAAACTTAAAATCAGTTGGTGTTATGGGAGATTATAGAACTTATGATTATACACTTGCATTAAGAAGTGTTTGTACAACAGACTTTATGACAGCAACTTGGAGTAGAATTCCTTATGACATATTAGAAAAAGTATCAAGTAGAATTGTAAATGAGGTAAAACACATAAATAGAGTTGTATATGATATTACTTCAAAGCCACCTGCAACAATCGAATGGGAATAAAATAAATCCTAGCGATCTATAATATCGTTAGGATTTATTTTATTCATTTTCTGCTTTTTAAGTCCTTTATAATTTCTGAAATCATAAAGGCAAATCCTCCCACTTCTATTATAGTAAGAAGAATTAAAAAGATTATCCGCATCAATTGATGCCTCCTTTATATAATGAAATATAATGTATTATATCACAAATTTATATTTTTATTCAAGTTAATTATTATGATTTGTATGATTTGTCAATTTCTTTAAGCATTACATCATGTGCTCCACCTTCTGAAATACTTACGTCAGAAACCATTGTTAATCTTGCAACTTTATGTAGTTCTGAAATTGTTGTTGCACCACAGTTACACATTGTTGATTTTATTTTAGCGATAGTAACATCTAAATTTTCTTTTAAAGCTCCTGCATAAGGGATGTATGAATCAACACCTTCTTCAAAAGCAAGTTTATTTTTTTCTTTTCCACCTAAATCATATCTTTGCCAGTTTCTTGCTCTGTTTGAACCTTCACCCCAATATTCTTTCACATAGTTATTTCCTACTTTTACAACTCTTGTTGGACTTTCATCAAATCTTGCAAAATATCTTCCCATCATTACATAATCAGCACCCATTGCTAATGCCAATGTTATGTGATGGTCATATACTATTCCACCATCTGAACAAACTGGAATATATATACCTGTTTCTTCAAAATATTTATTTCTTTCATCGACTACTTCCATTAGAGCACTTGCTTGTCCTCTACCAATACCTTTTGTTTCACGAGTTATACAAATAGATCCTCCACCTACTCCAACTTTTATAAAATCTGCACCGGCATCTGCTAAATATCTAAATCCTTCTCTGTCTACCACATTACCAGCACCTATTTTAACATCTTCGCCATATTTTTCTCTTACAAAATCTATAGTGTTCTTTTGCCATACAGAATATCCATCTGATGAATCCATACATAATATATCAACACCTGCTTCTACTAAAGCTGGTATTCTTTCTTCATAATCTCTTGTATTTATTCCTGCACCTACTATATATCTTTTATTTTCATCTAATAAGGAATTTGGATTATTCTTCCTATCTTCGTAATCTTTTCTAAATACTAAATATTTTAGATTTCCTTCTTCTGTAAGAATTGGAAGACAATTAATTTTCTTTTCCCAAATTATATCATTTGCTTCTGATAAGCTAATTCCTTTTGGTGCCCAAATTACATCTTTCTTTTTAGTCATGTAATTATCTATAGGAGCATCTTGATTATCTCTTGATAATCTATAATCTTTATTTGTTACTATTCCTAAAAATTTCCCATTTGCTGTTCCATCATCTGTAATTATAACTGTTGAATGACCAGTTTCTTTTACTAAAGCTAAAACTTCTTTTAAAGATGTTCCTGATTTAACATTCGAATCACTAATAACAAATCCTGCTTTATGTTTTTTTACATGATAAACCATTTCTGCCTGAGATTCTATTGATTGGGAACCAAAAATAAAAGCAAGTCCACCTTCTCTAGCTAATGCAATTCCCATTTTTTCTCCTGAAACAGATTGCATTATTGCTGATACCATAGGTACATTTGCATAGTATTTTGCTTCTTCACCTTTTTTAAATTTAACAAGTGGTGTTCTAAGTGATACATTCTCTGGTATACAATTTTCTGTAGTTAAATTTGGTAACAATAAAAATTCGTTGAATGTTCTTGATATATCTGGTAATATTTTTGACATTTTTATTCCTCTCTTTCTTATATAAATATTTTATTTAAAATCATAATTTCTGTTAAATTATTTCAAAATTTCTTATTATTATACAACAAATTAAAATTAATTACAATATCAAATTCTGTAAATTTATTTTTTAATTTCCAAAATTTTTACAGTAGCATAACATATAAAAAAAGAATGAACGTTGTTCACTCTTTTTTATATGTTATGCTCTTGGATGAGCTTTTTTATATATATTTTTTATACTTTCATCTTGGAACTGCATATACACTTGTGTAGAAGATATATCAGAATGTCCAAGCATTGTTTGAATAGCTTTTAATTCTGCACCATTTTGTAATAGATGTGTTGCAAAAGAATGTCGTAAAACGTGTGGTGTTATTTCTTTTGTTATATGAGCTTGTTCTTTATAGAACTTTACTATTTTCCAAAATCCTTGTCTTGTTAATCTTCTTCCATTTATATTAACAAATAAAGCTTTTTCTGATTCTGATTTTATTAGTATTGGTCTTGCATCATCAATATATTCTCTCAATGCTTTTAGAGACATTTTTCCTAATGGTATATTTCTATGTTTGCTTCCACTTCTACATGTTGCATATCCTTCTTCTAAATTAATATCTTCAATGTTTAGAGAAATTATCTCAGTTACTCTCATTCCTGTTGCGTACGCAAATTCAAGCATAGCTTTGTCTCTTATTCCCTTTAAATCGATATTCTTAGGTTGATCTAATAGTAATGAAACTTCTTGTGATGTTAATATATTTGGAACTCTTTTTTCTATTTTTGGTGATTGTATACCTTCTGTTGGGTCTGCTTTCACCTTGCTATTTCTTAATAAAAATTGATAAAATAATCTTATTGAAGCTAAATTTCTTGATATTGTAGAAGATTTTTTATTCATATCATGTAAATATTGTAGATATGTTTTTATATCATTTGATTTTACCTTTGTATAATTTATATCATTTGCTTCTACATACTTTTTATATTGAAGTACATCTCTTCTGTAAGATTGTAAAGTGTTATCTGATAATTTCTTATCATTTTCAATAAATTCTAAAAAACTTGCTATTTGTTTCTCCATAATCTAGCTTCCTTTCTAAAAATAATTATTATGAACATTTATTATGTATATATTTATATCAGATTAAAACAAAAAAGTAAATAGATTTTTTAATAATTTATAATTTTTTTATTTATGTAGGAAAAATGACATATTATATATATTTTATTAACAACAATAAAATGTTTTTAGAAATATACACCTCTATGAATGATGATATTATTAATACTATAGTTATAAATATAGAAAATATAGTATGTCTTAATATTTCTATTTTTATATTTTCTCGTCTTTTATCTTCCATTATAGAATTATGTAGTCTCATTCCACTTACAGCGAGTGCAAGTATACACGGAATAAATATAATGCTTTGTAATAGCAGTGTTGATAACAAAAAAATAATTCCTCTACCGAATTCCAAATGTTAGGATTATAGATGAAATTGTATACCCTAAACAAAATCCTCTAAAGCATATTGTTAGATAAACAACAGATATGCCTATAACAGTAGATCCCATAAACCATAGAAAAATAGCTAAAATTAGATTCTTTTTTATTGAGTCCTTTAGCATAATTAAAGTATTTATATCTTTATTTTCTTTTAAATCTTCTGTAAAAGAGCTTATATAGGTATTTATTTCTGATGTTTGACTTTCTGAAATATTATTTATAAATATAACTCCAATTACTATTCCTATAAGAAATATAATAATAACTATTAGGTATTCTTTTATATTGTTCTCTAAATGTGATGATATTACTTCTTTAATTCTAGACTCTTTTCTCTTTGTTCTGTATCTTCTGTTCATTATGTACCTCCAAAACATTTATACATAATGTGTATTCATTTTATATAAAAAAAGAACCATAAAATAAGGGACATTTTTCGACACTTTAAATATTCCGATGAATTCATATCCATCTTTGTTTTTAGTTATATCTTCAAGTTCAATAGTTTCAATAGGTCCTCTCCAACAATTCTTTTCTGACCAGATTCCATTACTATCTTGCCTGGCGAAATGATAATCTCGTCCTTCCCATACATATACAGCGATTTTATATTCATCTTCACTTATTTGCTCCTCCAAGTTTGTAGAAAGAACTTTTAGTCCCAACGCTTTACAATCCTTCTTAAAATATTGTAAAACATTTTCTTTTTCAAACTGATATGGTTCCTTTATACATCCACTGATTATTCCCGGACCAACTATATGATTATAATTATATTCCCAAAAGTCCACGAGCATCCGCATTGCATAAGCATAGCAATTAAAGTAAATTCCTTTCCATTCATCTGGATTATAGATTGGTGGAATAGGTTGTTTGTCTACAGCCTCTTTTACTTGATTGATAAACTTTTCTTGTTGTGTCATTTCTTTTTTCCTCCTAAAATTATTTCTTCTTGTCATTCCCAATAGATGTCTACCTGAAGGAATTATAAGAAGTTTATGCTTGGTATTATATCATATTTTACATAATGTTGCAAGTTTATTATTATATACTTACCAAATAAAAAACGAGTAAAATTATCTTTTCACCCGTTTTTTTATTAATTAATCACAAGTTTTAATTTGTCCCTGAGTCTGGTACTATGTCTTCAAAAGGAAAAATGGTTAAGCGTGGTTCTGGTTATTTACGTTATGCTTTAATGAAT